>CAZZCT010000107.1:0-16995 GCA_964652365.1 uncultured Lentisphaerales bacterium
CGTCACCGGGCCGACCGGTTCCGGCAAGACCACCACGCTCTACTCGTGCCTGAAGCGCATCAATACGGTCGATCAGAAACTGCTGACCGCCGAGGAGCCCGTCGAGTACGACATCGACGGCATTGTGCAGGTGCCCATCAACCCGCTGGTGGGCAACACCTTTCCGAAGGTGCTGCGCGCGTTCCTGCGCCAGGATCCGGATGTGATTCTGATCGGCGAAATCCGAGATCTGGAGGCCGTCGAGGCCTCGCTGACGGGCCACCTGGTGTTCAGCACGCTGCATACCAACGATGCGGCCGGCGCCGTGACCCGCCTGGTCGACATGGATGTGCAGCCCTACCTGATCTCGTCCACGCTGGAGGCGGTGCTCGGCCAACGGCTCGTGCGCACGATCTGCGAGAAATGCAAGACGCCGTACCCGCCCGAGGACGACGTGCTGGCGCGGCTGAACATCAAGCGCAGCGAACTGGGCGACCGCTCCTTCTACTACGGGCGCGGCTGCGCCAACTGCAACGGCACGGGCTACAAGGGCCGCAAGGGCATCTTCGAATATCTGCGGGTCACGGAGCCGATCCGCGTGCTGATCAATGAACGCAAGCCGACCCTGCTCATCCGCGAGCGGGCGCGCGAACTGGGCATGCGCACCATGCGGGAAGACGGCGTGCGCAACGTACTGGACGGTTACACGACCGTGGATGAGATCCTGCGGTACACGTAGCGGGCGCGGGACCGCGGCGACCGGTGCGGCGCGTGACGGCGCGAGCCCGTGGGTCGGGATTTCATCCTGTTTCGTATCGGAACAGGCGGCGGGGAAGACATGATGGAAAACGTTGTGATTGTGGGCAGCGGGCCGGCCGGCCTGACCGCGGCCATCTATACGGCACGGGCCAACCTCCAACCGGTGGTCATCGACGGCATTCAGCCAGGGGGGCAGTTGACCCAGACCACGGACATCGAGAATTACCCCGGGTTCGTGGAGCCCTTTGATGGCACCGAGCTGGTCACCAACATGCGCCGCCAGGCCGAACGGCTGGGTGTCCGGTTCCTGTCGGACGAGGTCACGGGCTGCACGCTCCAGCCGCCCGTACACAGCCTGACGCTTGCCTTGGGCGGCGCGTGCCAGGCCCGGACCGTGATCATCGCCACCGGGGCCAGTGCGCGGTACCTGGGGCTGCCGGCCGAGCAGCAGCTGATCGGCCGTGGCGTCTCGGGTTGCGCGACCTGCGACGGCAGCTTCTTCCGCGGGCAGGCCGTAGCCGTCGTCGGAGGGGGCGATACCGCCATGGAGGATGCACTCTACCTCTCGCGCCTGGCCTCGCACGTGACCGTCATTCACCGTCGTGCGGCCTTCCGGGCCTCGCGCATCATGGCCGAGCGCGTGCTCGCCAACCCCCGCATCTCGGTGGTCTGGGATTCGGTGGTGGAGGATATTGCGGATGTGGCCCGCGGCGAGGTGACGGCGGTGAAGCTGCGGCACCTGCCGACGGGTGCGCTGAGCGACCTGGCGGTGCAGGGGGTCTTCATTGCCATCGGCCACACGCCCAACACCGGGGCTTTCAAGGGGCATCTGGCGCTGGATGACGAAGGTTACATCGTGACCGACCGGACACGCACCGCCATACCGGGTGTGTTCGCGGCCGGCGACGTGCAGGACCGGACCTACAAGCAGGCGGTCACCGCCGCCGGCACGGGTTGCATGGCGGCGCTCGAGGCCGAACGGTACCTGGGGTCCCTGGCGTCATGACGGAAGCCGGACTGACGCCGACCACCCGGCAGGCCTACCTGCGGTTGTTGCGCCGCACGCGGCCCTATCGCGGGCGGCTGCTGGTCGGGATCGTCGCGGCGATCCTGTGCGGCGGCTCGACCTTCGGTCTGCTGCAGGTCGTGCCGCGCGCCCTGGGGTCGTTCGAAGTATCCCGGGGCATCGGTACGTCTCCGGCGGCCGCTCGGACCGAGGGGGCGCCGGCGTCAGAAGACGCGCTGCCGTCCTGGTTCGTGAAGGCCGAGCGCGTGGCGGCGCGCTACCAGCTGCCGCTGCGGCGCGCGGATGGCGCACCCTCATGGCAGTGCCTGGCCCTGAGCCTGATCGGGCTGCCGCTGATCGTGCTCCTGCGCGCGGCGGCCGTTTTCCTCAACCACTACTGCATGCGTTGGCTCGGCGCCCGCGTGGTGCGCGACTTGCGCGACGACCTGTTCGACACGCTGCAGCGGCAGTCGCTGACGTACTTCGGAAGCTGCGACGTCGGAGGCATCATCAGCCGCTGCGTCAATGACACGGCCGCCGTCGAACACGTCATCGCGACCACCATCGCGGACGCGACCCAGGCCCCCATGCAGATTGCCGGGGCGCTGGTGTTCGGGGTGATCTTCGCGCTCGACAACCACATGGTCGGCTTCCTGCTCACGGGGGCCGTGGCGTTTCCGCTGTGCATCGTTCCGATCGCCGTGCTGGGCGGCCACGTCAAACGCTGGACGCGCCGCTCGCTGGAACGGATCTCCGAGGTCGTTTCCCGCATGCACGAGGTGCTGACGGGCATCCGCGTCGTGAAGGCCTTCCACACCGAAGCCACCGAGGCGTTGCGGTTTCGCGAGGTCAACGCGCGGTACTTCCAGGCCGTGGTGCGCGCCTTGCGCGCGGAACTGCTGATGTCGCCGGCCATGGAGGGCATCTCCATCCTGCTGGCCTGCGCGTTCGTCATCTACTGCTACACGCGCGGTATGCGCATGTCCCAGATCATTCCGATCGGCATCGTGGCAGTCCTGATCTACAAGCCGATGAAGCAATTGACGCGGATCAGTCCCGCGATCCAGCGGGCCGGGGCGGCTCTGGACCGCGTGTTCCGGCTGCTGGATACCGACACGGCTCTGCCCGAGTCGCCTCACCCGGTGCGTAAGGCCGGCTTCGAGGATCGGGTGGTCTTCGATCAGGTCGGGTTCCGTTTCGCCGCGCAGGGACCGGTGATCCTGACCGATGTCAGTTTCGAGATCCGGCGCGGCAGCGTGGTGGCGCTCGTCGGTGAAACCGGATCGGGCAAGACCACGCTGGCCAATCTCCTGGCGCGGTTCTACGATCCGACGGAGGGGGGCGTGAGCTTCGACGGAGTCGACCTGCGCGAGATCGCGGTGCCGGACCTGCGGCGTCTGGTCGGCGTGGTGACACAGGAGACGATCCTGTTCAACGACACGGTCGCGAGCAACATCGCCTACGGTACGCCCGATGCGACGACGGCCCAGATCGAAGCCGCGGCCAAACTGGCCAATGCGCACGGCTTCATCGTCGAGCATCCGGACGGCTACGGGCGGGTGGTTGGCGAGAAGGGCTTTACGCTCAGCGGCGGCGAACGCCAGCGGGTGGCGCTGGCACGCGCCATCCTGCGCAATCCGCCGATTCTGATCCTCGACGAAGCCACCAGCGCCCTGGACACGGTGACGGAGCGACTGGTGCAGGAGGCGATCGCGCGCGTGATGGCCAATCGCACGGTGCTGGCGATCGCACATCGATTGGGTACCGTCCGGCGCGCCGACCTGATTCTGGTCGTCGACGGCGGGCGGATTGTCGAACGCGGAACCCATGCGTCACTGCACGCCGCGGGCGGCCTGTACCGCCGGCTCTGCGACATGCAGTTCACCGAGCAGGCCTGAAGCCGCGGAGGGCGTGTCCCCGCTGCGTGGGGGTGCCCAAGCCCCCCGCACCGTTCTAAACGAGTTCCGCGCTCGCGCTGATCCAGGCGCGGACCTCGGGGGTCAGGGGCTCGATCGCGGTGACCGTCACGCTTTCGTCGCCGGTCTCGCCCGGCACCGTTGCGCTTTCGCCGACGCGCTTGCCATCGAGGCATTGCGCCATGCGGCTTCGGTTCGAGATAATCCCCAGCGCTTCGTCGCGGTCCCACTCGCCGAGGATGTGGAACTGGAGCACGCGGCTGTCGGCGGCGGTGATCGTCACGCGGGTGCCCATGCCGGCCCGGTCGGTCGGAATGCCCACGAAATCGGTGCCCCGGACCTTGTCGAGATCATTCTCCCACTCGGACTTGCGCTGCAGCAAGAGGCCCTGTTGGTGCTTGGCCGCGTGGTATTCGAAGTTCTCGCGCAGGTCGCCGTAGCTACGGGCGGTGGCGATGTCCTGGCTGTTGCGGGGGATCTCCACCTCGATCAACTGTTTGTACTGGAGCTGGCGGTCGCGGAGGCTGCGCCAGGAGGTCCACCGGCCAACGGGCTGCGACAGCGCAATTGCCTCTGAACGCTTGCGTCCGGCCAGCAACGGGTTGGCCTTGATCATGCGATTGATCAGGGCCCGATGGGTGGCCGGATCCCAGGCGCCCGAGCCCTGGATCCGGTCGAAGACCGCCTCCTGCTGGATCGCCGTCAGGTCGGCGAAGATCGTGTCGAACCAGCGCGCGTTGGCGAACAGACCATGCAACTGGTTGCTCATGCGTAAGAGTTCGCCCGTGAGGTTCTTGTCCTCGACGACCGCCACGGCATGGCTCAGCAGTTCGTAGGGCGAGGGCAGCGGCCACCCGGCCACGGTGCCGCGGTTGCGCAGCACCCAGACCAACAGGGTGGGGGGCGCCGCAGTCGAGGCCAGCAGTTCGCGGCAGCGCAGCTGTGTGGCGGTGGCGGTCTCGCCCAGTTGAAGTTGCTCGACCGTCTCGGATGTCAGCGTGTAGCACGCGGAGGGCAACGCTTCCAGCAGGCGCGCAGCGGCGTCGCCCCGTCCCGCCATCAGGAACGCCACCATCTGCCCGGCGTCCCGCGCCGTCAACCGCTCCGCGGCCTTGATGAAGCGCTGGTGCTGCCAGAGGTGGGCGCGCAATTCGTCCGGGGTGGGGGATGTGACCCCCAGTCGGGCGGCGGTCACGGCCAGGCGTGCATAGAGTGCGGGCGCCGTGTTGTGCGCCCCCTTTACGGCAAAGGCCAGGCGCTCGGACACGACGCGATGGGCCTCGGGCTGCTGCAGCACGGCCGGATCCGACGATTCCAGCGCCAGCACGGCGGCCAGGATCTCCTCCGGGTCGCGCAGGGATCCGAAGACCTTGAACCAGTGCGCGTCGCCGAAGGTCGGCGCTTGCGCGTGGATGATCAGCGATTCGGTGCGGCGCGCGGGGATCTCGACCAAGGGGTCGTTTTTGAGAGCCTTGCGGGCCGCTTCCCAGAACCGCTTCCAGTCGCCGGCCGCGACCATGCTGTGCTCCGCGAGCAGGGTCTCCATCCGGGTGACGGGCATCGGGCCGAAGCTGCGCAATGCCAGGCGCACGATCTCGGCCGGGTCATCCCGCACAAGTGCGGCAAATGCCTGCGGATCGCGGTGGCGGCGCGCGAGGATGTGCGCCGGATCGGGCAGCTCCAGCACCTCAGCCGCATAGGCAAAGGTCATCTGATGACCGGTCTTGGCGTGGAAGTCGATCGTGATGCGCTTGTAGAAGTCGTCCTGCCGGCGAATCACGCCGAAGCCCCATGTGCGTTCGATGCAGAAAGCGCCCGGCTGACAGGCGCGCAGCAACTCCAGCCGGCGCAGGGACTCGCGCAACGGAACGGTCGTGAACGCGACGCTTTCGACCAGCGCGATCCAGGCGCGATCCTTGCAGACGCGTGTGAGCGCGTCGCGGCAGGCGATCGTGAAGGCGCGGTCATTCTCGCGCCAGCCGGACCAGACCGAGAGCAACCGCGCGAGCGCATCGTGGTTGCCGGCTTCCACCAGCCGGTCGCGCAGCAGCTGCGCCCAGCTGTTGGCGGTGGCCGTCTGCGCGCTGTCGTGCAACTGCAGCAACGCGTCCAAGCAGCCTTCGAGCGGCACCGGCGTCTCCCCCATTGCGGCCAGGAATCGGGCCTCCATGGCGGCGAGGTCGGTGGCGGGAGTCGGGTCAGAGTCGTCCATCACGTTCTCCTCCGGGTGGCCCCGCCTGGTCACGCGAACTCCGACGGGGTTTTGACCTGAGCCCCCAACTTTAGCACATGGCTTTCGGCCTGGGAAGCGGTTTGCCGAACGCAGGAGCGGATTAGCAGGGATGGCTTCGGGAAAAGACCATTCACAGCGTCGCGGCGTCACGGGGTGCGCACATCGCTGTTGCATTCCTGCTCCAATATGCTACCCTGCCAATCTGCCTTTGGACGCGATGGCGAAAGTAGCTCAGTTGGTTAGAGCGCCAGATTGTGGATCTGGTGGTCGCGGGTTCAAGTCCCGTCTTTCGCCCCATCTCCTTTCGCCGCATGACGGCGCGCGCTTCCGTTTCTGGATCCGCGCGAGGAATCTAGAGCCGCACGAGATCCTCATGGTTCGGATCGTCGTGCGGATTGATGTGGATCATCACGTCGCCCACGGCCTGACACTCCTCGAAGATGCTGCGCTTGACCGTCGTGGCGATCATGTGCGAGCGGGCGACTGTCATCTCCGGAGCCATGTCGAGTTTCAGGTCAATGATGGCGTATTGCCCTGACCGGCGGCCCCGGATCTCGTGAACGTGCTCGACGCCCGGGGTGGTGCGGGCGATCTGGGCGATGGATTCCAGCAGATCTTCGGGCAGGGCCACATCCATCAGGTCGCGGAACGTGCTCTCCACCGTCCGGTATCCGGTGCCCAGGATTAGCAGGGCGGTCAATCCAGCTGCGATCGGGTCCAGCAGGGGCAGCCCGAGAATCGCCAGGGTCACACCCACCAGTGTGCCGATGGAGGTCAGCGCGTCCTTGCGGTGGTCGGTGGCCAGGGCGGCCAGCAGGGGGCTGCCCAGGCGGTGTCCGCCGCGCGACGTGTAGCGTGCCAGCGCGCCCTTGACTGCGACTGTCACTGCGGCGGCGACGGCGGCAATCCAGGCGGGCGCCGGGTGCCCGCCCTCCCGCAGGGTGTCGATCGCCGTGATCAGGATCCAGATCCCGGTGGCCATGATCACGAAGCCGACGCACAGCGCTGCCAGGCTCTCGACCCGGCCATGCCCGTAGGGATGGTTGGCGTCATAGGGGCGCCGGCTGATCCGCAGCGCCACCCACGTGGCCAGCGCGACGGCCAGGTCGCAGGCGCTCTCGATGCCGTCGGCAAATACCGCCTCCGACCGGCCAACATGCCCGGCCAGCAGCTTGGCAGCCATCAGCACGCAGGTGACGGCTGTGCCGATCGTGAGCATGCGGTTGGCCTGCCCGAAGCGCTCGGCCCGAACCTGCTCCTCATGTGTGGGCATCGGTTTCATCGTGGATGGAAGTCTAGCAGCTTGCCGCGGCGGAGCATAGAACTTGCCTATAACATCGGTGGACGATTACGGTGGACGATCGAGAGACTCTCCTCGTAATCCGTAATCGTCCACCGATAGGAGGTTCGTGTTACCCCTTCGTTTGTTCGCGGCGCAGCCGCGCGGCGGGCTCGTCCGCAACTTGGCCATTTTGTCGCAGTGCAGTTGGATGCAGGCACGAGACAAAGACCGGAGACCGAGATTGAAGACAACGACGGAGTGCGGAATCTTTGTCGTGTGTCGTTGTCTTTGGTCTTTGTCTGTGAATACGTCAATCAAACCGCAGAATGTCGAAGTCAATCCCATCCCTTCGCATTTCGGTTCAGACCGCGGCTGGGCGTTGGCCGACCGGGTGCCCCAAGGGTCTGGGGCACACCTACCCACGCGGCGCAGCCGCGCGGCCGGCTTGCCTACAGCTTCAAGCTTCCGTTTGCGCTTCGCGTCGATGCCGTTTTCTGCGACCATCACGCCATGAAGATAGCCGTAGGCCTGAGCGGCGGCGTGGATTCGACCGTGACCGCGTGGCTCCTGAAGCAGGATGGGCACGATGTGATCGGTCTGACCATGCAGATTTGGGATGGCTCGGTGGCGCTGCCCGACGAGGGTCGCTCCGGCTGCTACGGCCCAGGCGAGGCGCGCGACCTGTTGGCGGCCCGGGCCGTGGCCGAGCGGCTTGGTGTGCCGCACGTGGTGGTGCCTTTGGCCGAGGACTACGGGCGCTGCGTGCTGGATCCGTTCCGGGCTGACTACCGCGCCGGCCGCACGCCCAACCCCTGTGTGATCTGCAACCAGCGCATGAAGTTCGGCCTGCTGTGGGAGCGGGCACGCGAACGGGGCGTCGAGTTCGAGCAGTTCGCGACCGGTCACTATGCCCGGGTGGCTTGCGATCCGGCGACGGGGCGCTGCCGGTTGCTCCGCGGGGTCGATGCGGCCAAGGACCAGTCCTATTTCCTGGCGCAACTCACCCAGGCGCAACTGCGCCAGGTGCGCTTTCCGTTGGGCGACAAGACTAAGCCCGAGGTCGTACGGCTGGCGCGTGAAGCCGGCTTCGAGGACGTGGCCAACCGCGAGGAGAGTCAGGACTTCATCGAAAGCGACAGCTATGCCCCGCTGTTCGGTCCGGAGGACAACCGCCCCGGACCGATGGTCGACGCCGGTGGCCGCTTGCTCGGCACCCATCGGGGCATCGTCCACTACACGGTGGGTCAGCGTCAGGGCCTGGGACTGGCAACGGGCGAGCGGCTGTATGTGAAGGAGCTGCGGGCCGATACTGATACCGTCGTGCTTGGCCGGCGCGAGGAGGTCTTCCGCCCCGGCTGTCAGGTCACGGGCGCAAACTGGATCAGCGGCACGCCGCCGCCCGATGGGACTGCTTGTCTCGTGCGGCTTCGCTACCGCCACGCCGGCGCGCAGGCCGCGCTACGGGCCCTGTCCGACGGTCTCTGGCAGGTGGATTTTGCTGAGCCGCAGTTCGCCGTGGCACCGGGCCAGGCCGCGGTCTTCTACGACGGCGACACGGTGCTGGGTGGCGGGTGGATCGCGTAGTCGCGGCTCGACTGGGCCATGCCTGCGCGTGCCCCTCGCGCTCCGCTTGGGATTATCGAACGCCAGCCGCATGCCAGCCTAACGGAAGGAATCCATGATGGTGGCCAACGAAAGGCCACCTCATGCACACATCCTTGCGTCTGCTGCTCGTATTACTGGCTCTCAACGGTTCCAAGCTGCGGGGGGCCAGTACGGTCGACCTGGTGCCGGCTGCCGACACCTGCGTCGCCAAGGCTCAGCCCTCTGTCAATTTCGGCACGTCGACCGCGCTTATCGTTGCCAGCCAGGCCGGCGGCAGCTACCAGGACGAGCGCGTCTGGCTGCGCTTCCCGCTGACGGCCGAAGTGCCGCCCGGCGCCACGATCCTCTCCGCCGAGTTGCGGCTGTATGTCTTCGATGCCGACGATGCCGACCCCCTCGAGGTGGCAACCCACGGCTGCGACGACGACACCTGGCAGGAGACTACGCTCACCTGGGCCAACCAGCCCGCCTTCCAGCCGGCCGTGCTGGCAACCGCCACGCTGGCGCCCGCCACGGAGCGCCTCTGGTATGCCTGGGACGTGACCGCGTTCGTCACCAACCAGTGGTCTGGCGACCGCACCGCCAGCCTCGTGGTCAAGGCCGCCACCGAGGGCGCCGATCCGTGGCGTTCCTACAAAGTGGACTCGCGTGAGTTCGCGAAGCCCGCCTTCCGGCCGGTACTGCGCGTGACCTACGAGGGTTCCTGGCCCGCCACCGGCCCCATCCGCATCTTCCACGTCAACGACGCCCACGCGCGTATCGTGCCGCACGAGATCGACATCCCTGAAGAGCAGGACATTCCCCGCTTTGAGCGCGTCGGCGGCGCGGCCTACATCGGCGCGAAGATCCTGGAACAGAAGCTTGCGTTTCCAAACTCCCTGATACTGGATGCCGGCGACATCTCCGAGGGCAACCCGGTCGGCGATCTGCGCGGCAACGGCGCCATGGTCGACTTCTATAAACTGCTGGACGCCAAGCTGAAGGCGCTTGGCGGCCGCGGCATCGATGCCATTGTCGTCGGCAACCACGACGTGCGCGACCGCCGCATGATCGACAACCTCGCCACCAACGGCGCCTTCCCCGTGCTGTCCATGAACATCTGCCACAAGGGCACGCTGACCCCCTATTTCACACCCTTTGTCACTGTCAACGTCGCCGGCCGCAAGGTGGGCATCCTCGGCTATACCAACGATGAGTCGTCCTACCTGGATGGCGACACCGTGAACCTGATCGACGTCGTCCCCTGCGATTGGTCCGATGACGACCCCGGCACCATCGACATCAAACCCGTCGTCCAGCAACTGCGCGCGCAGGGGTGCGACTTCGTCGTGTTGCTCTCGCACATGGGCCAGAGCCGGCTCTGCACCGAGGATGACGCCCTGCTCGAATACGACGGCGACGTGCCGCCGCCGGAAGTGGTCGTCTCCGGACATTGGCACTCGTGGACCGAGACCGCCTGGCAGCCGGCGCAATTGCGCTACCGCACGACGGTGGTCGAGAGCGGCTCCTACCTGCAGTATCTGGGCGACCTGACAGTCAACGGCGACGGTCGCTACCTCTCGGCCACCCAGCACGTGATCCGCTGCGACCAGATCCTCCCCGACTCGGACATCGCCAACCTGGTCACGAACCTGATCGCCGAGTACAACGCCACCCTTCCGTCGTACGCCCTCGACCAGGTGATCGGCTACTCGGCCGTAGACCTCACGATGGACAAGGACAAGTGGTGGACGCTCAACGAATACCCGTGGAGTTCGGTCAACGCCGCGGGCGCCTGGATCTGCGACGCGATGTGCTGGAAATCGGTCCAGGCGGCACTGCCCTGCGATTTGGCCATCCAGTCCGGCGGCGGCATCCGCCGCGACGTGCCGGCCGGGCCGATCACCTATCTGGAAATCTACGAGTGCTATCCCTGGGAGGACGACGACATGGTGCGCGTTCAGCTCACCGGGCAACAGATCCGCGACACGCTTGAGGACAAGCGCTGCGGCGCCTCCATCTCCGAGGGCTGGACCGTCTACGCCGACGAGGGGGTCGTCACGAACGTCCTCTTCAACGGTTCGCCGATCAATCTCGCCGGCAGCTACAACGTGGCCATCAGCGGCTACATGTACCTGCACGAGGGCTTCGCGACCTTCGATCCCGTGCCGGAGTACATCGGCTTCTCGATCCGCCAGAGCATCATCGACTACACGGCGCAGTTCGGCCCGGAAAATCCGCTGACGGTGAGCGGTCCCCGCTACATCCTGAACACCGAGATGGCGGGCGTGTTCGATGCCGTGGTCACCCTGCCGGTCGACGCGGAGGACGAGGCCTATTACGAGGCCATCTTCGTGCGGCTGCTGCGCGCCTCGGACAACACCGTCCGGTGGCGCGGTCGCTATGCCAGCGCGGAGCTGGTGCGCGCCGACGGCACCATCAACCCGGAGCACGTCTTCGCCGAGACCATGCTCTACCGCAGCCACCTGGGCTTTGCCGACGGCCTGCTGCGCAACGGAGACATCATCCGCATCCACGGCGAAGGCGGCTTCCATTCCGGGCTGCCGGAGCTCATCGACCAGGCTGGGATTTGCGCCAACGCCCAGGAGTGGGAGATTCTGGGGCGTGACGAGAGCTTGGCGCAACCCGCCTTCATGCCCGACATCGCCTCCTTCTGGAACGAGGAGCAAGAAGGGCGCTATGTGCGCTTCTACGCGCTCAAGGTGAACAATACGAAGGTCGAGGACGCCACCGGACAGCAGATCACCATCCACAAGGCGGGCGGGTACTACACCCAGCCGCTGCCCGGTAACACCGGCGACCTGCTGGAGCTGACCGGCGTCAGCGGCAGCCGCAACGCCGACCGCCGCTTCCGCTGTCACACGGTGCGCTTGGCCGCCGAAGCGGGCGTGACTGCCTTCCCGCCCTGGTCGCGCGTGCGGCCCGTCACACCGTCGCGCCTCTCCGCCACGCCCTGCCTGCTGCAAGCCGAGGCCGGGGCCTTTGACGGGACCTCCGGCGGCAGCCTGATCACCGTCACCTCCGCTGCCGACAGTCAGGTGGTCGAAGGTTCGCCGGCGTCGAACTACGGGTCCGCCACGTACATGTACGTGCAGAGCGCCCCGCCCACCGACACCTATCGCAACGAGCGCGCCTGGCTGCGCTTCGATCTGGCCGGACGCGTCGCCGCCGGCACGGCGGTGCAGTCCGCCGTGCTGCGCGTCTACTGTTGGCGCGCGACGGGACCGGACCTGGACGTGGTCGCCTGCGGGTCGGCGAACGATCTCTGGACCGAGACGGGCATCACCTGGGCCTCCCAGCCCGCCTTTGGCGCAGCCGCGGACAGCGTCACGTTGCGCACCGGCCAGGCCAACGTCTGGTACGAGTGGGACGTCTCCGGCCTTGTCTCCAACAGCGTCGCCGCCGGCGACTTGGCGGTTTCGGTGGTCTTAAAGGCCGCCACGGAGGGCCTGGCCGCAGTGCACACGTTCGGCTTCGATGGCCGCGAATACCAAAACGGAACCGTCGCGCCCGAGCTCAAGATCACCGTGGCGGCCCCGCCCGGCGGTCCGGCGACCGGCCTCAGAAAGGTTGACTTCCTTTACCGCCATGCGGCGGACGCCCGCGCCTGGAGCGGCTGGCAGCCCGCCGGCACGGTCAGTAACGCGCCCTGGCAGCTCGAATTCGCCTGTCCCGCCGGTGTCGGCCACTACGAGTTCTACAGCCAGGCCACTGACGCGACCGGCGCAGTGGAACCGGCGCCGCTGCTCGCCGATGCCGCGGTGCAGTTCGCCCCGGCCGACGCCGACCCGCTCCCGCCCCACGACCCCGCCGCGACCGCGCTGGTTTCGGACCCCCTGGGCCTGAGTTTCACGCTCAGCGTGCAGGTCGAGGATCCCGACGGCGACGTGCTCGACGTCTCCTTCTACGACTCGACCGGCGCGCTCATCGGCGTCTGCACCGACGTGGCCTCCGGTCAGACCGCCTCCGTCTACTGGTTCCGCGCGCCCGACTCCGAGGCAACCTGTTGGTATGCAATCGCGCACGATCCGACCGGCCGCGAAACGCGCTCCGCGGACTTCGCGCTGCCCGGCGCAACGCCCCCCCTGGCGGCCGGCGACGTCACCGTGCTCGGCTACCGCACGGATGCGCCGGACGGCTTCAGCTTCGTGACCTGGCGCGAACTGCCCGGCGGTACCGCGCTGGGTTTCTGGGACCACGGCGCCCGCGCCAACGGTCGCTTCCGGTCGGTGGAGAACACCCTGGTCTGGTATGCGCCGGAAGCGCGTGTGCCGGCCGGCGCCGTGGTGGTGGTGAGCTGTCCGCCCGGCGGTCCGGCGACCGCCTCCGTGGGGTCGGTCTCCAACACCCTCGACGAGCTCTCGTCCGACGGCGACCAGCTCTTTGCGGCCGTGGGCGGCACCTTCCCGCCCGACGGCGGTGACCTGGCCTACGCCTACGACGGGACGCTGCTCTACGGTCTGAACGTGGGCCTCGGGTGGCTGCGGGTCGGCCCCCCGGACGACACGACGTCCTGGCTGCCCGACGCCCTCACCGGCGCGTACGCCAACCGCTCAGCCGGTCCGTTCGACAATGGCGACTATGTCGGGCCGCGCGTGGGGCGGAGCGTGGCCGAGTTCCAGGCGTTGATTCATGACCCGGCCAACTGGCGGCAGAGCAACCTGGGCGGCGCCTTCGGCGCGCTCGATTCCACGCCCTTCGAGCTCGGGCCGCCGGTGGTCGCAATCGTGACGCCAAGCGGCAGCGTGCCGTACGAAACCGTGGCGATGACCGTTTCGGGCACCTGTGCACGCGTGACCGGCGACGTCGCGTGGACCAACAGTCTGGGAGGCAACGGGGTAGCCCTGCGGGTCGGGAACGTGTGGACGGCGGACGTGCCGCTGGCCTTGGGCGCCAACACGATTACGGTGATGGCCGAGGGCGCGGCCCCTGTCTGGATCGTCCTGACGCGCGTGCTGCCGCCGGACCCGGTGCTGGCGATCGCGTCTCCGGTGGACGGAACGACGCTCGCACGCGAGGCGGCGACGGTGACGCTCACGGGCAGCGCCGCGCACTGCGTCGGGGCGTTGATCTGGACCAACGCGGCTGCCGGCGTGGGCGGCGCCTTCGCGCCCGCGGGCGCGTGGTCGGTGCCGGAGGTCGAGGTCACCTTCGGTCCGAACCGCCTCACGATTCGGGGCACGAACGTTCTGGGTGCGGCGGCCGAAGCATCGGTTACGGTGCAGCGCCCGCTGCTGGCGCAATGGGCCAGCTTCACCAATCTGCCGGGCATCGGGGGCGCCGAGAGCCTGGCATACGACTTCGCCACGCGGCGGCTGGCCGTGACCGGCGACGACGCGGTGCGGTTGTGGTACCTGGCCGATCTTGCGGCGCCGGTCCTGCGCGCGGTGGTGACCGCCAACGGCGATGAAAAGCCGACCAGCGTGGCGGCGCACGACGGCCTGTTCGCGGTGGCCTTCGCCCGCACCGACAAGAGCCAGCCCGGACGGGTGCGGTTCGTCAACGCGAATGGACAGACACTGCGCACGCTGACGGTTGGCTTCCACCCGGACATGGTCTGCTTCACCCCGGCCGGCGACCGCCTGCTGGTGGCCAACGAGGGCGAACCGACCGACGGTTGCGCCGCCGACCCCGAGGGCTCGGTCAGCATCGTCGAACTGGGCGCCGGCCTGGAAGCCGCCACCGTGCGCACCGCCGCCTTCACGCCCTGGAACGGCCAGCGCGACGCCCTGCGTGCGGCAGGTGTGCGCATCTCCGGTCGCGCGGGCGTGGCCACGGTCGCCGAAGACCTGGAGCCCGAGTATATCGCCATCTCGTCCAACGGCGCCACGGCCTGGATCACGCTGCAGGAGAACAACGCCATCGCCACGCTCGACGTGGCCGCCGGCGCCTTCACGCGCATCGACGCCCTCGGCGCCTTCGGTCCGTCCAACCGCTTCGACGCCAGCGACCGGGACGGCGGCATCCAGATCCGCGACTGGCCGGTTCGGCTCATGCCACAACCCGACGGCCTGGCCGCCTTCGCCGTCGGCGACGCCTGCTATCTCATTACCGCCAACGAAGGGGACCAGCGCGACTGGGGCGCCTTCCCGGACTTCGCGCGGGTCAAGGACCTGGCGCTCGACCCCGCCGCCTTCCCCGACGCCGCCACGCTCAAGCAGGACGCCAACCTCGGCCGCCTGCGCGTGGCCACCGACCTGGGCGACGCGGGTGGCGACGGCGACTACGACGCGCTCTACACCTTCGGCAGCCGCTCGTTCAGCGTGTGGCAGGTCGGCGACGACGGCGGCGCGCCCGCGCGCGTGTACGACAGCGCCAGCCTCTACGAGGAGACCGTCGCCGCGTGGCACCCCGAACTCTGGAACGTCTGGGACGACGACGACGGCGGCTCGTTGATCGTGGACCAGCGCAGCGACAACCGCGGTCCGGAGCCGGAGGGTGTGGCCGTGGGAACGGTCGGGGGACGGCGCTATGCCTTCGTGGGGCTCGAACGCTGCGGCGGCATCATGGTCCACGATCTTGCCGATCCCGCGGCGCCGCGCTGGATCCAGTACCAGACGACGCCCGGCGACATCGCCCCCGAGGTGCTGGCCTTCGTGCCCGCCGCGCAAAGCCCGGCCGGCCGCGCCCTGGCGGCTGTGGCCAACGAGGGGTCGGGTACCGTCACCTTCTACGACGCACCCGCCGAGACCGGCGTGCCGGCCCGCCCGCCGTTCGTCGAAATCCTGTCGCCCGCGGCGCCGCTGATCGTGGTCGATACGGAGACGGACCGCGTGACCCTGCAGGGCGTCGCCGCCGACGCCGTGGGCCGCCTGTGCTGGAGCAATCTCTTGACCGGCGCGGCTGGCGACCTGCCAGTGGGCGCCGACTGGTCGGTGGTCGACGTGACCCTGGCGGAGGGGACGAACCAGTGCGTGGTGGCGGTCACCAACGCGCTTGGCGCCGCCTGGAGCGCCGGCGTGCGGGTGGTGCGACGGTCGCCCGCCCTGCGCCCCGGCGACCTGGCGATCGTCGGCTGGACCGACAACACCGCCCCCGACGTCTTCACGGTGGCCACCCTGGCCGCGATTCCGGCCGGCACCACGATCCACTTCACCGACAACGGCTGGACCGGCAGCGAGTTCCGCGGGGCCAGTGTGGACGGCGACGGCTACGAGGGGCTGACCGCGCTGACGGTCACGGTGCCGGTTCCGGCCGGGCAGATTCTGCGTTCCGACGTCGATGGCAGCGGCTATGCCTGGCTTCGCTCCGGTCCGATCCCCGGCGCCAGGGCGGGAGTCTATTCATCTCTCAGCCTGGGCAGTGGCGACCAGATCGCCGCCTTTCTGGGGATGGCGACCAATCCGCTGGCCAACGTCGTGCAACCGTTGTTCCTGCTGGACGACACCGGGGCGTTCGAGCCGTGCACGAGCGTTTCGACCGGCAACATCGTGCCCGGCCTCGTGGCAGGCTCCACGGCCCTGACGTTCGGTTCGTCCGTCGCCGGCTTGCTCGCCTTCGACTTCGACCGTTTCGCCGGCCAGACTCTGACGCGCGCCGAGTGGCTGTCGCTGCTGGCGGCGCCGGGGAACTGGAAGGCGACGGCGTCCGGCACGCTGCCGACCGGCCCATTCGGCGTACGGGGAACGGCGGTAGCCGAACCGGCGCTCCTGACCGGTGTGTCGTTCGACACCGTCAGTGGGCGCTGGCGCATTGTGGCCGCCACCGTGGCGGGGTTCGACTACCAGTTACGCGTGAAGACCAACCTGCTCGACGCAACCTGGTTGCCGGCGGGTGCGCGCAGCCGTGCGACCGGCGACAGCGTGCTGCTTGAAGACCCGGTCGACCGCGGTCCGCAAGGCTTCTACCAGGTCGAGACCCTGGCGCCTTGACGGGAGGTGAGTGTGAAAAGTCTACCCGTACCCGCACTTCTAGCAGCGTGTCAGCACATTCGGGCAGTCGACGCGGCCGGAACCCGCCTCCGCGAAAGGCGCCGGCGCGGCACCGCCAGCCCGCCGCGCGGCTGCGCCGCGAACACACGAGGGGGTAACTGTGGCTGAAGTCCGGTTTGCCTGATCGTCCTCATCCTCGACCTCGGGAATCGAGTACGAGTTCGAGGACGACGACGAGGACGAGGACGACCGAACGCGCGAGTCGGCGGACGCTTACGGGCGACGCTTACGGTGGACGATTCGGAGCATCCCCTCGTAATCCGTAATCGTCGCCCGTAATCGTA
>CAZZCT010000108.1:0-16959 GCA_964652365.1 uncultured Lentisphaerales bacterium
GTTCTGGAGTTCCACTGCCGACATGGCAAGACGATTGAGGTTGGCCTGACCGCCACTGCCCAGCGAGGCTTCGCCTCGGATTTCTCGGAACGAGAAATCTAGAGGAACAGTCTGCCTCATCAAGGAGAGGATGCACACTTTTATGAGTCAAACCATTCGACTGTGTGACCGATCTGAACTGTTGGCCGAGATCGACACCGTCAGCGGCGACGTGGTGCGGTTGCTCGATCGCCGGTTGGACTTGAGCATCATCGAGCAGCCGCCCGACTGGGAATTCCAGGTCAACCGGCAGTCTTGTCCGTTGACGCTTGAGTTTCATCAGGATGGGCGGGGGTTATTGGAAACCATTGCGCGGACCCAGCATTTCGGCGGTCACTCCCAGGGTTGGGCGCTGCAGGTCGGCCGCATCATGGTGCCGGGCGAGCGGTCGCTTCACATCCAGTACCGGATCAAGCGGGTACGGTTGCAGGAACGGGCGTCTGTGCCGGGGCCGAATCCCTATGAATTGGAGATGCCCCTTTGGATCGACACGCTCGGGTTTCTAGGCTGGCGGTTCAGTCTGATCCGTCCGGATACGACGATGCGGGTGGCGCATCTTGGAGCAGCCGGGCCTCGCGAACACCTCAGTTTCGAGGAGGGGCCGGTTTCGGCGGTGACGCCGTTGCTGACCCATTTCTACCGTCGGACCTATCCGGGGCAGCAAGCCATTCCCGGCGCGCTCTATTACCGGGACGACACCGATGCCTGGTTGTGCATCTACTCGCGGCGGGCGAAGCTGGCCCATATCAGCGACTTCACCGAACAGGGCAACCGCTTCCAGGTGCAGTACCACAAGCTGATCGAGGCAGACGGCGAGTTCCCGGCACCAGAGTTCTCCATCGCGTGGGGACGCGGGCGCGACGGCATGGAGCGGTTCTGGTCCGACATGTTCGATGCTTACGAGGAACCGCCCGAGTGGCTCTACCGCACCACCTGGGCGATGATGGACTATCATAGCGTCTACTCCGGCAAGCAGGTGTTTCGTCCGGGCCCCTTCACATTCAGGGCGTTGGGTGAGACGTGCGAAGCGACGATCAAGGCAGGTGGCGCCAACGGTTTTTGGCTCTACACCCACACCATTCGCCGCTCCGATTCCGACACCGCGCCGTACAGCGCCGGGCCCAACCCCGATCAGGGAACGCACCGCGAATTCCGTGACATGATCCGCCGCATCCACGACGCCGGCGGCCGCGCCGTGGTCTGGATGAGCACCACCGGCCTGCGGCCTGGCGGCGATCTCCGGCCCGAGTGGCAGGTACGCGGGGTGGACGGCCGCCCCTATTTCAGTTGGGGCTTCAACGCCCACGAGTTCATCGCCGCCTGCAACCCGCTGCATCCCGGCTTCCGCAACTACATGCTCGATTGGACCCGCCGCTATCTCGAGGAGTTCGACGTGGACGGATTCTTCCTCGACTGCGGCGTGTTTACGTATCCGTGCGACTTTGCGCCCTGGTTCACGGCCGGCCACTTCCCGAGCGAACTGGGGCCGGCGTTCCGGGAGCTTTACCTCGAGATGTGGGACCTGGCCCAGCGCATCAAACCCGGCCAGGTGCACATGTTCCACGAAGGCGTGCATGCCGACTATCCGGCCAGCGGCTACATGATGTGCGGCCACCAATGCCCTCCAAGGCCCGCCGGTGAACTCAACAACTGGCGGCAGATGGTTCGTTTTGGCCAATACGGCAAGCGGCTGAACTGGTCGAGTTTTGCCCCCTTTGACCTTGCTTCCGGGTTCGTCCACTGGAACCCGGTGGCCGGTGCCACGGATCGCGAGACCATGCTCAAATACGCCACCGACCCGATGAACCAACTGGTGGTCAAGCTGGTCCGAGAGCAGGGGGTGCGGGAGGCGGTTGGCATCAGCGACGGTGTCTCGCGCCTTGGCGACACTCTGATCACCATCCCGTCGTTCCGCGGCCCGCTGCCGCTGTCGCTGGCCGGCCTCGGGGACATCCGGCGCCTGCGCCACGCGATCACGGGCCAGATGGTGGAGATTGAATCGCATGGCGAACTGGGACCGGTTCTGAACCTCTCTGGCGGGGCGGCCTATCACTTGGGCGGCTGATGAAGAGGCTGAACATGATTCCTGCTCCCATCAATGAAGCCGAAGCAATCTTCGCCCCGTTCTTCGACAATGGCGACAAGGGCAGCGTCATTCTCGAAGCGGGCGGGCAGCCACTGGTGATTGACCGTGGCGTGCTGGCCTACCATGAGTCGGAGAACGCCTTCATCCGCCGCGCCGCCGCGCACAGCCTGCTGTATCCCGAGCCCCTTGCGGACGGTGTACCGTTCCCTCAACCCGGGTGGGGCACACACACCTACGGCGCCCGGCTCGGGGAGTGCATCGAGGGCGACGGACGGGTGCTGCTCGCGTCCGACAACGCCGGAGCCTGGCCGGACGGGCTGTTCAAGACTAACCTCCGCCGCATCTGTTCTCCCGCGTCGACGTTGTTCCTGATCGAGGACGTGATCGAGGCCGGCCAGCCGCTCGAGATGAGCTTCCGGCTGCACACGTCGCAGCCGGCGGAAATATGGGGCTCCGAAGCTTGGATCCGCGCCCCCGGCGTGAGTCTGCGCGTGGCCGTCGGCAACTGGACACCCAGCGTCGTGGATGCCGCCGAATGCAGCATGGACGACCAGCACCGGCCTGTGACCCTCGTGCGCCTGGTCAGCGCCAAGGCAAAGACACACCGGCTGCTGACGGTGCTCGAGTTGCTGCCGGAGGGCGCCACGGCCGGTCGCTGGAAGGTAGCAGCGTCCGCGGGCGGCCTCCGCGCCGAACAGGGCGACATGATGCTGGCCTATGACCTGGGCGCCGACGGTGGTGCCGGCGTCCACTGGCAACAGGGCTGGACGGAGGGATTCTACCATGGCAACACCGGATGGGAGTCTCGACCGTGACCTTGCCGGTATTCGCCCTGCAGACCGACCATACCGCGTGGCACTTGGATGGTGCGGCCCTTACCGCCGACGATGCCGGCGGTCTGACGTTCACGTTCCAGAGCCCCGGTCGGGCGCGGGTTGTCCTGAAAGCGCTTGCCCCCTTGCGGATCGTGAATCAGGCCGGTGTCGAGGCACGCCTGCAACCGGGGTGGGACGGCACGCTCGGCTATTCGCTCTATGGCCTGGAGGTCAGCGCGCCGGCGCGGGGAACCTGGCGAGTTCAACTGGCTATCGAGCCGGCGCCCGTCCCGCTGACGGCCTCCGCGTTCGGTGCCGCGCTTGCCGCGCGTCCCTCGCGCTTCCCCGAGGCACCGTGGGGCGAGGCGGACGCGGGTGCGTTCACACCCGGCCATGCCGACGACTTCTGCGCGTACTTCGCCGGGCGCGGCTGGGCCGTCGTCCAGCCGGCGACCATGGACCACACCCTGCAGCATCCCGGGTGGACTTTGCAGGGGGAATGGACCTGGGACGCCATGGTGACGCTGGACTATGCCTTGGCACAGCCGGAGATCGCCGCGGACCGGGTGGCCGTGTGCGGACTGTCTACCGGGGCACATCTGGCCATGAACCTGTTGGCGCTGGACGACCGCGTGCAGGCCGGCGTGGTCGGTTGCATCCTGAGCAGTTGGCACCATTACCGGACGCGCATGCGCATTCCACCGCACTGCGACTGCGGCATCCTCGGGCAACTCGGTGACTGGCTGGAGCCGTGCGACTGGGCGGCGCTGGCGGCCCCGAAGCCGGTGCAATTCCAGCACGGCCGTCAGGATGCGGGTTTCTGTCCGGGCGCCGATCCGGCCGGATTGCTGCCGGACTGGAACACGGCGGTCCAGCCCGAAGCCGAGTTCGCGCGGTTGTTCTCCGAAGTCGAGCGAGCCTGGCGGCTGGCGGGTGCCGGCGAAGCCGTCACGCTGCACATTCACGCCGAGGGGCATCGAGTCGATGCCGCGGCGGCCCTGACGCTTCTGGAATAACAAGCATAGTCCTGAGAACGGACGTTGGTCGCAGCCTTCTGACGTAAGTGACCGGTGATCCAACCGATTCGGTCAACACCTGGGCCAACGCCGCATGCGCAAGGATCCGCCATGACCCATCCAGACGCACGCATTGCCGACGCCGACCGCTACGCCGACGCCTTGGGACTCTCGCCCCCGGCGCACACGTGCCACGCCGACGCCAATCTGCTGGTCCATGTCGCCCATGCGCCCGCCGAAGCGCGTCTGGCGCTTCACGAGGGCGAGATGAATCCTCCCCGCGGGTGGATCAGGGACTAAGTGAGCGCCATTGCGCCCTGAAGGGTTGCCAGACGTTTTGCCGCGCGTGCGGCCGGCAAGTGCGCTACAGTGGAGGCGCTTGCAAGGCCTCCGGTTTGCACAAGCGGAGGTTTCAGTGGGGAATGCGCTTGCCGCATGGCGGGCGGACGACATGGAGTTGACGGGGCGAGGATAAAGACATGATCAGCTACGCCGGACGCAATCGCCAGACACTCAACTACCTCAAGGCCGCTAACTTCGACACGCCGGAGTGGGTGCCGTGCACCGTGGGCTTCCTCCCGGCCACTTGGATTCGCTACCGCGAGCCCCTCGAGGATCTGTGCCTGCGCCATCCGCGAATCTTTCCCTGGTTCCGGAAGGGACAGGTCGATTTCGACCAGAAGGTCATGTGGAACCCGCTCTACGAGTTGGGGCGGCATACCGACTGCTGGGGCACGGTGTGGAACAATATCGAACGGGGGTTCGATAGCCAGGTGGAGCGCGAGCCCCTCGACAACTGGGGCGCGTTCGAAGCGTGGAAAACGCATCTGCCGGACCCGATGCGCGACGACTGGTTCGGTCCGCGCCCGCCGTGGGACGAGGTCCGGCGGAACTTGGAGGCGGCCAGAGCCCGGGGCGACCTGGCGGGGGGCGGCGGTCTGCCGCACGGGTTCTTCTTCATGCGGCTCTACTACCTGCGCGGCTTCGAGAACCTGATGGTGGACTTCGCCACCGACGAACCGCGCCTGCATGAGTTGATTGCCATCATCCAGACGTATAGCACGGCCGTGGTGCGTAAGTACCTGGAGTTGGGTGCCGAGTTCATGTGGTTCGCGGAGGACCTGGGCATGCAGACCGCACTCCCGGTGAGCCCGGCCATGTGGCGGCGGTACGTGAAGCCGACCTACGAGGCCGTGGTGGGCCCGTGCCGCAACCAAGGTGTGCCGGCCTTTCTCCACAGCGATGGGCACATCCTCGAGATTATCCCGGACCTGATCGACGTGGGCATCCGCGTGCTGAACCCGCAGATCCGGGCCAACGGACTCGAGGGGCTCCAAGCGGTCGCCAAGGGCAAGGTGGCGCTGAGTCAGGATCTGGACCGGCAGTTGTTTCCGTTCGCGACGCCGGACGCGATCGAGTCGCACATCGAGGAGGTGTTTGGCGGGCTCTACTCGAAGAAGGGAGGCCTCATGCTCCAGGCGGAGTGCGGCCCTGATGTGCCGCTGGAGAACATCGAGGCGATCTGCCGCGCGCTGGAGCGCGTGTGCCATCCTCCCGCGCTGGCGTAGCCCCACCTGAGGGTCGAGAACTGGATCGAACCTGAGTACGGGCGGCAGTGAGGCCCGTCAATCGCACTCGTCCTATAACTGGAAACTGGGTCGCACAAGAGAGCGGCGACGAGAACGGTGAACGAACGGCCCGGAGGAGCGTTCTACGGCGCCGTAGCACGGTGCGCTGCGCCGTGCCGTCAGTGCCGTGCCACCTCTGGGCACACCCTGAATTGGACCACGCCACAACCCAATCGATCGGCCAAGCGTATCCGAGTCCCCACTTGATGTTTCGGGCGGGAGGGCGAGCGTCCTCGCGAGCCGTCTCCTGGCCGGTTGCCGCCCCATGCCCTTACGGGCACACTACGAACGGGTTCGCGCACGTTTGAAGCGTTTGTAGCAGCGCCGTGAGACGCGATCCCATCATAACGAGAATTGCTGGCGGTTGAATCATCGTCGCCGGAGGTGTATCGTCTCGCTGCGGACGCTCGCCGCCGCGTGGAGCGCGGCATCGGGCTCCTCGGCGTTGTGGAACTCGGCCTCGCAGGGACTCTGATATGACCGCCACACTGTGGACACTCTTCTTGCTCGTTCTGAGCATGTGCCTCCTGCGACGCCGCTCATGCTGCGGATCCATCCCGCGGACGCCAGCTTGCGTCGGTTCGCATGCCCGGCGGGGGCCGCGCACCGCCATCGTGGTTGGCGCGCTTGCCGCCACCGTCGCGTTGGGTGGTGGCCTTGCTTGCGGGTATGCAGTCCCCGGCCCGATCGAGGATGAAGGCCTGGGGCTCATCGGCGCGGTGCTGGCGTTGGCGCCCTTCGCCATGGTTGCCGGCGGTCTGGCCGGCGGCGTTATCTGGACTGCCGTGCTGGCGGTCCGGCGCTTCGGCCGGCGCGCCCCAACAGTCGGCGGCCTGGTCCTGGTCGCTCTGGCAACAGGCGCGGGGGCGGCGCCCGAGACGATCGCGTTCAAAATGCCGGCGGACGGGTTCGTCTCGCTCAACATCCAGAATGCGGGTGGCGCCGTCGTGCGGCAGCTTCTCACCTGCGAGCCCTTCGCAGCAGGCACGCACGAGGTGGCCTGGGACGGATTGACCACACCTGTCTGGACAACGCCCGGCACCCCCGTGCCGCCCGGCAAGTACACCTGGAGCGCCATCTGGCACACCGGCATCGGCCTGAAGCTCCGGGGCTGGGCCTGTCACGGCTCCAGCGATCCCTGGGACAACGGTCCGACCACCTACTGGGGTGGCGACCACGCCCTGACGACCTGCTGCGCCGCCGATCCGGCCGCCGGCGCCGCCACCTCCAACCAGGTCTACCTCGGCTGGGCCGGGTCCGAGGCGGGCAAGGCGCTGGTCGCCTGCGACTTGGACTTCAATGTGCAGTGGGCCGCCGGCCAGCACTTCAACGGCTGCACCCTGGTAGCCCAGGACCGTGGCCTGGTCTACTACGTCAACGGCGGCACGATCCGGCGCGTCGACGCCCGAACGGGAAAGCCAGCGAATTGGCCGGGCCGCGAGAGCGCGGACCTGCAGATTAGCTCCCTGTTCCGCGGCGAGCCGGGACTGCCCGGCCAATTGACCTGGACCTGGCAAGAGGGCTTCGACGCACGCCACGGCCGGCTCTATCTCAGCTTCTCAGCCTGGGACTGGCAGCGCGGCGACATCACCGACTGGCGGCGGTTCCTGACGCAGGTCAAGGCCGAGCCCCGCATAGGGAAAGCCATCTGGGATCGCGTCGACGCCCGCTCACGGGAGCAGATCGATCGCTTCCTCGCCAACCAGGGCAGCGAGGAGGCGCTCTTCAAGGCCCCCAACTACTACACGCCGGACGTGCGCGAGGCGGTGGTCGGAGTCCTGCGCGGGCTGTTGGAGGACAAGGGGCTTGTCGAGGGCGCCGCCCAGATGCCGCGCGAACCGCTCGCCGAGGCCAACCGCCGCCTGGTCGAAGCGACTTTCCCGAAGTGTACCGTCAAGGCCCAGTCGAACTTCATTGCCGTCGTCGACGCCACCACACTCCAGGTCCTGAAGCGGATCTCCCTCGAGGTGCCCGGCAAGCTGGCCGTTGTCCGCGACGACCTGGCCTACGTGTTCTCGGGCCGCAGCAAGCTGCTCGTGCTGAACCCCGAGACCGGCGCAACGCGGCTGCTGCTGCAGGATCTGCGCAGCCCAGGCGCCGTTACCGTCGATGCCGACGGCGAAATCTACGTGGCCAGCCAGATCACCGGTGAGAAGAAGCCTTTCGGCGACGACCCCGACTGCTTCATCCGGGTCTTCACCCCGGAGGGCAAGCTGCTGCGCACCATCGGCCGCCCGGAGGGGCGCGTGCACGTCGGGCCGTGGGACCCCACCGGCCTGACCACTGTCTGGGGCCTCTGCGTCGACGCCCGGCGCCGCCTCTGGGTGTCGGAACTGTCATGGACGCCCAAGCGCTTCGTCGTCTTCGACGCCCAGACCGGCGCCTTCATCCGCGAGCTGATCGGCCCCACCCACTACGGCGCCAGCGGCGGCACGGTCAATCCGCGCGACCCGGACGTCCTGGTCGGTGAGGGCTGCGAATTCCGCATCGACCCCGCCACCGGCCAAAGCACACTCACGGGCATTATCTCGCCCTACGTCTACCACAGCTCGGTCCGCTTCTGCGAAGGTGCCAACGGTCGCCAGTATCTGGGGGCTCTGTTCAGCGGCCGGATCTACAACCCGGGCGAACCGTCGCAGATCCGGATCTGGGAGCGCCTCGGCGACGGCGACTACGCCTATCGCGCGGTGATCCGCGCCGAGGGCGGTGCCAGGGGCACCGTCTTCTGGGCCGACCGGAACGGCGACGGGGTCGAGCAGCCCGACGAGACGGCCTCGTACCCACAGCAGCTTCCCCTCGGCGGCTACCTGGGGTTGTCGCTGACCATCAACAGCGACCTGACGCTCTACAGTTCCGCACACGGCACGGGCCTGCAGTTTCGAGTCGCGGGCTTCACGGCCTGCGGCGCGCCGGAGTATGCGCTCAAGCCCGCCCGGACACTCCCGGATCTCCGTGCGCCGCTCGCCAGCCCCGACAACCGGCTGGTGGCCTCCTGCGAGGACGACACCTTTCGCTGCTTCGACGTCGCGACCGGCCGGCAGCGCTGGAGCTACCCGAGCACCTTCTCCGGTGTGCACGGCTCGCACCAGGCGCCCGGTCCCGCCACCGGCCTGATCCGCGGCGCCTTCGGCTTCGTGGGATGCGCCCGCCTGCCGAAGCTCATCGGCTGGGCCTGGGCCATCAACACCAATGTGGGGGAATGGCACCTGCTGACCGAGAACGGATTCTACCTGACGCGCCTCTTCCAGCCTGACCCGCTGAAGTTGGACTACCCTGACCGGGCAGTCCCCGGAGCGACCGTCACCGATATTCCGCCCGGCCTCGGCGGCGAAGATTTCGGCGGGGCGCTCGTTCAGGGCCACGATGGCAAGGTCTACCTCCAGGCCGGCAAAGTGGCGCTCTGGAACATTGAGGTCACCGGTCTGGAAACGGTGAAAGCCATCAAGGGCGGCAAGCTCCGCATCGCAGCCCGCGAGGTGCCGCGGCCATGATGGCACGTGCGAGAGCGGGTCGCCGGCCGCGCGACCTCCGGCTGCGGTACGTGGCGCTGCTGGGCCTGTCCCTGCTGCGATCGCCGGCGGTCCCGGCTGATCTCGCCGCCGATGTCGTGGCCATGACCGGCGCACGCACGAAGATCGTCTGGATCCACTGCGTGCAGGGACAGGGCAAGAACTGGGACGCCATCGAGCCCAACTACGAACTGGTAGGCTTCGACACGGCGGCCGGCCGTCGCCGCGTGATCCTGCCCGGTCCCGCCGCCTACGCCAATCCCTGCCTTTCGCCCGATGGCGAATGGGTGCTCTACAGCGATCCGGCCGGCAACACGATCTATACGGTCGCCTGGGACGGCAGCGGGAAGCGCGCACTCACCCAGGGCTATGTCCTGTGCACTTGGCGCAATCCCGCCGACCAGACCCAATGGGTGTACTTTACCGAGGAGGGCTACACGCGGGGCCACCTGGCACGCTGCCGGCTGGACGACCCGGCCATCCGCGAGCGCGTGTGGACCCGGGACCAAGCCGCACACACCTTGACGGTATCAGCCGACGGCACCCGCGCGGGCAGCGAGTTTCCGTGGCCGCGCGCGGGAATCGCGATCCTGCCCGACGTCTCCTGGAAGCAACTGGGCGAAGGCTGCAACGCCTGCATCGCGCCGGACAACAGTTACCGCTTCTTCCACATGGGCGAACAGGCGGCCCATAACGGCGTCGTGATGTATGACGACGGCGGGCTGAACAAGCGGGTGATCTGGTTCTCCGGACTGCGCGGCGACAGTTGGGTGCCGCGCTGGACCACCGACGTCCGGTTCCTGACCGTCAACAGTGCGATCGGCGGCCCCCAGGCCGACGTCTTCCTGGGCGCCTTCGACGAGCGCTTCACGCGGGTCGTGCGCTGGCTGCAGATCTCCGATGAGCCGGGCCAGGACACCAAGGCCTGCTGCTGGATTGACCCCGGACTGGGAAACTACGCCGGCCGGGCGCCCCTGACCGTCGAGATCCCGCCCGCGCTCACGCCGGGCCCATCGTGGGTGTGGGACTTCGGCGACGGCCAACCCGGCGCAACCACCAACCGGCACACCTACACCACGCCGGGAACCTACGCAATCGCCGCCCGCAACGGCCCCACGGTGCTGCAGGGGCGCGTGCAGGTCAGTGCGCGGAAAGCCCCGGCGGTCGTCTCCGCGCGCCTCTACGACGAGTCCCATCTGCTGGTCGGCTTCGACGAGCGCGTTCAACTGCGCGATGCCGTCGCGACCCTCGCGTCCGGTGTGCGGGTGTCGTCCCTGAGCCTGGATCCGGAGGGGTTCCGCCTGGTAGTCGGCCTCGACGGCCGCCTCCGCGAGAAGGAGACGCTGCGCCTGACGGGCATCCACGACCGCGCGCAGGTGCCGAACCCGCTCAGCTCCGAGTCGGTTGAGGTCAGGCGCCCCACCTGGCCGGTGAACCGGACGGGGCTGACGTTCCTGTGGCAGGGGTCGCAGGCGCCGGGGTTCCAATTCCTACCTGAGAGCGCCGCATTCGAGGAGGTCTCGCTCAGTCGCTGGCAACTGGCGCGGCTCGACCGCTGGGGCGCCCTGCAGCTCCGCGGCGGCGGAGCCACCGCGCTGGATGGCGGTGCGGGCATCGCGGCGCGCTGCCGCGCTACCGGCGCGTTTGGTGTGCAGGCCGTCTTCACTCCGGACAACCTCTTTCAGGGCCGCCCCGGCGCGGCCCGCCGCATCTTCGGCTGCAACCGGGAAGGCGGGGGGCTGCCCCACGCAAACTTCGCTCTGGATCAGGAGGGTGCGCGGCTCATGCTCGCCCTGTGGGTCGACGGCGCGTTGCGGCGCGTGGATGTGTGCGCGCTATCCGACCAGCAGCCGAACCACGTGGCCATCGGCTACGTGCCCGGCCGGCTGAGTTGCTTTCTCAACGGCCGGCTTGTCCACGGCGCGACCAACCTGACCGGAAAGCTGGACTGGCAGCGCCCGGCCTTCGACGGCGGGTTGAACTTCGGCGGCCTCGCGCGCGAGCCGAATCCGTGGCGCGGCCGCATTGAGGCCGTGGCCGTGTTTGCCGAGGCCCCGGCGGCGCGCGACGTGGTTCGCGACTACACCACCTGGACACGCCTGCTGGCCGCGCGCAAGATGCCGGCCCAGGTCGAACTGGACGTTGTGTTGCGCAGCGCCTCGGAGGCGCCGAGGGCTTCGGACATCGCCCCGTACCGCGATGCGCTGGTCGTCAACGAGTACGCTGTGGCCCGTGTGCACCGCGGCAAGTGCCGGGCCAGGACGCTCCGCGTGGCGCAATGGGGCCTGCTGGACGGCCAGCCCGCGGCGCGGCCCGGTGCCGTGCCGGGCGAGGCCGCCCGCCTGTTCGTCGAAGCGCTGGCCGACCACCCGGAACTGGAAGCCGAGGTGCTGTGGAATACGCTGCCGGAGGAGTCGGCGCAACCGCTCTATGTGGACGTGACGCGCCACCCATCCGGCCCGCCGCGGCTGGACCGCATCGTGGTGCATCCGCGCGAGGTCTGGGCGCCCGTCGGGTCGAGGGTTCCGTTCGGCGGCGACCTGCTCGATCAGTATCAGAACCCGATCGCGGCCCCGCTGGTCTGGACGGTCACCGGCGGCGGCGGCATCAACACCGGCACGGCCTACGGCGCGGGCCGGCACTTCACCGCGGCGCACCAGCCCGGAACGGCCCGCGTCGAGACCGGCGGCCTGCTGGTGGCTGTGACACCGGGGGTGGTCACGCTGACGGCCGCGTCGGCGGCCGACTCGAACGTGGTGGGCCGTGCGACGATCGGAGTCGGGAACTATCCGGCCGTGAATCCCGCCGAGCGCACGGTGCTGCGGATCGGTCTCGACAACGACGACCGCCGCCCGCTCGTCGGCGAAATGGACCGGGTCCGGATCACCGCGCGCGCGCTCCCCGCCGCCGAGGTGGCGGCCCATGCCGCCGGCCGGGGTTTGGACGAGCCCGACCCCACGGTGGCGGCCGAGTGGACCTTTGACGGGTTCCGTGACGGCGCCTTCCCCTGCCGGGCTGGCACGGGTCTGGTGGCCCGCGTGGTTGGCGTGGTGGAGCCCGTCACCGGGCCGGACGGCGGCCACGCCCGCTTCGGGGGCCAGGGCTGTCTGGAGGTGGCCCCGGACCGGCGGCTGGACTTCAGCGCAGCCGGAACACTGGAGGTATGGGTGCGTCCGCAGTCCGGCGGCGCGTTCCTGATCCAGGAGGCGGTCTGGTCCTACGGCTACTGGTTCGGCGTGGACGACGGTCAGATTCTGCTCGACTCGCTGCGCACGGGCGATCAGCGGCCGCTGACTGCCCCGTTCAAGCCGGCCGCCGGGCCGGCCTGGACGCACGTGGCCGCGGTGATGTCGGGCGGCGGCGGGCAGCGCATCTATGTCGACGGTCTCCTGGTCGCGGAGCGCCAGCCGTTTCCGCTGGTCCTGGAGTAGCCTTCGCCGCCCTCAGCGCCCCGCACGTCCTCCAGACAGCCGCGCTCGACCGAGTCGGTGTCGGAGCCCAACGTGGTATGGGTGGCGATCAGGCGCTCGAAGGTGGCCGAACGACGGACAGGCGCGTGGGTTGGCGGTTCCCGACGAGCCTTCCGCCCGGCCACGGTTATCGGGATGCCGCGGTGCCGGGGCTGCTGCGCATCGGAGCGATCCCCCAGACCTCATGGGCATAGTCGGCCACGGACCGGTCGCTCGAGAACCGTCCGACCCGGGCGACGTTCAGGATGGACTTGCGCGTCCACGCCTGCGTGTCGCGGAAGCAGCGATCGGCCTCGTCCTGGGCCCGCAGGTAGTCGGCAAAATCCGCCAGCACCAGATAGTGATCATGGGCCAGGAGGCCGTCCATGAGTCCGGTGAAACGACCGCGATCATCTGGCGAGACGCCGCCTCCGCGGATCAGGTCGACGACTCGACGGAGCAGTGGGTCAGCCTCGTAGCAGGCCCGCGGGTCATAACCGGAAGTCCTGAGGCGTGCGACCTCCGGTTCCGCGAGTCCGAAGACGAACATGTTCTCGCGCCCAACCGCCTCACAGATCTCGATATTGGCTCCGTCCATGGTGCCGATGGTCAAGGCCCCGTTGAGGGCGAACTTCATGTTGCCGGTCCCGGAGGCCTCGGTTCCGGCGGTGGAGATCTGTTCCGAAAGATCGCTGGCAGGGAAGATGCGCTCGGCCAAGGAGACCCCGTAGTTGGGCAGGAAAACGAACCGGAGCAGACCGGCGGTGGCGGGGTCCGCATGAATGAAACGGCCGACGTCGTTGGCCAGTTTCACGATCAGTTTGGCGGTCGCATAGCTGGGCGCCGCCTTACCGGCGATAATCACGGTGCGGGGGGTCCACTCGGCGTGGGGGTTGTCCTTGATGCGCAGGTACTGCGCCACGACGCGCAGCACGTTCAGCAACTGCCGTTTGTACTCATGGATGCGCTTGACCTGCACGTCGAACAGGCTTTGCGTGTTGACGCGGACCCCAACCAGTTCGGCGATGCGCCGGCCCAGGACCTGAGCGTTGAGGCGCTTCAGCGTGCGCCAGGTTTCGCGGAACGCGGCATCCTCCGCCAGCGGCGCAAGCCGGGCAAGTTGTTCCAGATCGGTGATCCAGCCCGGACCGATGGACTCGGTGATGAACCGGGACAGGGACGGGTTGGCCTGGTGAAGCCAGCGCCGCTGGGTCACGCCGTTGGTGATGTTGAGGAAGCGCTCCGGCCACAGGGCGTAAAAGTCGGCAAACAGGTCGCGCTTGAGCAACTCGGTATGCAATCGCGCCACGCCGTTGACGGCGTGGGTCCCGACCAGCGCGAGATGGGCCATGCGGATCCGCTTGGTTTCGCCCTCCTCGAAAATGGACATGCGCCGCAGGCGCGCGCCGTCGCCGGGCCAGCGCGCCTGAACCTGCTCCAGGAAGCGCCGGTTGATCTCGCCGATGATCTCGAGATGGCGGGGCAGGAGCCGTCCGAACAGGTCGGCGTCCCAGCGTTCCAGGGCCTCGGGCATGAGCGTGTGGTTGGTGTAGGAGCAGACCCGCGTGGTGATCTCCCAGGCCGCATCCCATCCCAACCCGTGCCGGTCCAGCAGCAGGCGCATCAGCTCGGGGATGGCCACCACGGGGTGGGTGTCGTTGAGGTGCACCGCCTCCCGCTCGGGGAGTTGGCTCAAGTCGCTGCCGGCGGTCAGGAACCGAGCGAGAATATGCTGCAGCGAGGCGCTGACGAAGAAGTACTGCTGCTTCAGGCGCAGTTCCTTGCCTGCCGCGGTGGTGTCGGCGGGATACAGTACTTTGGAGATGGTCTCATCCAGAGCCTTTTCCTCGACGGCGCGCAGGTAGTCGCCGTGGTTGAAGTAGCTCAGGTTGAATGCGTCGCTGGCCACGGCGCCCCAAAGCACCAGGGGGTTGGCGACGCCGTTACGATAGCCCGGAATCAGGCTCTCAAAGGGCATGGCCGAAACCGTGTCGTCGGGTATCCATTCGACCCGGAGACTCCCATGACCATCGGTGGTATACACCGTGCGGCCGCCGAACCCCACCGGATAAATCTCCTGGGGACGCGCAATCTCCCAGGGATTCCCAAGAAAGAGCCAGTTGTCGGGACACTCGAACTGGCTGCCGTCGCGGATCTCCTGGCGGAACATGCCGTATTCATACCGAATGCCGTAGCCGCAGGCGGGCAGCCCCAGCGTGGCCAGGGAGTCGAGAAAGCAGGCGGCCAGGCGGCCGAGGCCACCGTTCCCCAGCCCCGCATCATGCTCCAGCTCGTAGGCATCCTCCAGAACCATGCCCAGCGCGCGGATGGCGTCGCGCGCCTCGTCATCCAAGTCAAGGCTGAGCACGGCGTTCTGAAGCGCCCGGCCGGCCAGAAACTCGAGCGAGAGGTAGTTGACCCGTTTGGCGCCCTGGTCGCGCTGACGTTGTTCGGTGCGCAGCCAGTTGTCCATCAGGTGGCGTCGCACGGCCAGCGCCAAACTGTGGTACTTGTCGTAGGCTTGGGCTTGCGCCGGCTCGCGGCCGAGCGCCAGCCTCAGCGACAGCACGCACGCCTCGGTCAAATGGAACTCCCCGGAGAGGGGCTTAGCCTCGCGCTTCTTGGACGCCATGCGTTCTACCCGTCCTCGCCACTTGCGGCGGCATCCATGTGTGCCCCGCCGCGCCCGCAGAGTTCCTACGCGCCGCCCGTCAACACACGCAACACATCCGCCGCGGTGTAGTCGGGATGATCCGGTGAGCAGAAGCGGTTCAGGTTCACGACGTCGTCGCCCAGTGTGACCAGCGGCGGTTCGCGACTGCCATCGGCCCGCGGCCGCACCAAGCCGATGCTGGCCAGCAGCCCGTTGCAGAGGCACATGCGCCCCTCCGTGTCCGCCGCCGACCCGCCTTTGGCCGCAAAAGCCGCGACCGGTTCGGCATTGCATCGGTAGCCAACGCGGCCGTCCGATCGCAGGTAGGGCTCGCGCAGGAACCCCAGATCGCACACCCGCGAACGGGTGCTGTAGACCTTGTGGTCGGACAGCGACCCTTCGAGGGTGGCGACCTTGAAGGGAAAGCCGGTGGGCGAAGCGACCGGGTTTGTGAGCACCCGCAGTGTCCCGGCCAACGCCTGACGCACCACCGCGCGCCGGATTTCCGGCAGCAGGCCGGACTCCTCGCAGAGCGCGAAGGCCGTCCCCACCTGGATGCCGGTGGCCCCCAGTGCGCGGGCCGCCTTCAGTCCCTCCGGCGAACCATAGGAGCCCGCCAGCCAGAACGGCAATCCCAGCTTGCGCAAGCCTTCGATGTCCAGCACGTCGCGCGGCCCGTAGATGGGTTGTCCATCCGCCGTGAGCCGACCGGGCCCGCGGGGCGGCGCATTGTGCCCTCCCGCCAGCGGACCTTCCGCAACGAAACCGGTGATGGTGTCGCCGAGGCGACGGTACATCATCGTGGCGAGGGTGGCAGAAGCGACGATCGGCAGGAAAGCCGGGCGCGGCAGCGGCGCCAGCGGCTCGTCCGTCTCGCGGAACGCGCCGGGATCAAACTGCATGCGATGGACCGCGTGCGCCGCCGCACCGGCAACATGCACCGCGTAGCTTGCCGGCTGGTGGGCCGCCAGCGCTTCGAGTGCGGCCGGGATCTCGATCGGGATGCCGGCGCCCATGCTGATGACGGCGGCGCCGGCCAGAATGGCACCATACAGCGACGGCAGGTGCGGCGGTTGGATCTTTTCGAGGTAGTTGACCCCGACCGGGTTGTCGTGGCCCTCGCGCGCAAGGAACACGGCCACGAAGTTGCCTACAATGCAGAGCTCCTCGTTGGCGCGAAGGCTCTCGATCGTAGGCATCACGACCGGCAGGTAAGGCGCGTTCGGAGGCCGTCCTTCGGGCCGGAAATACCCGACGAGTACGCGCCGCGCCATCTGTCCGAAGGGAAAGTGCTCCAAGGCCCGACGCACGTGGCCATCGGGATCACCATCCTGCAGGGTCCGAGCCAAAATCTGGTCGAGCGCCGTTCCCGCCACCATGCCAAGCTGGCCTAGGCGCGAGACCGTGCGGGCCAGACGCCAGCCCGACACGCCCACGGCCATACCGCCTTGGATGATGTTTGGAAGTCCCGTGTTCATGTTTTGATTATACTGCACCTGATTACGCGTTGCCAGTCTGAACCGGGTCGTGTCAACCGGGTCGGACTCGATCCAGCTGACGACTGCATCGTGGTCCAGCAGAAACCGAGTTATCGGCAAGGCGGCCGCGCGGCTGCGCCGCGAATGTTCGAGGGGGGTAACTGTGGCAGACGTCCGGATTGTCGATCGTCCTCGTCGTCGTCCTCGGGAATCGAGTACGAGGAAACAGGACTAATCATTAGAGAATAGTAATAATGGCACCTTTATGGCTTGCTTCCTCGCCTCC
>CAZZCT010000109.1:0-6511 GCA_964652365.1 uncultured Lentisphaerales bacterium
GGGCATGCGCACGTCGGGGCGGCAGATTCGGCGGCAACTCTCGCAGTTTGAGGCCAAACTGCCGTGCTTGCCTCACCGGCGCGCATGGTCTAAGATACCCCGTTTCTTTTTGTCGGCGAACCAGGTTCACGTGCATGACATCCTACCTCCTGCTCATCATTGGCGCCGTACTGGTAAACAACTTCGTGTTGAACCGGTTTCTCGGCATCTGTCCTTTTCTGGGTGTTTCGAAGCAACTTCCAACGGCCCTGGGCATGTCGGGAGCCGTGATCTTCGTGATTGCCGCCGCCTCGGCCGTGACTTGGGCGGTGCAGGCGCTGATCCTCAAACCGTTGGGTCTCGATTACCTGCAAACGATCGCCTTCATCCTCGTGATCGCGGCCTTCGTGCAGTTCATCGACATTCTGATGAAGCGCTTCGTGCCTGCCCTGCACGCCGCTCTGGGCATCTTCCTGCCGCTGATCACGACCAACTGCGCAGTCCTGGGCGTGGCGGTGATGAATGTGAAGCAGGACTACAACCTGCCCAAGTCGGTGGTTTTCGGCACCTCGGCCGCGGTCGGGTTCGCCCTGGCGCTGGTGATTTTCACGGGACTGCGCGAGCGCATCGATCGCGCCGATCCCCCGCGAGCCTTCCGCGGAGTCGCAATCTCACTGGTGACGGCCGGGCTGCTGAGTCTGGCCTTCATGGGATTCAGTGGCCTGGTCAAGGCCCGCTAACGCGCCGGATGGGCGGCGCTCGCTTCGAAACACCATGGATTTGATTCTGACATCGACGCTCTGGATCGGCGGCATCGGCCTCGTGTGCGGCGCGACGCTCGCCGTGGCGGCCCACTACTTCGGCGTGGCCGAGGATCCGCGGGTCGAGAAGGTGACCGAATTGCTGCCCGGCATCAACTGCGGCGGCTGCGGCTATGCCGGCTGCAGCGAGTATGCCCGTGCCGTCGTGACGAAAGGCGTTGCGCCCAACCTGTGCGCACCCGGTGGCGCCGCCACCGCGCAGAATCTGGCGAGTTTTCTGGGGGTGGCGACCGAAGCCGTGGCCAAGCGCGTCGCCCTGGTGCTGTGCGGCGGCAACAACCGCGCGGCGCGACGGCGTTTTGCCTACAACGGCATTTCCGACTGCACGGCGGCGGCGGCCGTGGCCGGAGGCGACCGGGCCTGCACCTTCGGTTGCCTCGGCTACGGCACGTGCGCCCGCATCTGTCCGGTCAACGCGATTTCGGTGGAGGATGGGCTGGCGCGGATCCACAAGGACCTCTGCATCAGCTGCGGCAAGTGCGTTGCCGCCTGCCCACGCCGGATCATCAAGCTCGTGCCGCATGACAGCTCCATCCACGTGCTCTGCAGCTCTCGCGACAAGGGTGCCGTCGTACGGCAGGTATGCGGCGTCGGTTGCATCGCCTGCCGGATCTGCACGAAACTCTCGGAAGACGTGATTGCCATGGACGGCTTCCTGGCCGTCGTGGACTACACGCGCCCCCTGACCAACGAGGATCTGATCGCCAAGTGTCCGGGCAAGTGCATCCGCAAGGCGTAGCTACGCCTGCCCAACCCGCGAAACCCGCCATGCGACTGCTTGTTTCTTCATACCGCTTCAAGGGGGGCGTGCACCCACGCTACCACAAGGCTGCCACGGACCGTCTGGCGTTACAGACGCTGGCCCTACCGAGGCGACTGGTCATCTCCATGTCGCAGCACCTGGGTGCGCCGGCCCTGCCCACCGTGAAGGTTGGCGATGCGGTCATCGGCGGCCAGGTGATCGGCACGGCTGCGGGCATGATCTCGGCCGTGGTGCACGCGCCGACGTCAGGCCGGATCAGCGCCGAGACCGAGGCCCTGACCGCGTTGGGCCGCCCCGCTCCCGCCCTGGTGCTCGAACCGGACGGCGCGGACACCCGCAGCGACAGCCTCGCCCCCCTGCCCGACTGGTCCTCGCAGCCGGCCAAGGCGCTGGTCGAGCGCATCGCCGCCGCCGGCATCGTCGGCATGGGCGGCGCAGGGTTCCCGACCCACGTCAAGCTCTCGCCGCCCTCCGAGAAGCCGATCGACACGCTGATCATCAACGGCGCTGAGTGTGAGCCCTATCTGACCGGCGACCACCGCCTGATGGTCGAGCACGCCGCCGAGATCTGGGAAGGTTGCCGCATCCTGCGCCACATCCTGAGTGCCAGGACCGTTCGGATCGCCGTCGAAGAGAACAAGCCCGAGGCGATCGCCGCGCTGGAACGGGTCATGCAGGGCGCCGACGGCGATGTCGCGCTGGTGCGACTGCCCACGATCTACCCGCAGGGCAGCGAGAAACAGCAGATCTTCGCGGTCATGGGACGGCGTGTGCCGGCCGGCGGGCTGCCCATGGATGTCGGCTGCCTGGTCGACAACGTCGGCACCGTCTACGCGGTCTGGGACGCCGTGGTGCGCGGCCGGCCGCTGACCGCCCGCACGATCACGGTCAGCGGCGATGCCGTGCGCCCCGCCAACCTGCGGGCGCCGATCGGCGCTGCGTTCGCCGATCTGGTCACGGCCTGCGGCGGTCCGACCGGACCGGTGGCCAAGGTGGTGGCCGGCGGACCGATGATGGGCTTCGCGCAAACCGCGCTGGACGTGGCCATGAACAAGACGTCGTCGGGGCTGCTGCTGCTCTCGCCCCACAGCGTCACCAGCTTCACGTCGCAGGCCTGCATCGGGTGCGGCCGGTGCGTCGATGCCTGCCCCATGCGCCTGATGCCGTCCGAACTCAGTCAGAACATCGAGGCCGACGACATCGAGGCGGCCGAGCGCATCAGCGTCATGGACTGTTTTGAGTGCGGCGCCTGCGCCTTTGTCTGCCCGGCGCACCGACCGCTAGTCCAGCACATGCGGCGGGCCAAGGCCGCCATTCTGCTGCGCCGCCGCAAGCCCCAGGAGCGAAAATGAGCCGCCTGTGCGCGCCCGGTACCGCGCGTTCGCAATGGAGCCCGACGTGAACCCCGAAACCCCCGTCGACATCCTGACCGTCAGTTCGTCCCCGCATGTCCACTCCGGCGCCTCGGTGTCGCGGATCATGCTGGACGTGCTCATCGCGCTGACGCCGGCCGGCGTGGCAGCCTGCTGGTTCTTCGGCTGGCAAGCCCCGCGCCTGATCGCGGTCTGCGTGGCCAGTTGCCTGGCAACCGAATGGGCCTGCCGCAAGGCCATGCAGCGCGAAAACGCCCTAGGCGATCTCAGCGCCGCCGTGACGGGCGTGCTGTTGGCGTTCAACCTGCCGCCGGCGCTGCCCTCCTGGATGGCCGCGCTGGGCGCCGTCTTCAGCATCGCCGTCGCCAAGCAGGTCTTCGGCGGACTGGGCTACAACCCCTTCAACCCGGCCCTGATCGGTCGCGCCTTCCTGCTCGCCTCATTCGCCGGGCCGATGACCACCTGGACCGCCTCGCACTGGCTGCCGGGCGCGCTCGATGCCGTCACCACCGCCACGCCGCTGGGCCTGGCCAAGGAAGCGCTCAGAGCCGCACAGCCGCTGCCCTTTGCCATGGACGGGCAGATGGCTTGGCGGTTCTTCCTCGGCGACATGAACGGCTGCCTGGGCGAGACATCGGCCCTGGCCATCCTGCTCGGCGCCGCCTACCTGCTCGTGCGCAAGGTCATCTCCTGGCACGTGCCCGTGGCCTACCTGGCCACCGCAGCCCTGTATGCGGCCATCCTGCACGCCGCCGCGCCCGCCACCAGCCTGCCGGTCCACTTTCACCTGCTGGCCGGCGGCCTGATGCTCGGCGCCTGCTTCATGGCCACCGACATGGTCACCACGCCCGTGACGCGCCCGGGACTGCTGATTTTCGGCGCAGGCTGCGGGGTGCTGACCATGCTCTTCCGGACCGTCATCACCGGTTCCTACCCGGAAGGCGCCAGCTTTGCGATCCTGATCATGAATGCCCTCACGCCGTTGATCAACCGCGCCACGCGGCCGCGTGTATTCGGAGCGCGCAAAGGCGCCTGAAGCGCGCCGCCCACGGCGGCCTGCCCTCGAGATTCCCCCATGAAAGAGGTTCTCCGACTGATTCTGGTGCTGACCGGCATCTGCCTGGTCTGCGCGGCCCTGATGGGTGCGGTCTACGTGAAGACCCTCGGACCGATCAAAGACGGTGCGATCCGGCGGCGACTGGAGGCCGCCCAACGGCTGTTGCCGCCAGGCTCCGGCCTTCCGGAGGCCGTGGGCGCCGGATCTGTCACCGGCTACGTCGCGCGCAGTGCCAATGGCATCACCGGCATCGTCGTGGAGGGCCGGTCCGACAAGGGCTACAACGGCGACATCGTCCTGATGGTGGGATTTGCGGACGATGGGCAGATGCTGGACTATGCGGTCGTCAAGCACCAGGAGACGCCGGGCCTGGGTTCGAACATCGACAAGCCATTCTTCCACGCGCGCATCGCCGGCAAGCCGGCGACCACGCGCTGGCAGGTCACCAAGGACGGCGGCGAAATCGACGCCATCACCGCCGCCACGATCTCGTCGCGCGCTGTGCTCGAGGCGATTCGCGATGCGACCGCCAACTTCCAGGCCGTGCGGGCCGCCGTGCAGCCGTAGCCAATCACCCCAGTCGCTTCGACAACTGCGCCAACTCCGTGGCGTCGAGCGACTTGGCAAACGCGGCATCGACCTCCCCGATGGCCTGCTTGACCGCCTCGGGATCGGTCAGGGTGCGAATACCGGCAACCTCGTCCGGCATCAGGTCGATCTTGGTTCCGTCGCCCTTGACGATGGAACAGATGCCCGTCTCCGGGCACACTTCGATGTTCAGCTTGGCCATGGCATTTCCTCCATTTGAGGCTTCAAGATCGCAGAAAACCGACCGCCGGGCAAGCAGGCGATTGGGCGGCGACCAACGGGCGGCATGGGCGCGGCATTGCCGCGGACCCACGTTTGCGCTAAGGTGACTCCATTGCGCGTTGCCGCGCGCTGAACCACGCACCGGGGAGTCGCATGATCCACCTGACCTTTCATGGCGCCGCCTGCACGACCACCGGCTCGATGCACCTGGTCGAAGCCAACCGTCGCCGCATCCTGCTCGACTGTGGCCTGTTCCAGGGCCACCGCAAGGAGGCCTTCGAACGCAACCGCAACATCCCCTTCGAGCCGGCCTCGCTGGATGCCGTGGTGTTGTCGCATGCGCACATCGACCATTGCGGCAACCTCCCCACCCTCGTGCGCCACGGCTTCCGCGGGCGCATCTACTGCACCCCGGCCACCCGCGACCTCTGTGAAATCCTGCTGCGCGATTCGGCCTTCCTGCAGCAACACGATCTGGAACGGGTCAACCGCAAGCGCCAAGCCCAGGGGAAGCACCTGTTTGAGCTGCTGTATGACCAGCACGACGTCGACCGCGCCCTGGAGCACTTCACGCCCGAACCGCGCAAGTCGGCAATCGATCTCGGGGCGGGCGTGCAGGCCATCTTCCACGATGCCGGCCACATCCTGGGATCCTGCATTGTGGAACTCAACGTGCGCCAGGAGGACGGGCGCACCCGCCGGCTGGTCTTCTCGGGCGACCTGGGCCAGTCGGGCCAGCCGATCATCGAAGACCCGGACCCCATCCCGCAGGCCGACGTGCTGCTGATCGAGAGCACCTACGCCGACCGGTTGCACCCGTCGGCCGACGACGTGCGCGGCCGGTTGAAGGGGTTTATCGAGGACATCCACCAGCAGAAGTCGCGCCTGATCATCCCGGCCTTCAGCGTGGGGCGAACCCAGCAGGTCCTGTATTACCTTAATGACCTGTTTGAGCAGCGCCGTATCCCCCCCACTCCGGTCTTTGTCGACAGCCCGCTCTCGACGCGCGCCACCGCGATCTATGCGCGTCACCGTGAGTGCTACGACGCCGACGCCGCAGACCAGCTGCGCCGCGGCCGCGACCCCCTGCGCTTCCCCGGGCTGACCTTCGTCGACTCCGTGGAGCAGTCCAAGGCGCTCAACGATCTGCCCGGCCCGCTGGTGCTCATCGCGGCCTCGGGCATGTGCGAAGGCGGCCGCATCCTGCACCACCTCAAGCACGGGGTCGGCGATCCGCGCAACATCGTGCTGATTGTCGGATTCCAGGCCGAAAACACCCTCGGCCGGCGCATCGTCGAACGGCAGTCGCCGCTGCGCATCTTCGGCGAGGAGCATGAACTGCGCGCACGCGTGCACACGATCAACGCCTTGAGCGCGCATGCCGACCGCAACGGCCTGCTGAAGTGGTTCGACGGCTGCCAGCCGCGACCGGCACGCGTGTTCGCGATTCATGGCGAGGCGGCGCAGTGCGCCGCCATGGCCGAGGCGCTCACGGCGCGCGGCGCGCCGAACGTGGTCGCGCCCGTCCCCGGCCAACGCTTCGAGAATGTGTAGGAGGCTGTCGGGGAAGGTTTGGGAGTACGGTTGAGGCGTGGGTTTGAGTTGGGTTCAAGCAGCCCTTCAGGCTGCAACGATTTCTGTCGCGGCCTCACTTCCCAGGGCGTTGCCCTGGGCTATGTTCAACCACCCCTTTGGGGTGGCAACAACC
>CAZZCT010000109.1:6521-16875 GCA_964652365.1 uncultured Lentisphaerales bacterium
GGCATCCGCACAGGCCAACGGCCGCCCGCACAGTCGCACCGGCCTCCGCAGGCCAACGGCCTGCTTGAACATAGCCCAGGGCAACGCCCTGGGATCACTATCCGCCCTTCGCTCTGCCGCAGGCTGAAGGCCTGCTTGAATCCCCATCCTCTGTATGACCAGATCAGTCCCATACGTAACGCTCGTCAAACGCCACCCCGTGCTTCTTCAAGAAGGCTCTGTATTCTTCCTGGAATGTCACTCGACGGTGGTGTTCCTCCTGTCCAGCAATATAGGCTCGGACCTTTTCGACATTGGACTCGCTCACCGAGAACGCCGCGTACCCGTTCTGCCAACCGAACTTCATCAGGTACGGGTCCTGACGCGCCGGCATCTGCTCCTTGATCCAACGCGACGACTCGCGTTTGACCGTTTCGGTTACTGTTGCCGTTGCCACGGTACGCGCCTGAAGGTAGAGAACGTGCATGTGGTCGATCACCGATCCGACCAGAATCGCCGGGCAGTTGAGGTGCTGCAGAATCCCCGCCGTGAAGGCGTCGAGCGTGGCGCGGAGTTCCGGCACGGCAAGCGCGCCTACGCGGCCCTTCGTCGAGAACGTCATGTGGATGACGATTCTGGAATGCGATTGGGGCATGGGGTTTGAGCAGGTTTCGAGGTTCAAGCAGCCCTTCAGGCTGCAACGGTTCTGTCAGGTTCTCGCTTCCCAGGGCGTTGCCCTGGGCTATGATCAACCACCCCTTTGGGGTGGCAGCATCCGTCACACGCAATCTCGCCGCCCCCGCTGGCCAACGCCCTGCCTGGCCAGTCCCCGACCATCTCCGTTCAGGCTAACCGAGCCTGCAATGCCTGTCTTGAGACGGCGTGGTGGGGCACGATCTCCCAAGCTTCACCATGACGCCTGCACCTTCTCCGGCACGGACTGCCAACCCACAAATGGAACATCCCATTCCGTGTCTGAACCTGCAAATACAACGCCCACGTCCCAGTCGAGGTTGACCGCCGAACCACCAGTCGGGAGCGAGATGGAGAGGACGCGGACATTCCTCCAGTCAGGGCTGCCTTGGTCGTACTGCTTCATCAGGTCGGTGACGACACTCTTGAACTCCGGCCAGAGGGAATTCCATCGCCTGTCAATCTCCTCAAATGCGGCTCGATGAGCGTCATTTGGCTGGGCGTCCGTGTGCACGGTCGCGAGCACAGCCCCGTCTGCACCGCAATCAAGACTGGTCTGCCCATGCCACAGTTCTGGCCACTTCGAGTTCATCTCATCGCTCCAACCGCTGCCCGCAGACATGCTGACTGCCGCAGGCCAACGGCCTGCTTGAACATAGCCCAGGGCAACGCCCTGGGACCCACGTCCGCCCGTCGCTCTGCCGCAGGCTGAAGGCCTGCTTGAAACCTCTCGGAACGGGAAATCTACAGGCTCGCGAGCAGCTCGGGTATCGACGCCTCGGCCGCGCATACCACGGCGTCGGACGCCCCGTAATAGATCGTCACCCGGTCGCCGTCCACGACGTGTCCGTTGGTGAAGACCACGTTGCCGAAGAAGCCCTCGAGTTCGCACGGCTCGCGCGGTTCGAGCAGCGGCGCCGTGCCGCGTACCAACACCCGCTCGGGGTGGTCACGGTCCAGCAGCAGCAGCCCCAGCCGGTAGCACGTTCGGGCATCGGCGCCATGGTAGATGGCCAGCCAGCCGGCGGACGTCTCGATCGGCGCGGCACCGGCCCCGATGCGCTCGCAGTCCCAGGCCCCCGGACGCGTCATCGCCAGGCAGGTGTGCTGGCCCCAGTGTCGCAGGTCGGGCGAGCGGCTCAGCCAGATGAAGTTGCCGCCCAGGCCCAGACCACTGGGACGGTGGAAACAGACGTAATCGCCGCCCACGCGGCGGGGAAAAATGGCGCAGTCCTTGTTGTGCGGCGGCAGGATCATGCCGTGGCGCGTAAAGGTCCGCCAGTCCGTGGTGCTGGCCAGGCTCACGCCGACACCGCACTCCGAGACCGCCGTATAGGTCAGGTAGTAGCAACCATCGAGCTCGACTACCCGACAGTCCTCCACACCAAATGTTTCCAGCGGACCCAGCCCGGCCAGGGTCGGCTGCGGCTCGACTTTGAACACGCGGCCGTCGTCGCTCCAGGCCAGCCGCAGGTGCGACAGGCTCGTCAAGTAGCAGCGGCCCCGGTAACTGAATACACGCGGATCCTTGGCGTCCAGTTCCGGATCGTCAGCCCGTACGCGCAACACGCGCAACTCGCCGGTCTGCGGGTCGCAGATCGGCGTGGCCAGCCAACCAGCCTCGGGACGCGGGCGTTCGGCCACGCGCAGCAACAGGCCGGTGCGCCCCCGGTAGCGAAAGGCCCCGGGGTTCAGCAGGCAGGTCACCTCGAAATCGGGACGGCTGGGCGGCACGTCGGCCGGCCGCAGCAACGGATTGGCCGCAAAGCGCTGGCAGAGAGTTGTCATGGGTGCAGTTTGACACACGCCGCAGCCGGGATCAATGGTCGAGGAGACCCGCGCAAGCGTACGGGTGATTGCGACGCACCCGTTGGCATCACTGTGCGCCCAACCATGCGGACGGGATTGACTGCGGTTTGACGTTATTCACTGACAAAGACCAAAGACAACGACACACGACAAAGATTCCGCACTCCGTCGTTGTCTTCAATCTTCGTTTCCGGTCTTTGTCTCGCGCCTGCCTCCAACCGAACTGCGACAAAATGACCAAGTAATAGGCACGGCCCCACAGTCGGTGCATCACGAGGCCCGGTACCAGCCACGGCGCGGGCAGGTAACCAGGCCATCGAGCCGCAAGGCCGTCAGTATCTTGGACGTCGTGGCGGCCTCCAACTTCGCCAGGGTCGCCCAGCGAAAGGAGCGCTCTTCCGTGCCGCGCGCCCGCATCAGGTCCAGCAGCCGACGTTCCGGATGCGCTAGCAAAACCTTCGGTGGCGCCTTCCGCGGCACCTTCTTCGGCGCCGGCCGGGTGGCGCGGGGTGCCGCTGGCGGCGGGAGAGCCGGCACAACAACCTTCTTGCGGCGCGGCTTGACAGGCGCCGGCGCGGGCGCAGGCGCAGGCGCGGGCGCAGGCGCGGGTGTCCCCTCTGCCCTGCCGCCGGTGGGTGCGTCCGGGATTGCCGCCGCGGGGGCTGCCGGCTCAGGTGTCGCCAGCTCGATTCCGAAGACGGCGCCGAGATCGGCGTCATCCAGCACCCTGGCGGAGGCGGGTTGGCCCTTGGCGAGCAGTTCGTCGGCCCGTTGCCGCACCACGCCGCCAATCAACTGCCCTGGATCGATTCCGCGCAGCTTGAAGAAGAGACCGGGGTCGGTATCGAACCGCGCCCCGATTCCATAGAGCACGGCGGCGACGTGCTTGCACATGTCAGCCCAGTCCGGGCAGGTACAGTCAAAGGTGATGTCGCTCGGCGCCGGAAAGAGCCCGACGCCCTCGGCCGTGAAGAGCGACTCCAACGGCTTGGGGAACTGCCCCGCCAGCAGGTCGGCGAGCGAACCGAGTTGGCCCTGGCAGGCGCGCTCGATCGCGCCCCGCGCGGGGGCCGGCAGCGCCGCAACCTTCACGCCGACCTTGTAGGGCTGGGGCCGGCTGCCCTGCACCAGGGCCTGCACCTGGCCCGTGCCGATGCAGAGGTCCAGCACCATGCCGTTGCGCACATAGCTCCGGCCGCGCCCGATGCGGTTCGCATAGTCGGCATACCGTTCGAGATTCTTGCACCAGGCCTTGCCCCACCACTGCGTGGCGATGGCAAAGCCGGCCAGCGTCACCGGAGCGAGCACGATGCCTTTCTTGAGCAGCTTGGCGCGTTGCTTCTCGGCGTCCGCGCGGCGCTGCGCCACCGGCACATACGGCGCGAAGCCGCCCCAACCACCGCTGTCATACCGGTCCCGGCGTCCAGAGGAACGTCGCATAGCTTTACCTTCAGTTCAGAGCCAGCCGGAACATGTCCAGCAGGCTCCGGTTGTCCATGGCGGTTAGCGCCGCCTCGGCGCCGCCGGCGGCAATCACGTCATCGGCCAGCTTCTGTTTCTCTTCCAGCATGGCGTCGATCCGCTCTTCGATCGTGCCGCTGACGACGAACTTGTGCACGAGCACGTCGCGTTGCTGCCCAATGCGGAATGCGCGATCCGTAGCCTGGTTCTCGACGGCCGGGTTCCACCAGCGGTCGAAATGCACCACGTGGTTGGCGCGCGTCAGGTTGAGTCCCACGCCGCCGGCCTTGACGGTCAGCACGAAGAAAGGCACGTAGTCGTCGCCCTGGAATTGCGCCACGACCGCGCCGCGGCGAGCGGCGTTGACGCCGCCGTGCAGCACCAGTCCGGGGCGGCCGAAGACCCCGGTCAGGAAGTCGTGCAGCGGCCCGGCCATTTCGCGAAACTGCGTGAAGACCAGCATGCGTTCGCGCTTGGCCAGGACCGTCTCGCAGATCTCGCGCAGGCGCTGGAACTTGCCGCTGTCCGCCTCGCGGAATGGACCGGTGCCGAGGTAGTGGTCCGGGTGGTTACAGAGCTGCTTGCAGCGCAGGAGCGTGCCCAGCACGAGGCCCTTGCGCGCGATGCCCTCAACCGTCTCCAGGTCGTGCTCCAGTTGCTCGAGCACCTGGCGGTACAGCACGGTCTGTCGGGCGCTGAGCGTCGCAAAGGTCTTGGTCTCCACCTTTTCGGGCAGGTCGGAGATGATGGTGCGATCGGTTTTCAGGCGCCGCAGCAGGTAGGGCGCGACCACCTGCCGCAGGCGGGCGTAGCCCTGCGGGTTGTCGCGCAGCGACTTTGTGAAGGTCGTGAACTCGGCCGGCGAACCCAGCAGGCCGGGGTTCAGGAAATCGAAGATGGACCACAGGTCGCCGAGGCGGTTTTCAACCGGCGTGCCGGTCATGACGATACGGCGACCGGCGCGCAGCTTCTTGACGGCGCGCGTCTGGCGGGTGCCAGGGTTCTTGATGGCCTGGGCCTCGTCGAGCACCACCGCGCGCCAGGGTGGCTCGCACACCCACGATAGCCGCGCAACCATGGCATAGGTGGTGATCACAAGGTCGGTCGCGCGCAGCGTGGCCGCGTCGGGCGGCTTCACCCGGCCGTCGTCCTGCGCCGAGGCGTGCAGCACAAAGACCCGCAGCGACGGCAGGAACCGCGCGATTTCGGCCTGCCAGTTGGCGAGCAGCGAAGCGGGGATCACCAGCAACGCGGGCGCGGCCCCGTCCGCGTCGCCGCGCTGCGTGCTCAGCAGGGCCAGCACCTGCACGGTCTTGCCCAGGCCCATGTCGTCAGCCAGGCAGGCGCCGAAGCCGAGCTGCCACATGAAGGACAGCCAGTTGAGCCCCTGCTGCTGGTAAGGCCGCAGGCTGGCGCGAAAGTCCGGCGCAGGCGTGGTCGCGGCGCAGGCCACCGGCGCGGTCAGGCGGTGCAGGGTCTCGGCCAGCCACTCGCCAGCCGTGACTTCGGGCCGCAGCGTCGGGTCCTCGTCCGCGCCCTCGCCGCCGCCAAGCTGCAGGCGGACGGCCTCGCGCAGCGAGAGGCCGCCGTCGACCTGCTGGCGCAGGCGGTCATAGGCATCGAGCGTGCGGCGCAGGCGCTCGGGGTCCACGGCCACCCAGCGGTTCTTGATGAGCACCAGGCCGTCACTCTCGGCGAGCATGCGCCGGGCTTCGTCTTCCGTAATGACCACCCCGTCGATGGTCAAGGTCGGGCGGCAACCGAGAATCGCTTCGATGCCGACGCCGGCCGGCGCGCGGTCGCCGACGGCGAGCGAGAGCTGCACCCCGCGAGCCGCACTCTTCCACCAGTCCGGTATGCGGCACAGGATGCCGCTGGCATCGTAGAGCGGCACCTCGTGCAGGAAGGCCACGGCCTGGGACGACTCCCATCCGAGCGGATGGAAGATCTCGCCCGACTCCAGCAGGCGGTGCACCAGGGCGCTGCCGACGGCCGCCTTCTGGACCGTGCCCAGCAGGTTCAGGAGCGACTGCTGATCGTCGGCGAACTCGGTCAGCGCGTGGCGCAGCGGCACGTGCCGCACGCGGCCAGAGGCCGCATCGGCCTGCGAATAGGTGGCCAGAAAGGCAAACGGGGCCGCGCTGCCGCGGCGGTTCTCGACCAGATGGAAGTAGACGCGTCCCGCCAGGTGCAACTCCGGGTTGAGCCGCTGGAGAAACGACGCCACCGAACCCGGATGGGCCGCAAGTTCCGTGCGGGTCTCGGCGACCAGGCGATCCCACAGGCGCGTCAGGGTCTCGGCGTCCACGTACTCGCCGCCATCCATGGGCGGGACCGCCGCACACGCCGCGGTTAGCGCCTCGGGCGGGATGGGGCAAGCCAGTGTCGCGCGCTGCGCTTCGATCTCCGGCGTACGCCGCAGCCAGTCGGCAAAGACGCCGAGGAATCCGCGCAAGAACTCCAGGCCGGGCGTCAGGCGAACCGCGCGGTCAGCGCACGCCAGTCGCACCGGCCAACCCTCTGGACCGGCGGAGGCCAGCAACTCGTAAAGGTCGCGCGCCGCCACCTCAGGCCGCGCGTCGGTCGCGCGCCACTCGAGACTCCACGCGCCCTCGGGCGAACAGCAGGCGGTGAGTTCGCGGGACCCGGCCGGAGAGGCCGGGTCCCCGGCGAAGGCGGCCCCCTCGCCAGGCGACTCGTCACGGACGGTGTGGTTGTGTGTGTCGGACATGGGCGATCGGGTGCACCGAGAATGCGCAGTTACCGGTGCTCGGCGACCGGTAATCGGTGCCGCACAAGGACATGCGGTTGGCGGTGCGCGCAACCGTTGGGTGCGACGCCCACCGATCACAGATCACTGATGCCCGGTCACAATCATCCACCGTATCGTTTGGACTCCCGTTTCAAGGGTGAACGCCACGGCCTGCGGCTACCGCGGACGCACACCGCGTAAAAGTGCTCGTAAGGATAGGACTGCGCCGCGCGATCCGCAATCCGAAACTGTCTGAAACCCTCTACCAAGTCGATCTCCCCGCGGCTGCCGGAGTCCGTCCTCGTCGGCCTGAAGACGCTTGCCAACAAGCGGGACGTACCCTACCAATCGCTGCTCAAGGTCTTCCTCACCGAGAAGGTGGATGTTTGCCTGTCCCCATGCTCCCCCACCGAGAAGGTGGATGTTTGCCTGTCCCCATGCTCCCCGCGGCACCGCACCACGGTGCCGCGGTTGCCCTCGCCGAGGCGAGGGGGGACAATGAAACAGCGGCGTAGCGCCACGGCGGGCGGGTGTCCTTGGTTGTTGGTGCTGAATCAGCGCGCGTGACGAGGCGCCCAACAGCGTGCGAGCGGCGTTATCGGGGCCACGCCTTGGCGTTGCGGCCGCCGTCCAGCGCCTCAAATCGCGTAGGATGGGCCCACCGACCACCCGCGGGCAGACCGGGGCGGCGGACCGTCAGGTCTGTGGGTTCGGATGGCCGGTGGGCGGCGGATCAAGTGGTCGCGCTCAGTTGCGCATCACGCGCAGCCGGCGCCAGCAACAGACCGGCGCCGCATCGGGAACCGCCGGCGCTGCCTTTGCCAGGCGATGACGCGCGATTTCGGCGTCCGACCGCACCCGGCGCATGATCTCACGCACGAAAAGCTCGGAGCCGATGACGAGTCCATCCACCCAGTGCCGCACGCGGCGCTGCGCCGTGAGGATGAAGGGGGGCTCAGCGGCCGCCGCGGCGACCGCGGCTTCGGCAACGGCTGGTGGGGCCTTGGCATCTTCTGCGGCCAGCCGCGCGAACTTCTGGCGCAGCGCGGTGCGGACGGCATCCGGCTCTTGGACCGCGAGCGGCAAGGCCGGAATCAGAACCTGGTTGTCTTGCCCTCTGTCGCGTCATAACATGGTAAGCAACTACGAAAACGGCCGCCGCACCTACTCCGACACGATGGCCAGGAGGCTCAGCACAGTGCTCCATGTTAAGGAAGACCATCTGAAGTACGGCAGCGAATCCGAGCCGCGGCATCAATTGTCGAGCGCCACGCCCGGCCCAGGCGTCGCTTCGGCGGCGGCGCGGGCTTCGCGGTAGCGGGCGCGGAAGAAGGCGGTCCAGCGGCGCAGGTAATCCATGCGCGCCGCAGACGAGTAGTCGGTGATGGCGCTGCGCCAGGTGAGCGGCAGGGGATCGTCCGGCAGGCACTGCAGAGCCGCCATGGCGGCGGGTTGTGCCGCCGGACCGCCATGGTCCAGAATCGCGCGCCAAGCTGCGCGCAACTCGTCACCGGAGTCGAGGCACATGGCGCGCACCAGATCGCGCTGGATGCCGAAATGGGAGGCGCTCCAGCGCGGCTGGTATTCAAAGGCGGCGGCCAGGCGATAGGGATCGATGCCGGGGTCGGTCAGGTCGTCGCTGGTGAAGGACCGGTGCGATTCGCAGGCGGCCTGCTCGGCGGGATCATCCGAAGGGTAGAAATCGCGCCGGATCGGCAGGCGTCGCAGGGCGAAGCGGCGCGGACCGCCCGGAGTGCCGGGACGGTAGTTCCACAGCTTCTGCCCTTCGGCGCTTAGTACGAAGGTCATGAACCGTACCGCCAACTCGCGGTGCGGCGCGCCGCGCAGCAGGCTGATCGGATCGGCGCTGACGCTGGAACCGCCGGGCGGCGTCACGTAAACCAAGCGCGCTGTGCCGTCCGGCGCGCGGCTGCTCTCGGCCTGGAATCGTCCGTAGAAATCGATTGCGATGCCGGCCGCGGCCGCGCCAGTGCCCACGTCGATCGGCACGCGTCCGGCCGCGTCGGTGAAGTAGCGCGCATTGGCCCCGATGCGGCGAATCAGGTTCACGCCTGTCAGCCACCCCTGCTCCACAGCCTGCTGGTAGGCTGGCGGCACGCCGTCGGGCAGCTCGCCGGCCGGCCGACGCGCCTTGCGGATGGCGGTCTCGAAGGCGGAGACCTGGGCCGCGTCGAAGCCGGCCGCGCGCACCGCGGCCTGGCACTGCTCCTGGATGATCATCTCGAAGGCCTTGGCCACGCTGCCGCTCTTGGTGGGGTCGGTCATGCCGACCTGGCCGTAGAGCCGCGGATCGGCCAGGTCCTGCCAGGCGTGCGGCGGCGTGTCGATGCCGAGATCCTGCAGGCGGTCCGGGTTGTAGCAGATGCCAAAGGTGCTCAGGACAACCCCGTAGAAGACCTCGCTGCGCCAGATCTCGCCGCTGCGCGCCACGGGAACGAGTTCCTGTCCGCGCGCGTCCACCAGCAGGCCGGCGGCCGGACCGTTGGTGGCCATCAGTTCGGCCGGCGTGGCCCCCGGCCAGGGCGCCACGCAGAGCCCCTGCCGCGCGGCCTTGTCGTGATCGTAGGTGCCGCCGCCGAAGAAGAGATCGATGCGGCAGGTGAAAGCCGCCGGGTCGTCCGTGGCGCGGAAGGCGCCCCACAGGTCGCGCTGCGCCTCCCAGCGTTGACGCGCGCGGTCGTCGGCATCCGCGGCCGGCGGCTGGCGGGGATCGAAGCGCCGGTCGAGCATCAGGTCGCCGCCGCCGGCCGGCCAGTCGCGGTCCTGACGCCGCCACCAGGACTGAACCGCGGCCACATACTCGGACTCCAGGTAGCGCATGATCTCGGTGGTGCCGCCGATCGCGCGCCAGTCGACCCGCACCGGCCGACCATGGCGAGCCTGGTGCCAGCGGCTGAAGGCCTCGCCAAACTCCTGCCGGATGGCCTCATTGTGCGGCGAGACGACCACCAGCACGGGGTCGCCCGGACGCCACGCGCCCACATCGGGCGGCCGCCGGAAGATAAACGGCAGCGCCACGACGATCGCCGCCACCAGGATGACCAGGATGCTTTTCATTGGCTAGTTGGAGCTCGCGAGCACAATCACATGCTCCGGTGCGATCCAGACCTTCACAGCCTCACCGGCGCGGTCCTTGGCAGCCACCGGGTTGATCTCGCTGGCCTTCCATTCGAGCGGCTCCGCACCGGTCGCGGGCAGGGACAGTTGGTGTTGCGCCACTTCACCCTGGTAAACGGTATGCTGCAGCCGGCCCGCGAGGACGTTCGGCGCGTCGCCCGGGGGCGGATCGAAGCGCATGGCCTCGGGCCGGATGCAGAGCGTCACGGGTGTGCCCGTCGCCACGGCGGCGGCCGGCGCGCTGGCGAGCAACACACCGACGGGTGTCTCGATGCGCAGGTTGCGGCCCAGATCGGCTGCGACGCGGCCCTCGACGAAGTTGCCTTCGCCGATGAAGCCGGCCACGAAGCGGTTGGCGGGGTGGCGGTACACTTCGGCGGGGGAGCCCACCTGTTCGAGCCGGCCATCGCGCATCACGGCCAGGCGGTCGGCCACGGCCAGGGCCTCCTTCTGGTCGTGGGTCACGTAGATCGCGGTCAGGCCGGCCTGTTTGCAGATACGGCGGATCTCGGCGCGCATCTC
>CAZZCT010000110.1:0-16816 GCA_964652365.1 uncultured Lentisphaerales bacterium
AGTCGGGGCACGGCCTCTATGCCGACGTGATGATGGAGATCGACTGGTCGCTCGGACAGATCATGGATGCGCTGGATGCTGCCGGGGTGGGGGAGGATACGGTGATCCTATTCACCTCGGACAACGGACCATGGCTCTCCTATGGCGACCACGCCGGTGCGACCCCGTACCGCGAGGGCAAGGCCACGTCCTTCGATGGGGGCATCCGCAGTGCCTGCGCCATGAGTTACCCCGGTCGCATTTCCGCCGGTGCCACGTCGACGCGCGCGTTTTGCAGCATCGACATGCTGCCCACGTTCGCCACCCTGGCCGGGGCCGCGCTGCCCGCCAATCCGATCGATGGGCGCGATGTCTGGGACTGGATCAGCGGCAAGCCGGACGCACGCAACCCGCACGATTACTACGCCATTACCACGGGCAAGGCGTTTGAGAGCGTGGTCTCGGCTGACGGCAAGTGGAAACTGCACCTTTCGCATCATTACAACACCCTGGCAGAGGCGGGCAACGGCGGCAGGCCGGGAGGCTACGACTCGGCGGAGATCGGGTTGACGCTTTTCGATATGGCCTACGACCCTTGTGAGACAACCGATGTCGCTGGCCGCCACCCGGAGGTCGTCCGGCGGCTCTCGGCGCTGGCCGAGGCGCATCGGAGGCAGTGGTTTGCCGACGGCGCGGCCGGCTGAACCTTGCGAGGGTTGGAGGAACGAATGGACACACAGTCTTTGCAGGTGGCGCGGAATCTGGCGCGAGTGATCAGTTGGCGGTTTCATTTGCAGATCCCCTCGGTGCTGGCACGGGGCGAGACCTTTGATCTGCGGCTCGCCGTTACGGCCACCGATGGGCTCCCGGTCGACGGCGTGCCCTATGAACTGGAGTTCGCCGGGTCGGTCGGCGTGGAGGGGTTGCCCGCAACCTGGCGATTTCCCGCCGGAACGAGTCTGGCGCGGCTGGAGGGACTGCGGGCCGTGGGTCCCGACGTCGCGGTGGTGCGCCTGCGCGTCAAGACGCCCGACACGCCCTGGATCGACGCGGTGGTGCCGTCGAACCCCGCCTGGGTGTTCGACGATCCGCCATACCGACTCTATTGGGGCGACCTCCACGTCCACACGCGCTTCTCCAACTGTCATGGCTGGCGCTGCCTCGACCCCGCGTGGTGCTATCAGTATGCGCGCGACGTGTCGCTGCTCGACTTTGTTGCGCCGGCCGATCACCTGCGCGGTCTCGCCGCCGACCCAGTGCGCTGGCCGCGTCTGCAGGAACTGGCCCGGCGCTACAACGCGCCGGGCGCTTTCGCGACCCTCCTCGCCTATGAGAGTTCGCACGCGCAGGGTTTCGGCGGCGACAACAACGCCTACTTCCTGGACGACGACGCCCCCCATTTCTGGCTGGATCGTGACGACATGCGCGGCATCGCTCCGAAGGTGCCGCTGGAGGCGCTCTGGGCGCAGATGGACGCTCTGGGCAAACCCTACTTCACCGTGCCGCACCACACCGGCCGGGCGGGCAAGTACCGCACTTGGCGCGAGCCCTGCTACGATCCAGTGCGCGAGCCGCTGTTCGAGATCTACTCAAGTTGGGGATCGTCGGAGTCGCGGCACTCCCGGCTGCCGATCAGCGGCGGCAACAACGATGACTCCTCGTACTTTGTCGATGCGCTCAAGGCCGGTGCCCGTTTCGGCGTGATTGCCTCCAGCGACGACCATGCCACGTTGCCGGGCAGCGTACACCACTTTCGCACCGAACCGTTTCGCGTGCCGATGCTGAATGGCTACGCTCACAAGGGGCTGGCGGCGGTGCGATGCGCGGAACTGACGCGCCCCGCGCTCTTCGAGGCGCTACGCCGGCGCGACTGCTACGCCACCACCCACCTGCGCTCGCTGGTCGAACTGCGCCTTGGGGACGCGACGATGGGGCAGGCGGTTCCGGCGGATGCCGCATTGCGGCAGCAGCGCGACATCCGCCTGCGTCTAACGCTGCACGATGCGCGTGCGGCCACGGTCACCCTGATGCGCAACGGCGAGGCGCTGGCCAAGCAAGAGCTGCGCGGTCCGTCCGTCGCCGGCGCGGTCAATGAACTGACCTTCACCGACGCCGAACCGCTCGAACGCATCGCTATTCGCGATGCGCGCTATTACCCTGAGCCCTTCGCCGTCTACTATGCCCGGATCGAGGACGACAACGGCGCCCATCAGTGGACCAGCCCGATCTGGGTAGACGGGGTATAGGTGCGACGCTGTTGGTTCAAGATACGGCCGGCGCGACCACATTGGGCATGTCGTACGTGAGGAGCTAGAGGGACTCAATGGGCCAACTCAAGACTCAGATGGCAGAGCGAGCCGCGTGGATTGCGGCGCGGCTCGCGGCGGCGCACGAAGCCAACGGTCGGCCACGACCGGAGATGGCACGGGTGGGAGTGTGGCACCTGCTCGCCTTGCCGTTTGAAGACGACACGCGGCACGCCGCCGATTGCGCCCGCGCCGACGCCGGGTCGGTCGCCGCGGCTGGCCGAGGCTTCGACCATTGGCATGCCCGCCCGGATCTGATCAAGTTCACGCCCACGGAGCCGCTGGCGGCCGCCTGGCGGGCGACGGGTGACGAGGGCTATGCGGCCGCCTTCCGCTTCCTGCTGGAGGACTTTCTCCTGTCGCTCCGGCCTCCGAAGGTGGCCGGCGGCGGCATGCAGCTCTCGCAGCGGATCGGGCGCTGGGCCCGTTACCTCCCGTACTTCTTCGATAGCGAGGCATTTGACGAGGCCTTTGTTCGGCGAATACTTGACGACATTCCCGCGCAACTCGCCAGCATCCTCAAAACCCACAAGATAACCTCCCGCGGCAACATCCGGCTGCTGGAGACCGAGGGGCTTTTCTGGGTCGGACTCGCGCTGCCGATGCTGGACGGCGCCTCAGAAGCACTCGCCCGAGCCCGCTGGGTCTATGCCGATACCGCGCGCCGTGGGGTTCTCGGTGATGGATCCTACGAGGAGTACGATCCCAACTACCACGATGTGTTCCAGGCGATGTTCTTCAACGTGCTGCTGTGGCGCCGCGCCTTTCCCGAACTCGACCTGCCCGACGTGCGCGCGGCCGGCGCGCGGGTCTTCGACAACGCCGTGGGCTCCAAGAGCCCGATCGGCCACGCCTGCGGCATCCAGGAGAGCCCTGCGCCGTGGATCGCCGACCGCGACTGTTCCGCCATCCTGGCGAAACGCGCCGAGGTGCGGCGCCTGGCCGGGCTCGGCGACGCGCCGCCGCCGCTGGTCGCGCACTGCGCCGACGCCAACCAGGTCTTTCTGCGTGACGGCTGGGGCCGTGAAGCGATGTTCGCGGCCTTCGACGCCAGCCGCTGGGGCGGTGCGCACAGCCATCTGGCCCGCAACGGCGTGGTGCTATTCGCGTTCGGCCGCGCGCTGCTGGCCGACACCGGCTCGCTGACCTACGCCATGGATCAGAAGGCCCACGAAGGCGACGCCTTCGACCACCTCATCGGCCCCTACGGAAAGAGTACGCGCGCGCACAATACGCTCAATCTGAACGGCTGGAACCAGGCGCCGACGAATGTTGACTGGTTGCGGGTGCATACAGAGAAGGAGGGCGGCCTGAGCGCCGTGGCCAGCCAGTACAGTGGCGGCTATTGGCCTGGAACATACGGGTGGTATTTTCGTGAAGGGTTCGGTGCCGGCATCCACGCCGAGCACCAGCGTCTGCTCTTCTGGATTTCCGGGCGGTTCATCGTCGTGGTCGACCGTATGATGCGCTGGGACGAAACCAGGCACGGCCACGCCGAACAGCAGACACCCTCGTTGGAGATGAACTGGCAACTCTCGCCCGGCGGCAAGGTCGTCCTCCATCGTGATCACGCGGGCTTCACCGCCCGCTATCCCGAAGGCGGCCTGCTCGGCCATTTCGCCCGGCTGCCGCCTGGCATGACACTGGCGCTGCACGAAGGCGCGGCCGACCCGGTACGCGGCTGGATCACCACACGCAGCAAGGCGCGGGGCGACCTGCGACGTGCGGGAGTCTTCGACACCCCGCCCGGTCAAGCCTGGTGCGATCGCACCTACCTGCCGGCCCCGCAGGTCGCCGGTACGGCCACGCCGATGCAAGGGTTTGGCGAAGGCATCGTCAGCATCTTCGTCCCCTTCCGCGGTGCGCGCCCGCCCGGCCTGGCTAGCGCCGTGGCCGGACCCATCGCCAGCGAATTCGCGCACACGACCGCCGGGCAGCTCATGCTCACATGGGACGACGGCACGCGCGACTCGCTGCTCTGGGCCGACGGACTGAACGCCCCTCTGTTCCGCGCCGCCGACGTTGACGGCACCTACGAAACCGATGCCTGCGTCCTCCACCTGCGGCGCGCGGCCGACGGCCGCTGCCTCTCGCAGACGATGCTCGACGGAACCTATTGCCGCGCGCGGACGAATCTATCATGACCGACCGACCCAACATTCTGCTGATCTGCGCGGACCAGCTTGCGCAGCGCGCCGTGGGCGCCTATGGCGACCCTTGGGCGCGCACGCCCCACATCGACTCGCTCGCCCGCGCGGGGGTGCGCTTCGCCAACAGCTATACACCTTGTCCCCTGTGCCTGCCGGCGCGGGCGGCCTACTGGACGGGCCTGCTGCCGCACCAGACCGGGGTCACCTCCAACGGGCGGCTGCTGGAGGTGCCCCGCATCCCCGAGGCGTGGCCAACCTTGGGAGCGGTTTTCGCGGCAGCCGGCTACGACTGCGTTCACTTCGGCAAAACACACGACGCCGGCGCGCTGCGGGGCTTTCGCGTCGCGCCGGTGGCCGAAGTCCGCGACGACAGCCTACCGACGCATCTGGGTGCCAACGGCGACACCTTCCAGGACCGCGACACCACCCGCAAGTGTGTCGACTATCTGCGGGCAACACTCAGCCGGCCATTCCTCATGGTCGCCGATCTGAACAACCCGCACAACATCTGCGGTTATGTCGGCGCCAATCGCGGGCCGCACATCGACCAGCCGATGTCCGGACCGCTGCCCGAGCTGCCGGACAACTTCGAGATCGACGATTTGGCCAAGCGCCCCCTGCCGGTGCAGTACATCTGCTGCAGCCACAACCGTCTCGCCCAAGCCGCTGGCTGGAGCCGCGAGAACTACCGCCACTATCTCGCCGCCTACTACTTCTACCTGGAGATGGTCGACGGCCAAATCGGCGAGATCCTGGCGGCACTCGACGCGAGCGGCCAACGGGACGACACCCTGATTGTATTCTACGCCGACCATGGCGATGGGTTGGCCAGCCACCGCATGGCGACCAAGCAAGTGAGCTTCTATGAGGAGGTCACCCGCGTGCCGCTCATCTTTGCGGGTTCGGGAGTCACAGGCGGGGGCCGGCTGATCGAAGCGCCGCTCGTCTCGCTGATGGATCTCTTGCCCACGCTATGCGATGTGGCGGGCCAGAAGACGCCGGACGGGCTATGGGGCAAGAGCCTGCGGCCCTGGCTCGAAGGGCAGGCGGACGCCTCGCCGCATGACTACGTCGTCGGCGAATGGTTCTCCGAATGGGGCTTCACCATCAGCCCCGGGCGGATGCTCCGCAGTTCCCGCTACAAGTACACCCGCTACATCGAGGGCGGTGGCGAGGAGCTTTATGATCTGGTGGCCGATCCGGGCGAGAAACGGACGCTGGTGGACGATCCGGCACATGCCAACATGCTGACGGAGCACCGCGCGTTGCTGGCGCGGCATCTGCGCGAGACGGCCGATCCGTTTATGTCGCTTCAGGTCAAGGTCGATCCGCGCTGGCGCAGCCACCCAGTCGGTTACTCGAACCACCGAGGGCCTGCGGCGCCGGAATGGACGGAAGCGGCGGAGCGCCTGCAGGAGAGAGAACCATGAACAGACCCAATGTCGTCTATCTCCACTGTCACGACGCGGGGCGGTATGTCCAGCCCTACGGCTACGCCGTGCCGACGCCGAACCTTCAGCGCCTTGCGGAGGAGGGCGTGCTCTTCCGAAACGCTTTCTGCATGGGGCCGACCTGTTCGCCCAGCCGGGCGGCGCTGCTGACCGGCCAGGCGCCGCATGCGGCCGGGATGCACGGGGTCACCAACCCCAACCTCGGCGGCTTCACCCTGAACGACAGCCGGCAGCACCTCGTGCATACTCTACGCAGCGCGGGCTACACGAGCACCCTCTGCGGCTTCCAGCATGTCGCCGGCGACCCGAACCAGATCGGTTACGACCGGGTGATCGACCTGCCGAAGACGAAGCGGCGGCACAACGCCCGCCTCGTGGCGCCGCTGGCCGCCGCGTTCCTCGACGCGCAGCCCGCCGAGCCCTTCTTCCTCGACGTCGGCACCGCCGAACCGCACAGCATCATGGATGGCAGCGCCCGCGCCTGGTTCACGCCCGACCCCGAGAAGAGCGACGGCCGCTATGCGTGGCCGCCGGCCATCCTGCCGGACACGCCTGAGATACGGCATCACATGGCTGACTACGTTCGGGCCGCCGCGGAGTTTGATTTCAGCGTTGGCGCCGTGCTAGACGCGCTGGCGCAGAATGGCCTGTCTGGCCGAACGCTGGTGATCGCCACGACCGACCACGGTATCGATTTCCCGTGGATGAAATGCAACCTCACCGACCACGGTCTGGGGGTGCTGCTGATTTGCCGCGGGCCGCACGGCTTTGACGGCGGTCGGGTGTTGGACGGGTTGGCGAGTCAGGTCGACATCTTCCCGACCTTGTGTGACCTGCTCAGCATCGATAGGCCCGCGTGGTTGCAGGGGATCTCCCTGATGCCCCTGGTGCGCGGTGAAACCAAACATGTGCGCGAGGAGATCCACGGAGAAGTCACCTACCACGGCGTCTACGAGCCGCAGCGTTGCGTCCGTACCACGCGATGGAAGTACATCCGGCGGTTTGACGACGTGCTCGCGCCACGCAGCGCCGAGGGCGGGGCGTGGCCCCGTACCAGCCCGTTTGAGCAGTCCCTGCCGAACACCGGGCCAGGCATTAGCCGCGATGTGATGATCAACTCCGGCGTTGGCGCTCGCCTGCCAGCAGCCGAGGAGTTGTTCGATCTGGTGATGGACCCCATGGAGCGGGTGAACCTGACGGCGGATCCTGCCTTTGGGCGGGTGCTGCTGCACATGCGTGCCCGGCTCGAACGGTGGATGCGCGAATCAGGCGATCCCCTCCTGTCCGGCAAAGGTCCTGGTGTTGGACCGGATGTGAGGAACTGAGAACGCGCCATGGAAACATACACCAGCGACAAAGCTTTTCTTGAGGTGCCGGGACTGTGCGCCGGGCTCGGGCCTTGGCCCGGCATCGCTGCGTACCGCGGGGACGGACCGGTGAGTCTCACGCTGCCGCGTCCGGTGGGCTCCTGCGGTGCGGTTTCGCTTTGGCTGAAGCTGGACGGGCCGATCATCAATGGGCCCGGTGTTTCGACCGACGGCGGCGCGGTGTTGGAATTGCCGGGTCTGGCGACGCTCAAGCTCTGGTGGTACAGCGGCTATGGCGGCATCGTCTGGGAGGGCGCCGAGGGTCAGCCGAGCCTGCCGTTGGAAGTCCCCGGCATACCCGGTCCGCAGTGGATACAGCTCTGCTACACCTGGGACGCCGCGGCCGGACTTCTGGACGGCTATATCAACGGTACGCCGCTGCGATTGCCGGGGGAGGGCCGGGCGCCTTGGCGGCCGTCTGCGGCGCCGGTTACCTGCGTCACCGTGCATGCCGTGCGCTGGACGGTGGCGGGGCTGTGCGTGACCGACCAGTGGCAATCGCACGAGGTGGCGCGGGCCGCTGTGCCAAGCATCTACCGCGGCGCACTCGACCACATGTTGGGTGCGCAACCGCTCGGAACGCTGGACCCCGACGCCTGGCGCGGCGAGTCCCTGCTCGCGAATCCGCTCGACACGCCCGATGCGGTGGCGGGGTGGCGGATGGAAGGCCCCGGTGCGGTCTCGTTCCAGGACGGCTGGATGCGGATGCGCTCCCAGGATCAAGACGGCGAAGGCAAGGAGGGGCACATTGTCCACTGGTGCGACCGCGACCTGCCGATGGACTTCCTGCTGGAGTTCGACGTTCGGATCGTCGGACCGCGCGGCCTCAACATCCTCTTCTTCTGCGTCAAGGGATGTCGTGGCGAGGATGCGCTCGCCCCTTCGCTCAGCCCGCGCACCGGCATCTTCGGCCATTACACCAACGGTGATATCGACTGCTACCACGTCTCCTATTACGCGCACACCCCCAACGCGGCGGCTGGCCGCACGACCAGCAACCTGCGCAAGAACCGTGGTTTTTTCCTGGTCGATAACGGCCCAATCGGCATTCCGCCGGCGAGTACTGCCGTTCACCATGTCGCCCTGCTCAAGCACGGCGGCACGATCCGCCTGGGGGTCGATGGACGGCGTGTGATCGACTGGCACGATGACGGCGCGCACTACGGCCCGGTGCTTGGCGGCGGCAAGATCGCATTCCGCCAGATGAAATGGACTGTCGCCGAGTACCGTAACCTGCGAGTCTCGATGATTGGGTGACATGAGCAACACGGGCATGTTGCAACGCTGCTGGGAGCACGACTACTGCGCGCCGTGCTTCTATATGATCACGGTCGTGACTGATAACTGCTTGAGTGTCTTGGTGAATCCGGGAGCAGTGGCTGCTTCCGGAACCGTGGGCGGGCCGTGGCTACAGCTTTCACCGCTGGGCGAGGTGGTGCGCGAGGTGTGGCAGCCCGGCTTCCAGGACAGCATTCTCTTGCACCACCCGCTCAAGCGCCAGATCCAGGTCTCGCGCTGCATTTCGCCGTCCGAATTGGCCGCCAACCAAGAGGAACTGCTCTACGCCGCCGCGCACGGCGCCGTGCTGGTTTCGCCCTGTATCAGCCCCGGCGAGAAGGCCATTGCGCGGGCGGCGCTCGAAGCCGGCCGGCCCCTTATTGTGCTGTTGGCAAATGGTTTCGCGCCCCACTATAGGCCGCCGGGCCGCCATCTGGACGCCTGCGCCGCCGGCCGTCTACTCATGCTTGCTCCGTTTCCTTACAACCGGCGGCGCCAGACCGTCACCCGTGAACAGTGTCTAGAATCGAACGCCTGGGCAGCAGCAACTGCGGAGCTACATCGCGCACCATGAAACGACAACCGAATATCCTCTTTGCCTTTGCCGACGACTGGGGACGCTACGCCAGCGCCTATGCCCGGACCGACAGTCCGAACTCCGTCAACGCGCTGATCCGGACCCCCAACTTCGACCGCGTCGCGAACGACGGTGTGATCTTCACCAACGCCTTTGTCCCGGCGCCCTCCTGCACTCCCTGCCGCAGTTCGGTCCTCTCCGGCCGCTATTTCTGGAACTGCGGCCTGGGTGCGATTCTGCAGGGCGCCGTCTGGGATGAATCGATCCCGACCTATCCGCTGCTGCTCGAACAGGCCGGCTACCACATCGGCTACACCTACAAGGTTTGGTCGCCCGGAAGGCCTGCCGACGCCCCCTACGGCGCGCCGCGTACCCGCTACCAGACGCGCAACTGGATGGCCTGCTTCAGCCAGACCGCCACTTCGCTTGTCCCGGAGCACGGCGTGGAAAGGGCCAAGGGCAAGGTGCTCGATGAGGTAGACGAGAGCTTCGGCGCGTTTCTGCTGGCTCGGCCCGCAGACAAGCCCTTCTGCTACTGGTGGGGGCCGACCAACACCCACCGCAAGTGGCAGCAGGGTTCGGGAAAGGCCCTTTGGGGGATCGACCCCGACAGCCTGAAGGGGCGCATGCCCGGCTTCCTGCCCGACGTCCACGAGGTGCGCGAAGACTTCGCCGACTACCTCGGCGAATGCATGGCGTTCGACGCCGGGTTGGGACGACTCCTGAACAAGCTCGAAGCCCTCGGCGAACTTGACAACACGCTGGTCGTCGTCAGCGGCGACCACGGCATCCCCGGCATGCCGCGCGGCAAGTGCAACCTCTACGACGCCGGAAATGCCGTAGCCCTTGCGGCCCGCTGGCCCGGCCGCATCCCGGGCGGCCGGGTCGCCGACGATCTCGTCAACCTGATGGACCTGGCGCCGACCTTCCTCGAGGCGGGTGGCGTCGAACCGCCCGCAGGCATCGACGGCCGAAGCATGCTGCCGCTGCTGACCAGCCTGCGCTCCGGGCAGGTTGAGTCGGAACGCACGTTTGTGGTCACTGGCCGCGAGCGCCACGTCGCCGCGGCGCGGGAAGGCAACTTGCCCTATCCACACCGGGCGATCCGCACGGCCGATTACCTCTACATCGTCAACTTCGCTCCCGACCGTTGGCCCATGGGCGATCCGCGCGGACTTGACGACCCGGCGATGCCAGCGCCTTCCTACGAGGCGCTGCGCGAGGACACCTTCGCGGCCTACTCCGATCTCGACTCTAGCCCGACCAAGGCCTGGATGATCCACCACCGCGCCGAGGAGGCGGTCAGCCCGCTCTTCTGCCTCGGTTTCGGCAAGCGCCCGGCTGAGGAACTCTACGACATACGGCGGGATCCGCACCAGACCTGCAACCTTGCCGGACGGGGCGACCTCGCTGGTGTGCAGGCCGTTCTGCGCGAGCGGCTCATGTGCGAGCTGCGAACGCACGGCGACCCGCGTCTCACCGAGACGCCCTGCCGCTTCGAGCGCGCTCCCTTTACCGACGTCGCTCACTGATGCGGGCCCTCGCTGCATGCGGCGGAATACCGCCGCGGAAGTCTCGAACTTCAACCAGATTACGATGCGAAGCATGTCTGAATAGCTGGAAAGCACTTTAACTATACACTAAGTATACGAAAGCAAGAAAGGGACTGTTGACAAACATCGAAAATAAGCTTCATTATTACACTCATGAATCGCATGTCTTGCCTGTAATGGCACGTGGTATAAAATGGGATAGTCACTGTTATGTCCAGGCCGCTCAAATATACCGGTGTGGCGCAGACGCTGCGGGAGCAGATAGCCGCGGGGTCGTTCCCAGCCGGCGAACCGTTGCCGTCTGAGCAGGTGTTGGCTGACCGGTTCGGGATCACCCGGGTCACGTTGCGCAAGGCCTTGGCAGCGCTAGCCGCGGCGGGGGATCTGCAAAAGCGGCCGCACCAAGGGTGCTTTGTGAGGCCCGCCGCCGCGCCTGGCGCGCGCAACGGTCCGTTGCTCTATGTAGGCGGAACGACTGAGCATTTCTACGGGTCGTTCTATGAGGCATTGTGCCGTCATGCCGCGACCCGCGGCCGGAGCGTGACCGCCTTCACGCCCTCGGCGGCGCCGGGTGACGCGGCGGTGCAGTTGGCCGAACTGGCCGCCTCCCACCGGCGTGTGATCTGCATGGATGTTTGCTGGTCGCTGGTGCGCAATGCCGTTCCCGTGTCGGTGCGGGTGACGCGCGTCTCGGGCGCCAACAGCATCGAGCGGATCGATCGGGCGGAGCGGCCGACCTTCATCGTCAGCGCCGACACCTATCGCGCCGCCAAGCTGGCTGTCGAGCATCTGGCCGACCTGGGCCACCGCCGCCTCGGCTATGTGGATGCGGGGAGGGCGGTGTCGGGCGACCCGATGACGGGCATGGTGCCCGCGGACAGCGCCCCCTATCTGGGTTTTCTCTCCGGGCTGCGGGAACGCGGGTTGTGCGAGTCCTGCGTCCTGGCGGTGCCGCATCGGCTGCTGGAGGACAAAGACGTCGATTTTGCCGAAGTACACGAGCGTTTCTTCAGCCACCACCTGGCCCGGCTGGCGACTTGGCCGACGGCGTTTGTGTGCGTGACCGACTTCCGCGCGGGACCTCTGATCCGTGCGCTGCGCGCTTGCGGCCGCCGCGTGCCGCGCGACGTGTCGATTGTCGGCATCGGCAACACGCCTTGGGTGCAGGCCTTCGATCCGCCGCTGAGCAGCGTCTGCCTGGGCGAGGACGAGATGGCGCGGATGGCGCTGATGCTGAACGAGGAGCCCGAACCGAAGGAAACCCGCATCATGCGGGTCGATCCGAAACTGGTCGCGCGCCGCTCGACGGCGCAAATGAAGGGCGGGTGAGCCTATGGAAGTGTGTGGGCGGAGCGGACAAGCCTCTCACGTTTACAGGCGAAGGTGTCACCGGAGCGCGTTGCTGCTGGGCGTGCTGATCGTTCCGGGGTTCGCGCGGGCGGCGGTGATGATCGCGGAACAGGGGGTGGCGCGGGCGGTGATTGTGCATAACGGTAATACCGCGCTGCCGGACGAAATGGCGGGCTGCAAGGACATCAAGACCATCAAGCCGCCGGTTGAGACGTTGAACGGGTATCTCAAGCGGATTACGGGCGTGGAACTGCCCGTGGTGGCGACTCTGGCGGAGGCCGGCGCCAGAACCGCCATCGTCCTGGAGTTGGTGGATAAGGTTCCTGGCGCCAGCGAAAAGCCAACCGGCCGGCAAGCCTACCGGCTCAGGACGGACGGGACGCGGCTCATCCTCACCGCCGCGTCCGAGCTTGGGTTGACGTATGCCGTATACGGCCTGTTGGAAGACCATCTGGGTTGCCGATTCTACACCTACCAGGCGAAAGGACTGTCCTATGGCGGGCCGGGGTTCGAGGTGGTGCCGCGGCAGCCGACGCTGGCGCTCGACAAACTGGAGGACCTCCAGGAACCGGTCTTCGCGCAGCGCGGGTTCATCTACTGGCCGGGGAGCTATCCGTGGGTTCTGCAGAACCGCGGGGCCGGATCCCCCGCCGACACCGTGAGTGGTGGGCTTGGGGTCAGCCTCAACATGTATGCGCTGCTCCCGCCCCACGACACGAAGATCGGTCGCGAAGAGGTCAAAGGACTCTTTGCCGAGCATCCCGATTTCTATCCGCTGACGACGGCGTGCGAGTCGCCCGCCAGTTTGCGCAGGGCAAGCTTGCCGATAAGAAATCTGGGTTGCCGGGTACGCCGCGGTTCAGCACGCGCTGGTTGCTGGCGTTGCCGGACCCGACGCTCGCCAAGGTGGCCGTCAAAGGCGGCGGCATCACTAAAATGCTGGACCTGAAGTACGCCGTGCCCGGCGGAATTGTCGGCGCGAAAGCGGGCGAGCGGCTGCCGGGGTTGGATGCGATGGATCAGCGGTTTGATGAGGTGTTGGCCGTGTCGGACGCCGAGCCAGTGACGCTGACGATTTCCAACATGACCGGCGAGGTGACCGTGCAACTCGACCGCGGCGATGGCGTCGCGGCGGTGTTGACCACACCGGCGACCGGTTGGGATGCGGTCGAGATCAAGCCGGTGGTGGACAAGAAGTACGTGCAAGTCACCTTCCTCGGTACGCCGGTGAAGCTTGGCTTGGAAGCCGCGACGCTCGACTTGCCGGCCCAGACCTTGAGCGCGAAGTCAGTCCCTGCCGCCAAGCCGGTCACCGCGACAGCGAGCGCGCCGGCAACGGGGATTGCCGCTAAAGTCAAAGACCTCGGCAAAGGCCGCGGTCTCAACGAACGCGACGGGGCGGAACTGATCTGGATCCCGGCGGGCGAGTTCCTGCGCGGTTCCGACAAGTGCGCCGATGAGCGTCCGCAGCGGAAGGTCACGCTCGATGGTTACTGGATTTACAAACACCCGGTGACTCTCGCGCAGTATCAGAAGTTTTGCGCGGCGACCGGCAAGGAGTTCAAACCGGTCTGGGGACAGGACATGCACGCCGACCCGAGAGGCGACGAAGGCCAGTACGCGGTGATCGTCAATTGGTACGAGGCCGAGGCCTACGGGAGGTGGGCCGGCGCGGCGTTGCCGACCGAGGCGCAGTGGGAGAAGGCGGCGCGCGGCACGGACGGTCGCGAGTATCCGTGGGGCAACACGTGGGATCCGGCCAAGTGCGTGAGCATGGAAGAGACCCTCTACAAGTTCTCGCCGGGCTTCCGGCCCGTGGGCAGCTACCCCGCCGGCGCGAGTCCGTACGGTGTGCTCGACATGGCAGGCAACTGTTGGGAATGGGTGAACGATTGGTACGGCAACGAGTACTACCGGACTGCGCCCGACCAGAACCCGACTGGGCCGGGAAAGGGTAGTCACAAGGTTATACGCGGCGGCTGCAGTCTCTATGACGAGCGGATGAGCCGGACGACGGCCCGGATGATCATGCCGCCGCATGTCCGCGACTGGACACCGACCGGCTTCCGTTGTGTGGTGAACGCCCCCGGACCGGAGGCGGGAGGGAAGTGAGTCGGCCAGGCATCCGCTAGGTCGCCTTCGTGGGCGCGGACCGGGAAATCGCCGCGACCTTTGTCGGATATCAAGAGTTTGCAGGCCTTGGCGAGCCGGAAACGCGAAGGGCTGCTCACCCTTAACAACGAGCCGGAGCGGCGGCCACGCTGGGTGCAACTGGCCCGCGAGATGATCAATGATGTTGACAGCTGGAAGGAAGACGAAGTTACATGAATACACAGATTAGTTCACGGAGTGGGTTGCTCGGAAGCATGGGGTTGGGGCTTGCGGCGGCGGTCTTGCCGTTGGACACCTTGGCGGCGCCGCCCGCGCTGCCGATCCCGGAACGGCCGAACATCCTGCTGGTGCTCGCCGACGATTGGGGGTGGGGGCATGCAGGCATTCTCGGGGATCGGGCGATCAAGACACCGAACTTTGACCGAGTGGCACGCGAAGGCGTCCTGTTCCAGCGGGCGTACTGCGCGGCGCCAACCTGCACCGCCTCCCGCGCCAGCCTGTTGACCGGTCAGCCGTTTTACCGGCTGGAGGAGGCGGCCAATCTCTTTGGGCCGCTCGACCAGAAGTTTCCCGTGTATCCAGATTTGATGGAAGAGGCCGGCTATGCGGTGGGCTTGAGCGGCAAGGGATTGGGCCCGGGCGATTTCAAGGCGGGCGGGCGCACTCGCAATCCGGCGGGTCCGGAGGTCAAGGACTTTTCGAGCTTTCTCGACGGACTGCCGGCGGAGAAGCCGTTCTGCTTCTGGTTCGGCAGCAACAACCCGCACCGGCCCTATAATCAGCATGGGCTCAAGGGCACAACCGATCCGGTGGCCGTCACGCTGCCGCCATTCCTGCCTGATGTGCCGGAGGTGCGCGGGGACGTGGCCGACTACTATGCCGAGGTGCAGGCGCTCGACCAGGAGCTGGGAACCTTGTTGGCGGCATTGGAGAAGAGCGGGCGGCTGGACAACACGCTGATCGTGGTGACCAGCGACAACGGCATGCCGTTCCCGCGCGCCAAGTGCAATCTGTACGACAGTGGCACCCGGATGCCGATGGCGATACGTTGGGGGGCGCGGGTCAAGCCGGGCCGGGTGGTGGAGGATATGGTCAGCCTGTGCGACCTGGCGCCCACCTTCCTGGCCACCGCGGGGGTCCCCGCGCCCTCCGGCATGACCGGGCGCAGCCTGCTCGCAATCCTGGAGTCCGGCAAGGGTGGCGTGGTGGAAGCGGCGCGCGACCAGGTGGTCGTCGGCCGGGAACGGCATGGCGGCAGCTTCTATCCCTGCCGGGCGCTGCATACCCGCGATTTCCTTTACATCCGGAACCACAGACCCGAGCTTTCCCCGGCGGCTGCCGATGGGGGGCCTGCCCTGCTCTATATGATGGATCACCAGGCTGATCCGGCGGTGGTGCCGATGTGGGCGGCCTATGCCGCGCTGCGTCCGGCCGAAGAACTCTACGATAGTCGCAAGGATCCCGCCCAGATGACGAATGTCGCCGCCGACCCGCACTACGCGGCGATCAAGGAAGAGCTGGCCCGGCAACTGGATACCGAATTGTTGAAGACCGGCGACCCCCGCGCCATGGGGCACGGCGACGTTCTCGACAATTACCCGGATCGAGGTGCGCGTCCGGCGGCAAAGGGAGCCAAATGAACGGGCTAGTTACTCAGTCTCAGGAGAAGTGATTATGACAGCCAAAACCCGCAACGTCTTGTTCATTGTTTCCGACCAGCATCTCGCGACCTGTACTGGGTACGAGGGGCACCCGCAGGCGATCACCCCTCATATGGACCGACTGGCCCGCGAAGGGGTTCGGTTCGCCAACGCCTACACGCAGAATACGATCTGCACCCCGAGCCGGGTCAGTCTCTTCTCGGGTCAGTACTGTCACAACCACGGCTATTACGGGCTCTCCGGCCCGCGGCCCGAGCGGCTGCCGAGTTTCCTCGGCCATTTCCGCGCGCATGGGTACCGGACGGGGGCCATAGGGAAACTGCACACGCCGAACTACCCGGCTGACTGGCTGGCCGATCAGGTTGACCTCTATGCCGAGTCGTACAACTACGGGGGCAATTTCAAGGTCGAGGGGTCAGCCTATCTCGAGTATCTGGACCGGCTGGGCCTTCGCGCCCATGAGGACAGCATCCGCCTGCCGGAGTTTCCCGGCGCGCAGCAGGATGAAGGGCGGCCCTCGAACCTGCCGTACGAACACAGCGTCGAGGGTTGGTGCGTGCAGGAGGCCAAGCGGTTCATCGACGAGTCGCAGGCCGCCGGCAAGCCGTTCTGCATGGAAGTGTCGCTGCCGCGGCCGCATCAGTGCTACACGCCGGACCAGAGGTTCTGGGACATGTATCCGGCTGACTTGGCGCTGCCGCCTACGCTCAATCAGGACGCGTCGCACCGGCCTCCCCATTTTCAGGCCATGGTGGAGCGTGGCAAACGCTGGGAAGGGTTGATTGACCCCAAGGGTGTCGAGCATGTCCGGCGGCGCGTCTGGCGCGGCTATCTGGCCTGCATCACGCAGGTGGATTACGCGCTCGGGCAGTTGCTTGATTATCTCGACCGGACCGGCCAGGCCGAGAACACGATTGTCATCTATGGCAGCGACCACGGCGCGTATTCCGGCACCCACGGCGTGCCGGAGAAGGCGCCCGGCATCTGTTCCGAGGCCGTGTGCCGCGTGCCGTATCTCTGGCGGGTGCCGGG
>CAZZCT010000111.1:0-16802 GCA_964652365.1 uncultured Lentisphaerales bacterium
GGCCTCCAGCGTCTCGGCCGGCAGCCAGGTGTTCGGCCCGTAGACCGCATTGGCCTTATCGCCGGCAAAGACCTCCATCCAGGCCACCTGCCGGCGGCCGCCGTAAGCGTGCTGCACGGCGGCGTTCCAGACCAGCAGCGCCGCGCGCGTGATGTCCGGCCCGATGCCATCGCCCTCGATGAAAGGGATCACCGGACGATCGGGCACCTGCAACCGCCCCGTACTGTCCAACGTGATCGCCGCGCCCTGTGATGGAACCCGGATCTTGTCAAAACCCACGTGAGACCTCCTCGCAATCGGTTGGCCACATGATAGCGTGCCGGGTCGCGCAAGCAAATGGCGGAGTTGCGCCCTCAAACTGCGAGAGTTGGAAGGGTGGAATGCTGGAATCGTGGACAGCGGTGCGTTGAATCCTGCATCCCATGCGGAGTCTTGCACGACGGAACCCTCCGTGGGAGAACGCAGGCGGTTCGCGTTCCATCCATGCCATGGTGAGGTCCGCTGGGCAGCGAATCACAGGCAACTGGACTGTCTGATGGGCCTTTTCCCAACATTCCAGCATTCCAATATTCCATCTCCCGCAATCCAGGGTGCGCCATGCCCGGCCAGGAACCTGTCGGTCCACCCAAGGCACGGAAGCCCCGGCACAAAGGGGTAGCTGGGGATCGATTTGCGCGTGGTAGTTGCAGCCGGCACCGGTGGCGCGTTACGATGTGCCCGTCGTCTTCACGAAGGACCGACACATAGGAGTACGTCATGAAACAGAGTCTCGCGTTGTTGGCAGGCATGGCCCTGGGGTTCCAGGTCACGGGCGCCGAGGTGACGCCCGATGAATTGCTGCAGGCGGTCGACCGCCTGTCGCCCGCCCAGGCCCAGCAGTTCTCGCAGTCGCTCGAAGCCAAGACCTGGGAGCCGGTGCCCAAGGCCATCTTCCACCGGCTGGCCCTGACGCTGGGCTTCGGCGTGGGTCAGATGGCCGACCTGGATTTGGGCGGCACCGACGTCAGCAACCGCGGTCTCGACAACGACACGGTCGGCGAGTTCGAACTGGGCCTCTCCTGGTGGCTCGGGCGGCCGGAGTGGCGTCTGGGGCTGAGGATGGGCTCCTATGGGTCTGAAGATTCCGGCATGGACGACGCCGGTTACGCCAGCGCCGAGTTGATGGGATCCTATTCCGAGATCGTGCTGGGCTACCAGTTCCAGCGCACCCCCACCTGGATCCTCTGGGCCGATCTCGGGCTGGGCGGCGCCAGCGCCGAACTGGAAACCCTGAACACGCCAGCCGCCGGCGGCACCACCCTGCGGCGCTACGACGGTGACTACAACCTGCTCGATCTGCGGGCCGGCGCGGCCTGGCGGATGAACCCGGTGCTGGCGCTCTTCGCCACCGGCGGCTACCGCCTGGCCTCGGAGACCGACCTGGAACAGGCCGATACCGCCACCGGTCCGGAGCTCGATGCCTCCGGGCCCTTCGGTCAGATTGGCCTGGCGGCCAATCTGTAGATTCCGCGTGCCGCGGAATCTGCTTCTTTTTGGGTCACGCGACACTAACGCCTGTCACGCCAAGTAGGGGCGGGTCAGGCCCTTGACCCGCCCGCCGGGTGCCCCAAGGGTCTGGGGCACCCCTACCTCGATGCGCGACGGGACGTAACCGGTTGCTTGAGACGGTTCGGTCGACAGCAGCGTGTCGAGACACCGCTTGATCGCCATCACGTAACCAAGTCGGACACGCTGCTGCGGTTTGCGATTGCCCCCGCACGCCGGGTGCGCTTCAATACGGCGCGCGACCCCAACCCCGCCTTGCCCCAGGAGCTTGCATGTCCGAGACGACCGACGCCGCCGATGACATTCTTCCGTCCCTGCCCCAACTGGTCGACGAGCTGAGCATCAGCCCGCGCCAGATCGCCGCCGTCGCCCGCCTGCTGGCAGAAGGCAACACGATCCCCTTCATCGCCCGCTACCGCAAGGAGGCCCACGGCAACCTCGACGAGGTCCAGATCGGCAAGATCCAGGAGCGCCTAGGCTACTATCGCGAACTCGAGGAACGCCGCCACACGGTGCTCAAGACCATCGAGGAGCAGGGCAAGCTGACCGACGAGCTGCGGCAGAAGATCGTCGCCTGCAACTCCAAGACCGTCCTGGAGGATCTCTACCTGCCCTACCGCCCCAAGCGCCGCACCCGCGCCATGATCGCGCGCGAACGCGGCCTGGAGCCGCTGGCGCAGACCCTGCTCTCCCAGCCGCCCGACGGGACCCCCGAGGAGGCGGCCGCCGCCTTCGTGGATGCCGCCAAGGGCGTGGAGGACGCCGCCGCCGCCCTGGCCGGCGCGCGCGACGTCGTGGCCGAGATCGTGGCCGAACACGCCGAGGTGCGCGGACTCGTGCGCCAGGCCTTTGCCACCGAGGCGGTCGTGGTCTCCGAGGTGGTCGATCCGCCGCCCGCGGTCCCCACCAAGTTCGAGCAGTACTACCAGTTCCAGGAGCAGGTCGCCACCATCCCCTCGCACCGCTACCTGGCCATCCGGCGCGGCCAGACCGAGGGCGTGCTGCAGGTGCGGCTCCAGACCGAGGCCGCGCCGCTGCTGCGCCGCATCGAAACGCTCTTCAGCCTCCAGCCTGCCTCGCCCTGGGCGCCACACTTGACGCGCGCCATCGAGGACAGCTACCGGCGCCTGATCGTCCCGAGCGTCGAGATCGACGTGGCCGTCGAGCTCAAGCTCAAGGCCGACCGCGCCGCCGTGGAGATCTTTGCCGAGAACCTGCGCAACCTGCTGCTGCAGGCGCCCCTGGGCAGCCGCCCGGTGGTCGGCATCGACCCCGGCCTGCGCACCGGCTGCAAGTGCGCGGCCCTGGACGACACCGGCAAGTTCCTGCATACCGTCACCATCTACCCGAGCCAGGGCGAGCGCCAGGCGATCGAGGCGCAGGTCGAGATCTGCAAGCTGGCAGCCAAATACCGCCCGTATGCGATCGCCGTCGGTAACGGCACCGCCGGCCGCGAGACCGAAACCTTCGTGCGCCGGGCCCTCAAGGAGGCCGGCTTCAAGGACGTGCTGGTGGTGCCGGTCAACGAGTCCGGCGCCAGCGTCTACAGCGCCTCGGAGATCGCGCGCGAGGAGTTCCCGGAGCTGGACCTGACGATCCGCGGTGCGATCTCGATCGGCCGCCGCCTGCAGGACCCGCTGGCCGAGCTGGTCAAGATCGATCCCAAGGCGATCGGCGTGGGCCAGTACCAGCACGACGTGCACCAGCCCCTGCTGGCCGGCAAGCTCGACGAGGTGGTCGTGAGCTGCGTGAACCGCGTGGGCGTGGAGTTGAATACCGCCAGTGCGCCGCTGCTGGCGCGCGTGGCCGGGATCGGGCCGAGCCTGGCGCGCAAGATCGTCGCGTACCGCGACGCCCACGGCACCTTCGCGAGCCGGCGCCAACTGCTGGAGGTGCCCGGCCTGGGGCCCAAGGCCTTCGAACAGGCGGGCGGGTTCCTGCGCATCCGCGGCGCTGCCAATCCCCTCGACGCCTCGGCCGTGCATCCCGAACGCTACGCGCTGGTGGCGCAGATGGCCCGCGACGTGAACGTGCCGCTGGAGCAACTGGCGGGCAACGCGGCCCTGGCCGAGCGGATCGAGATCGGCCGTTACGTCTCGGAGAGCGTGGGCGAGCCGACCCTGCGCGACATCGTGTCCGAACTGAAGAAACCCGGCCGTGACCCGCGCGCGACCTTCGAGATGCCCAAATTCCTGGAGGATGTGACCGAAATCGGGCACGTCAAGCCGGGCATGGTGCTGGAGGGCGTGGTGACCAACGTCACGGCTTTCGGCGCGTTCGTGGACATCGGCGTGCACCAGGACGGGCTCGTGCACGTCTCGGAACTGGCGGACCGCTTTGTGCGCGATCCGGCCGAGGTGGTCAAGGCCGGCGATCGGCTGAAGGTCCGCGTGTTACAGGTCGACCTGGCGCGCAAACGCATCGCCCTGAGCGCCAAGCAGCCGGCGGCGGGCGAGCGCCCGCCAGACGCCGGCAAGGGCTTGGCCAACGGTGGCAAGCCCGGCGGGCCGCAACCCGCAGCCCGCGGACCCGCACCGGCGCCCGCCAAGGGCGGTCGTCCCCCGCCCACCCGTGGTGGCTTCGCCGTGAATCCATTTGCCGGGCTGTGAGTGCCGTAGGGGTGCCCCAGGCCCTTGGGGCACCCGTCGGGCGGGCCAAGGGCCTGGCCCGCCCCTACCGCCGCACGACCGCCATCGGGCCGATGGCGGCTACAGCGACCGCGACCGAGAGCGGCAAAGACCGTCAGGGCGCTGGTTGCCAGACGCACCTTTGAGCACGACACCTCCAACGAACAGCTCCGCAGTGCCGTCGAGCGGAAGCACACGTTCTATGTCCCCAGTTCGCACACGTTCTATGTCCCCAGTTCGCAAGATCGAGACCGGCGAGCGGTGCCTGGACGTGGCCGAGTTCGCGCGCCTGTGCGAGGCGCTGCAGGCCGATCCCCACGTCGGCCTCAAGGTGGTCCGCCGCCCGGCCGGTTATCCCGAGCGCCCGGTCGCCACTACCGTCCGCATGGCGGCCGAGGGGCGACCGACGCATGCCCGCAGGCGGAAATAGCGGGGCAGCGGGCTTCTAGCTTGAAACTGGAAACTTGGTCGCACCCATCGGTGGACGAGCGCGGCGACCTGTCTGCGTGCGGCACGCACAGGCAGGCAAGAACGGTGGACGAACGGCCCGGAGGACCGTTCTACGGCGCCGTAGCACGGTGCTCCGCGCCGTGCCGGCAGTGCCGTTTGAGCACAGCTTGCCCTGGACCACGCCCACAAGATTGACGAACCATGAGCTGCAGAATGTCGAAGTCCATCCCGCCCTTCATGATTCGGATCTCATGATTCGTCAATCTGCGGTTAGGGCCCCCTACAGCAAAAGAGAGTTACCCCCATCTCTTGTTCCCGGCCTAGCCGGGCGGCAGCCTCGTCTGGAAGATGTGCGTCACAGTCGCCCGCAGCAGCGCTTCCGGCTGCCGCGGGCGAACCCTTCACACGCCGCCGACTATGGCGCCAGCGTCACGCCGCCGGGCGACTGAGCCACAGACCGGACCACAAGAGATCCGTGCCGCAGGCACGGATGGCGGCACTGCCATATGTCATGGCCAGGCAGACCGAGACCGTGCCACTCTAGCTCTTCTGCTGCGTCGCCTCTAACGTGACCGTCACATTCCGATAGTCCTAACCGGCGTTCGATTCCACCGGCGCCACCGACGCACCCTCACCGGGTACTGACCTGCGCCAGAAGTGTTGTTTTCGCTTTCTTCCAGCAGGCAATCACTTCCAGCAGACGTCTCGCCGTAAATACTTCCGGGCATTCGGCTGCAACATCCAGCAGCAACAACTCGGCCCGATCTTTCTGTCCGGTGAGCAGCAATGCCTGCGCCATGCGCAGCTTGGCAAGAGACTTCGCATTGTGTTCAGGGTTTGTCGCGTAGTCTAGATATGTCTGGATACCTTCAGCCGAGACGATGGTCGTTCGGCAGAGCGCGTCAAAGGGCACCAGCATGGCGTCGGCCTCGTTCGACCTGGGTATCACGACAAGTTCGATCTGTGGTGCGGCTACAGCCGCCAGGATCTTCTCGAAGACCGCGCCGATCCCGTAGACCGTGCCATCTGCGCGAAGCGATCCGGTCATGGCCACACTCGCGCTGACCGGCTTGTTGGTGATCGCTGAATAAGCCGCTACCGCGAAGGTCACTCCGCCAGAGTCTCCCCCCTTGCTCGACTTCAGATCGTGGAAGGCGATGTGCATTGCCTGGTCCTTCATTGCGACCGAAAACGTTGCACAGAGCCAGCGGTACACCTCGTTGGCAGAGATGAGCAGGTCAACGTCCTTCTTTCCGTAGTCCTCGAACACGAGCGAAGCAGAGTCAACTTGAAAGGTCTGGCGCTCGGTCCTGCTCCAGCTCTGCCAGTAACCGACGTAGGGCGTAATGGCTCCCGAGCTCGCGCGCACGGTGACTTCTCGCGAAACGGTCTCTTTGACGCGGGGCTTGATGCCCACGTTCACGCGGAAGGCGCCGCCTTCATTGAAGGCGCCGCCTTCACTGCCGTCCTCCACCCAGAGACCGGTGGCCGCCCCCACCCTGTCCGCCTCGGCTGCGGACTGTTTCACGCCGTCTCGACCAGCGACCTCTTCGGCAGCCTTCAGGATCATCTGCTTGCGTGCAGCGGCGAGATCCCGCAATAGCAGGTCGATGCTAGCACCGTCGGCTGACACTCCACCCAGGGCATCCAACAGCGAGTGCGAGTAAAGGCCCATACGGAAGAAGCCTGCCGCTGCCCTCGCCATCGCGTTACCGCGGTCGCAAGCCAAGGCCCGGCCCGAAGCCCGCATCTCGCGCTCAATCTCGGCTTTCGTGGCCAAGTTCATCCGTGCGGCGCTCGTCAGACCGGCGGAGAGCTTGGTCCGACTCGCCAGCCGATCTTGGATGTGGCGAAGGTCATCGGGCAGATCGGCCAGTTCGCCGCGGTAGGCTCTGATCGCGGCCTTGCAGGAGCGCATCGGCTCATTCATGTCGTAGTAGCCGGATATCTTGACATCGTCAAGCAGGCCGCTCTTCTCGATCTCGCCACTGAGACCGCGAAGCAGTTCGAAGGTCTCGATGAAATGATCGAGGAGGTAGGCTGATTCCACGGACAGGTCAGTGACGTAAGCATCCCAAAAGCGGTCGACCAAGGCGCGGTCACCGGCGGCCTTGCTACGGACGAACGAACTCATGTCGACGCTGACCGCCCGGATCTCACCTAGCGCCTTCTCGTAGCTGGCCTTGGCGGCAGCCTGCTGGACGCCCCTGTCGCCGACCGGCTTCGAATTTCTCGTTCCTTCGTGGATCGACACACCCCGCATGAACATCTGCGCGGCCCTGTAATGCTGCGCGCACACATCCAACCGCCGCCTGACCTGCGAAGCGAGCTTGGCCTGCTCCATCTCTCGCTCGGCGAGTTCGGTCAGCAACTTACGCAGAGCCATGCCGTGACCACCGAACTCGGAACTGTCGACGGGGACGGACGACAGCGACTTGAGGGCCGCCTGGAGTTGTTTCTTACCCAGTTGACGGCTGGCACAGCAGTAACCCCAGATCGCCTCTGTCGTCACCAGTGCGACCATGTTGGTGTCCGTTTCTGACATCGGGCAAGCGCGTATGACCAGTCCATGACCCGCAAGGAAGCTCTGGAGTCCGCCCTTCTCAACGAGGCGTGCGAAGTCGATGCTGTCGACTCGTACGCGCGACACCGACTCCATGACATCGGGGTCGACCGCCAGTCGCAAGCGCTTGGTTGCGGAGAGAACCGTGAGTGCGTCGAGCAGCCCCACGTCGGGCGCGTCAAGGTATTCCTTCCGCAAGCGGGCCAGACGCAGCCGCGTGTTCTCTGCGTCGACCCTTTCGCATTCCGCCTGCTTCCGCTGCCGTTCTGCCTCGGCCTGCTCGCGTTCGGCTGCCACGCGCTGCCGCTCAACCTCGGCTGCCTGGCGCTCGGCTTCGAGTTTCTGCTGCTCTGCCAGAGCCTTGGCCTCCTGTGCTGCTTTGGCCGTAGCGGCTTCAATGCTGGCAACCCGCGCAAATTCCGCCGTCTTTCTCTGTTTCCAGACGTACCACCCTCCGGCACCGAGCGCCACGAGTGCCGCGAAGCAGATCCAGAAGACGAGAGTCCCATTGACCGAACGGGCCCGCTTGCTCAGTGGCTTGCCTGTGCGGAGGTCTGTGCCGCAATTGGTGCACATGATCGCAGTGGGCGGCGCAGCGGCGGCGCACTGCGGGCACCGCCGACCTTCGGGAAGCGATTCCGGACCTCTTACGACGGCAGACGGCGATCCCGCTTGCTGACGATGCGCCAGCGCCGGAGCGCTCCTTTCAGGCACCTCGATCACTCGGTCGCAGTTCGGGCAGTTGGCCTTCGCCCCGACCACGGTCGACGGTGAACTCAGCGGCGCGCGGCAATAGGGGCAACGGTACGAGATGTCGGGCCGAGGTACTTCGATCGCCCGGCCGCAGGCGGGACAGTCCGCCGACTGCGCGGTCAGGTCCTCATCGACTGCAAGGGGGTTCGCGCAGTTCGGGCAGGTAAAGAGGATGCTGGTCATCTCGCCTCCAGTGCGGTCATTGCTTCCGCGGGAAAGCCGAACGGTATGCCATCGCGGTCCAGTCCCTGTTCGTGTCTGGTGCATGCTGGGCGCTCAGAAGCCATCAGTATGTCCCCACTGAATACCAGAAAGCCCAACGCACGGCATGCCATGCTGGGGCAGAGCCGGTACTGAACACCCCACGCCAGATGGACTCATCCGCATGAGTCATCCACACAGGTACGGGCGTCACATACCAAGACGTACCCATGATAGGGGCACGTATAGCATGTCCCCGGAAAAGGTACAAGTGCTTTTTTCTGGCGCGAATCATGACGCGTTGGGCGAGCCAGAACCGCGCCGCCTGGACCGCGAGCCGGATTCACACGGGACCGCCCTGCGCCCGCACCAGCGTGAGACGGTTACCAGCCACGTAGGTCACGGGCCTGACCCGCCCCAACCGCGCACTGGTCAGCCAGGCGTACCCGATTTGGGTCCATTGGGCGTGCCGCGCTATCGTCGCGACATGAAAAGCGTCCATGCGCCGGACTACCGCGCCCTGCTGGCGTGGCTGCGGACCAACCGGAAGGCCAAAGGTCTGTCGATGCGCGCGCTCGGAGTCAAGCTCGGGCTGCCCCACTCTTGGGTAGGCAAGATCGAGACGGGCGAGCGCCGCCTGGATGTGGCGGAGTTCGTGCGGCTATGCGAGGCGCTGGAGATCGACCCGCATGCCGGCCTCGATGTGGTGCGCCGTCAAGCCGATTATCCCGAACGCCCGGTCGCCGACGTTGTCCGCGTGGCGGCCGAGAGGCCACCGACGTATGTCCGCAGACGGAAGATGGCGTAGCGGCTGAATCAGGAAGTCAGCGCACTTAGTCGCGGCACTACAACAAATAGCGAACCACCAAGACGCGAAGAGCGCCAAGGAAACCTTGTATGCTTGGCGTTCTTGGCGCCTTGGCGGTTCATAGGGATTGCGGGCGAAGCGCCTCCTTGGTCGGCACATGTAGATTGCATTTGCATCGCATCTTCGTCGCGCATCTTCGTCGTGCGCATCGTCGACAGACAACGGGTGGGCTTCGGGCGTAGCCGCCAGAGAGAGTGGCCCACCGGGGGCACACCGGGGTGGGCACACCGGGGACATAGAATGTGTTGCACCACCCGATGGCGGGCAGAACTGTTCGGGTGGCAGAGACTCACGTCATCGCGGCCCCGGCGGTCCTCCGCTGTTACAGTGAAACCCAACCGAGGGATGGCAATGGAGTAATGGAAGCTCTGGCCGGCAATCACGCCAGCGATCACGGGGCGGTCCCGTAGGTCCCGCCCTACTGCTTCACCCCGCGTCCACTAACCCCGCGTCCACGGTACGGCGCAGTCCCGCTCGGATGAATGACTTGCTTTTGTATGCCGGAGCTTTACAATATCGACCCATGCGCTACCATCGTCGTTTGATCGAAGCCCGACTTCTGGCCTATGTGGAAGCGTTTCCGTGTGTGCTGCTTACCGGTGCACGCCAGACAGGCAAGAGCACCCTGCTACAGCATTGTCTGGGCGACCGAATGAAGGTGTTCACCTTCGATCCGGTTCAAGATCTTTACGGCGAGCGCCGGGACCCCGATCTGTTCCTGCGGAACCATCCGCCCCCGCTGATCTTGGACGAGATCCAGCATGTGCCCTCTCTGGTGGCTGCGGTGAAACGCTGGATCGACACCGACCGTCGACCGGGACAGTTTGTGCTGACGGGCTCCCACCAGTGGCAAGTGATGCGCCACCTGTCGGAGTCGCTCGCGGGCCGGACCGCGCTGCTCGAGCTCTCCGGTTTCTCCCTGTCCGAGTCGCATGAAGACCCCGGCATGGCGTGGCTGCCTGGGTGGCTGCGGGCCGTTTCTCAGCCAAGCGGCGCAGGGTCGGGGCTCTCCCTACTCGCGTCCGGTCGTCCGGTTGCGTGGTCGCCTGCCGAGACCCTCTGGCGAGGCTCCATGCCGGAGCCGACCGGCCTCCCGCTCGCGGTGGTTCCTGGCTGGATGAAGGGGTATGTGGCGACCTACGTCCAGCGCGACGTGCGCATGCAGCAGGACATTCGTGACGAAGAGCAGTTCGGCCGGTTCCTGGGGCTTTGCGCTGCGCTGACGGCACAAGAGGTGAACCAACGCGAACTGGGACGTGAGGTCGGGGCCAGCGCGCCGACGGCCCGAAAGTGGCTCGACGTCCTGAAGGCCGGCCGGCAGTGGCTCGAACTCCCGGCCTACGCCCGCAACCTGACGCAGCGGCTCAGCCGCAAGCCCAAAGGCTATCTGGCGGACACCGGTCTGGCGTGCCACATGCTGAGGTTACCGGAGCCGTCCGCCGTGTCCGGCAGCCCGGCCTTCGGGGCGCTGTTCGAGACGTTGGTGGTCACCGACCTGATCAAGCAATGCGTGGGGTTGGAGACCGAGCCTGCGTTCCACCATTACCGCCAGCACAGCGGTGCCGAGGTCGATCTGGTCGTCGAGTATGCGGGCCGACTGTTCCCCGTAGAGGTGAAGGCCTCGGCACGGGTGCGACCGGCGGACGCCAACGGCATCGCCGCATTCCAGTCCGTCCTGGGCCCCTTGGCGGGCGAAGGCTTGGTCGTCTATGCGGGCGGCGAATGCCTGCGCCTGGCCCAACGCGCGACGGCCGTCCCGCTGGGCTGGCGGACGACCAACGGCTGAGCCAGCGTGCTTCAAGTAGAACGGTCTGCCAGAATGGCCGGCGCGTAGGGGTGCCCCAGGCCCTTGGGGCACCCGGCGGGCGGGTCAAGGGCCCGGTCCGCCCCCTGTTCTGCGAGAGTTGCCGGGGAACCTGCCGCCCTCCCATGCGCAGCACCATGCGGCTGCGGCTCGTGAGGACACTCGCCCTCCATCTGGAATCATCACCCGATCGGTGAGGAGACGTGCCTGGAGGGCGACACTCCGTGGAGCCGTCAGTGCATGGCCATGGCGCATGGCTGAGCGGCATGAGGTAGACAACTCTCGCAGTTTGAGGCCGCCCGCACCGCCGTCGGGCCGACGTCGGCCACAGACGCCCCACCGCCGTCGGGTCGACGGCGACTGCAGACGCACGACCGCCGTCGGGCCGACGGCGGCTACAGATGGCAGCGCTCCCGCGCACCGCCCCATCAGGTCTCGCGGCCCGCAAAACCTACTTCATCCCGAACATCTGTTCCTTGAGATCGAGATAGTAGAGGTAGTCGTCGGGTTTGACGTCCGGCGGGCAGCGGTGGTCGCAGAAGGGGATATACCCGCCGCGTTCGACCAGCGGCGCCACGCTTTCGAGGTAGGCCTGGATCGCGCGGCGGCCCTTGATCATCTCCAGCTTGTCGATGCCACCCATGATCCGCAGTTCGCGGCCATACTCGCGCAGCAATTCGGCCGGGTGGACGCAACTGTTGACTTCGTAGGGGAAGAGGCAGTTGATGCCCGACTCAAGGAACCCGCGCATCAGGGGCCGCACGTCGCCGTCGCAGTCGGTGTACCACAGATCGATGCCATGGCGGTGCAGCCGGTCGCCAATGCGCTTGTAGCGTGGCACGATCACGCGCTCGAAGAAGTCCAGCGAGATGATCGGACCGTTCTTGAAGCAGATGTCTTCCCAGCCCGAGGCGTAGTCGAAATCGAGCTGGCCGAGCAGCTGGTCGAGTACGTTCTCGACCTGTTGGCAGCAGGTCTCGACCATGTCCTCGACCATCGCAGGGTAGTCGTAACAGGCATAGGCCAGCCCCTCGAAGGTCAGCATGTTGCGGATCTGGCCGATCATCGAACCGCAGGAGATGCCCAGCGCGTAATCGCGGTCCACCGGATGGGCCTGCCGGATCTTGGCCACGTCCAGGCGGCGCGACGGGCTGTCGAGCCGGAAGCGCTCGGCCTTGCACTTCTTCCAGTCGTCGGGCGTAACGACCGTGGCCTGCAGGTAGTGCGGAATGGTGTCGTGGCCGTCGACCGGCACTTCGGCCAGGAGTCCGTCGCCGTTCTGCAGGATCTTGGTCTTGCCGCGGATCTCGACCACCTTGTGCTCGAACGACGGTTCCATCCAGGTGTTGCCGCCGGTCCCGCCGATGCGGTCGAAGTTGAAGAACTGGTCCGCCTCCCAATTGTTGCGAACACCGTTGTCCTTGAAGAGCGGCCAGAGCTGGAAGTTCTCATCCCAGTAGCCGAACTCCATGTTGAAGCAGCGGTCGACCGACCGGTAGTGCATCTGGCTATTGAACCGCTCACGGTCCGTCAGGGTGCCACGCCACTTCGGGCGACAAGGTGTGATGGCCATAGTCGGGGTCTCCAATGAAAGGCTGCAATTCTACACGATCGGCCCTGAGACTGCGAGAGTGAGCGTTGGAATGGTGGAATAGTGGCAGACCGTGCGCTGATGGGCTGTTTCCCAACATTCCAGCCTTCCAACCTTCCATCTTCCGCAATCCCGGGGGGACCCGGAAATGCAGGAGCTGGCGGTGCGCCCGCTGCATCGCCGTGCGCCCGATCCTGCGTCGGCGGCTCGCGAGGACGCTCGCCCTCCATGGGTTCCGCCGCCGAAAACAGTAGATTTCCCGGCACGGGAAATCTAGAGTCTACCGTGTGATGAACTCCACCTTCACCGAACCGGCCCGAACCATCCCCGTAGTCGAGGAAACCGATGTGCTCGTGGCCGGGGGCGGACCGGCTGGCGTGCTGGCCGCGCTGGCGGCTGCGCGCCGTGGTGCGCGCGTCCGGCTGATCGAGGCCCACGGCGCCCTGGGCGGCATCTGGACCACCGGCTGCCTGCCACACATCATCGAACAGGACAAGGGTGGCTTGCTGCGCGAACTGCTGGATCGCCTGGCCGCCGCCGGAGCCGGGACCCGCGGCCCGATCCATGACGGTCCGCACGCTCAGGATTACGACGTGGAACGGTTCAAGCAGGTGCTGGAGGCCATGTGCGGCGAGGCGGGTGTCGCGCTCCGCTATTACACCCGCGTCGCGGCTGCCCACGTCAATACCGCCGGCCGGCTCGAGACCGTCCTCACCGAATCCAAGAGCGGACGCGAAGCCTGGCGCGCCAAGGTGTTCATCGACTGCACCGGCGACGGCGACCTGGGTGCGCAGGCCGGTTGTTCCTGGGAACTGGGACAGCCCAGCACCGGTCTCTGCCAGCCCATGAGCATGATGGCCATTCTGACCGGCGCCGGCCGCGCCGACGAACCTCCCTTCACGATCCGCGAGTGGGGGGGCAACAAGGCCTGGATCAAGGCGGAGATGGAGCGCGGCGGCCACACGCCCTCCTATGCCCACCCGACGATGTTCCTGGTGCGCGAAGGCTACATCATCATGATGGCCAACCACGAGTACGGCTACCTCCAGCCGGACGCGCAGAAGCTGACCGACGCCACGATCCGGGGGCGCGCCGAGAACCTGGCGATTGCCACCGCCTTGCGGCGTTCGGGCGACCGCTGGGCCAACGTGCAGGTCATGGCGCAGAGCGGCCAGATCGGGGTACGCGAAAGCCGTCGCCTTCAGGGGCTCTACCGCGTCAGCACCGACGACCTGGTCCGCGGCGCCCGTTTCGAAGATGCCGTCTGCCGGGTCTCCTTCTGCGTGGACGTGCACGCGCTCGACCCGGCCAAGAACAAGGGGATCGACGACACAGGCGTGCGGGCCAAGCCCTACGACATTCCGCTGCGGGCCCTGATCGCCCGCGACGTAACCGGCCTGATGATGGCCGGCCGCTGCATCAGCGGCGACTTCCTGGCCCACTCCAGCTATCGCGTCAGCGGCGACGCCGCCGCGCTCGGCGAAGCCGCCGGTGTCACGGCCGCGCTGGCCGCCACGCGCGGCGTGCTGCCGCAGGATGTGCCTTTTGCCGACATCAAGCCGCACCTCGCCGTTTTAGAAACCTGATGAAGCGCCTCGCGCGGTCCAGCCTCCAATCGGGCACCATGGACGCAACAGACAGAGCTCCGGACACACCGCCCGTGCGCTTGCCGCCACGTGCGCGCCACATCGGCGCGCCTCCGCGGTGGCTGGGCCTGTGCCTGGTCCTGGCCGCGGGCGGCAGCGGTCGCGCGGCCACCTACCAGGCCTGCGGACCCTATGGCTTCGTGCGCCTGGCGCCATCCGAACTGCCCGATGCCGTGCGTTTCGAGGCCCGCCTGGCACGCGCGGAATCCACCGCCACCAACGTCCTGACGGTCCGCACCGTGATCCCGCTGCGCGCGGCCGGCGGCGGCTGGCAGCTCTTCGTCGGCGGCTGGCCCGACACGACCCACGGCAGCTTCGATCTGCTGATCCAGGGGCTGAACGCGCACAACGCCCCGGCTGGATCGGTCCGGCTCCCGCAGGCCGTCGAGCAGACTCCGCGCCGACTCGATGTCTGTCTAGTGCTGGACGACTCGTTCAGTATGCGCCGCACGGACCCGCAACGCCTGCGCGTCGCGGCTGCCCGTCTCTTCGCCCGCATCGCCGCGGCGCGCGGCGAGGTCGGCACGCTCAGCATCGTGGCTTTCAACCGGCACCCCCGCCTACTGCTGCCGCCCACCCCCCCGGATCAGACAGCGGCCATCGAACAGGCCCTGGACCGGCTGGCGGCCGAAGGCAGCACGGACCTCGATGCAGCCCTGGCGCTGGCCTGCAACACGCTCGACCGCCTGCCCGAGTCGCGCAAGGTGGCCGTGGTGCTCTCGGACGGCCGCGACGAGCCCGGCGACTACGCCAACGCGCACACCCGCTTCGCCGTCCGGCGCTGGCCGATTTATGCGGTCGGGCTGTCGGAGGACATCGATGCGGCCACGCTCGACCGCATCGCGCTCGCCACGGGCGGCGCGTTCCACCGGGCCGAATCGACCGACCAGTTGCAGACGATCTTCCGGCGTATTGCCCTCGACCTGCACCGCAGCGTGGCGCTGGGTGACTGGCCAGTGACGGTCGGTGCGACGGCCACGCTACCGGTCGACGAAACGGTGCGGGCGCTGTCGTTGACGCTGCTGGACGAGCGCCGTTCGGCCGCCTGCAGCCTGGTCGGCCCGGATGGCGTGGCCCGCGCGTTGTCCAGCCACGGCACGGCCGACGGCGACGCCGAGTTGTTCGCGCCGCCGCGGGGCGCGTGGAGCCTGCGCGGGACAGCTGGCGACGGCGTCCTGGCGGCGCAGGTCGACAGCGACCTGGAGGCCATCCCCTTCCCCGAAGCGGGCGCCATCACGGCCGCCGTGCCGGTGCGGGTCGCCTGCCTCGTGCTGCGCGGCGACGCGCCGGTCACCGGCGCCGTGGTCGAGGTGGCTCTCGCCCCGGTCTCCGACCGTGCGCCGTTCAGCCTCTGGCCCACCAATACGACCGCCTTGCGCGACGATGGCCGCGCCGGTGACGGCGTAGCAGGCGACGGCGTCTACGGCGGCTGGGTGGTGCCGGCGGAGCCCGGCCGCTGGACTTGCCGGGTGCGCGCCACCGGCCGCACACCGCAGGGCTGGTTGTTCGAGCGGCGGACCGTGCGCGGCTGGGTGGTCCAGGCGCCGCCGCGTCCCATGCGACTGCCCGGGGTGGCCTGGCTGGCGCCCCAGACCAGGCTGGCGGCCACGGAGGGCTGCACGCCGGCCGCGGCGCGCCTGTCCGACGCCGGCGCGACACCCAAGCAGGCCGCCGACGGCCGCAAAGCCTGGGCGCCCGGCGCGCCCGCCCCTGGCGAGACCACGTGGCTGGCGCCGGCCATGGCGGGCGGAACGTGGTGCGAAACGGCGCCGCCGGCGGCCGTGCTGCTGCCGTCCGAGTCGCCGCCGCCGACGCCCCCCCCGCCGCCGGCTGCCCGGGGTTGGGCGTCGTGGGCGCGCAATCTGGACTGGCTTCACATTCTGCTAATCCTGATCCTGATCGGCGCCGTGCTGACGCTCCTGATCCGCTGGCTGATGCGCGCGCAGACGCCGGGCAGTCACATGGCCAAATACTTCGCCTTCAGCACGGCCCTGCATGCCCTGTTGCTGCTGCTGACCATGGATCTGCTGGTGCAGACACGCGTGGTGCAACTGGATGAGATTGCGCCGGGATTGGCGATCTCGATCGAGGCGCTGGAGCGGTCGACCGGCGTGCAGCTCACGCCACCCGGGCCCGAGATCCGTGTGCGTGACCGTGAGACCGCCACCGAGCTGCGGCGGGCCGAGTCCGCAGCGGCCGCCGAGGCGCGCGCCAAGGCCGAGGCGCGTCCCGACCCGGCCACGGTCCAGATGGTTAAACTGGAACCGCGGCCGGCCGAGAACGCACCGCCGCCAGCCGTCACAGCCGTGTCCGACGCGCCGGTGCCGACGCCCGAACCCGTGGCCACGCCGGAGCCCACCCACGCCGAGATCAAACCCCACGACGTGGCCGCGCCGTCGGAGGACGTGGCCGCGCAGGCCCTGCGCGTGGAACGGGCGGCCGCGCAGGCAACGGCTGAACGCGCCCGCGCCCAGGCCCGGACCGAGGCGCCCCGGATCCAGGAGCCGGCCGCGCCAAAGACGGTTGCCCTGCCGACGCATCGCGAGACGGTCACGCCCATGCCGGTTGGGCAGGCGGCCGTGGCCAACGTGCAGGCGGCTGCCGCTCCGCCGGTCACGCCCGAGACGCCTGCCGTCCCGGCGGCGAAACACCAGACCGAACCGCCCGGCGAGCGCGCCGTCGCGCGGGCGATGACGCTGCTGCGTGTCGCCGAGGGTCCGGCGGCAGACGAGGCGCCGGCCGCGCGCGCCGACG
>CAZZCT010000112.1:0-16499 GCA_964652365.1 uncultured Lentisphaerales bacterium
CCCACAACCTTCAGCTCCGGAGGCTGACGCTCTGTCCAATTGAGCTACAGGCGCTTACAGACCGGCATAATAGAGGGGCGGCCTGCCGGGTTCAAGCTCATAAAGCGAGGCGCGCCGGGGGTGGGGGAGGGCGCCAGCCGCGGCTGGCGCCCTCCGTGGGGGGAACGCAGGCGGCTCACGTTCCATCCATGCCATGGTGATGTCTGTTGGGCAGCAAATCGCAGGCAATTGGGCCGTCTGATAGGCCATTTCGCAGCATTCCAGGATTCCAACGTTCCATCTCCCGCAATCCGGTTGGCGTCCGGCGGCGTGACAATGGCCCCGGGTTGTGCGAGACTATCGCCTGCTTTGGCTCAACCAGCCATTTGGCGGAAAGGATCTCCAAGCATGAGCACGCAGAAGCAGGCTGCGCAACCGCGCAAGATGCGAATCGGTTTTGTCGGGACGGGATTCATGGGGCAGCGCGCCCACCTGTCCAACTACGTAACGTTGCCCGATTGCGAAGTGGTGGCCCTGGCCGAACTGCGCCCCGACACCGGGCGCCTGGTCGCCGCACGCTATGGCATCCCGAAGGTCTACCGTACGCACGACGAGTTGTTGTCCAACGAGCAGCTTGACGGCGTAGTCGCCAGTCAGCCGTTCGACGTGCACGCTGCCCTGCTGCCGGAACTCTATGGCCGCGTGAAGTGCGTTTTCACCGAGAAGCCCGTGGCCGTGAGTGTGGCCGCCGGCGAACAGTTGGCCAAGGCCGCGGCGGCCGCCGGGACCGTCCACATGGTGGGCTACCACAAGCGCTCCGATCCGGCTACGCAGTATGCGCGCGAGGTGATCGATGGCTGGCGCGCGTCCGGCGAGGTGGGGCGACTGCGCTACGTGCGCATCACCATGCCGGCCGGCGATTGGGTCGCGGGCGGCGACCGTGGCGCGTTGGGCGCCGGTGACGCGGCCTCCGGGCCGATCGCCCGTGAGGAGGCCACAATGACCGACCTGCCGGGCGCCGAGGATGGTAAGGCCGCCTGGGGCTGGAAGGAGGAGGCCGGCCGGTACGTTGGCTTCGTGAACTACTACATCCACCAGGTGAACTACCTGCGCCACATGTTCGGCGAGCCCTATCGCGTCGTGTTTGCCGATCGTGGCGACACCCTGCTCGTGGCCGAGAGCGCGTCGGGCATCACCGGCATCATCGAGATGTCGCCCTACAACACGTCCGTCGCCTGGGAGGAGACCATCCTGGTCGGTTTCGAACGGGGTTACGTGAAGATCGCGCTCCCGGCACCGCTGGCATGTAACCGCGCCGGTACGGTCGAGGTCTACCGCGATCCAGGCAACGGGGCCACGCCCGTGCGCACCGAACCGACCCTGCCGTGGGTGCACGCCATGCGGCAGCAGGCCATCAATTTCGTCCGCGTCTGCCGCGGGGAGATCGCGCCGCCGTGCACCTGCGCCGAGGCGGTCGAGGATCTGCGCATGGCGCGTGAGTACATCCGGCTGCGCTACGGCAAGTAGGCTGCCTACCCATTGGAGACCGCCATGGCCTGCCTGACTCCCGGCGAACGCATGGTACGGTGCCTGCTTGGGCAACCCGTCGATCGGGTGCCTTTCGGCGTGGGCCTGGGCTGGTGGCCCTGGGGCGAGACGATGGCCCGTTGGCGCGCCGAGTCGGGCGAACCGCAGCTCGATATCGGCGCACGCCTCGGCTATGACGCGTCGTTCGCGATCCCCGCCCTGCGCAGCGGTCCCTGGCCCGAGTTTGCGCCCGAGGTGTTCGAGGACACGCCGGAGCACCGCGTCTATCGCAACGAGCGCGGAATTATCCTGCGCCAGATCAAGAACTCCTCCAACATGCCAGAGTGGCTGGACTACCCGGTCAAATCGCGACGCGACTGGGAGGAGCTCAAGGCCACCCGCTACCGGGTTGGCGACCCGGGACGGTTGGCGGAAGACTGGCCGGCCTTCCGGGCGCGTGTGCGCGTATCGGGGGAAGCGGTACAGGTGGGCGCGTTCCCGTGGGGCGTATTCGGGACTGTGCGAGATCTGCTGGGGGTCGAGCGCCTGTTGGTCGGTTTCTACGACGAACCGGATCTGATCCGCGAGATGATGGACCACCTGACCTCGCTCTGGCTGGCACTTTGGGAGCAGGTTGCGTCGGAGGTCCGCATCGACCACATCCACATCTGGGAGGACATGGCCGGCCGGCAAGGCTCGTTGATCTCGATGGCCATGGTGGCGGAGTTCATGATGCCGTGCTACGACCGGATTGCGGAGTTTGCCCGCCGGCACGGCGTGCGGATTGTGTCAGTGGATTCGGATGGCGACTGCCACGAACTCGTGGCCACGATGGTGCGCCATGGGATCAACATGTTCCTTCCGTTCGAGGTGCAGGCGGGTAACGACGTGCGCGAGTTCCGTCGCGACTACCCGGAACTGGGCATCTGGGGCGGGCTCGACAAGCGCGCCTTGGCCGTCGGGGCGGCCGCGCTTGATGGTGAGGTGGCGCGCTGTCGCGAGATGATCGGGCACGGGCGGTTTGTGCCCATGTTCGACCACCTGATTCCCCCCGATGTGCCGTGGAAACTGATGTGTGAGGCGGCCGAGCGCATTCGGCCGTTGTGTGATAGATAGGAGTTGAGCTATGCCGATCAAATGGCGCAAGGCGTGGGTGTCTGACGAGACCTTCGAGGCGGCGGGCGTCTTTGACGTCAACAACGATGGCCACCCGGACATCGTCTGCGGCGGTTACTGGTATGCCGGGCCCGATTTCCGCGTCAAGCGGCCGATCGTGCCTGTACAGGCGGCGGGCGAGTACTGGGACGACTTCTCGGCCATTCCCCTGGACATCGATGGCGACGGCTACCTGGACGTGGTCAGCGGTGGCTGGTGGGGGAATACGCTGCGCTGGCGGCGCAACCCGGGGGCTGCCGACAAGCCCTGGCAGGAGCAGATCATTGCCGAGACCGGCAACATCGAGACAACGCGCGCCTGGGATCTCGACGGCGACGGCGTCGTTGAGATCGTGCCCAACACACCCGGCCGCCGCGAGGTGCACGCGTACAAGCTTCGCACGGATGGAGGTCGCGGCACGGGCGTCTTCGACGACCACGTGATTCACACCTTCCCCGAAGGCAAGGGGCAGGGGCACGGCATGGGCTGCGGCGACATCGCCGGGAACGGCCGCCAGGACATCGTATTGCAGGGTGGCTGGCTGGAGTGCCCGGCCGAGCCGTGGAGACAGCCGTGGACCTGGCACCCGGCCTTCGCGCTCGACTTCTGGGGTGCGAGCGTGCCGATGCTGGTGGTCGACGTGAATGGCGATGGGCTGGGGGACGTGATCGTGGGCAATGGCCACGGCTATGGCCTGTTGTGGCTCGAACAGCGGCGGGCGGCTGACGGCTCACGAACCTGGATCCGCCATGCGATCGATCCGTTCAACGCCCAGTATCACGATCTGCAGTGGGCCGACATCGATGGCGACGGGCAGTGTGAACTTGTGACGGGCAAACGTCACCGGGCCCATTGCGGCAACGACGTGGGGGAGTGGGACGACGTGGGTCTCTACTACTTCAAGTGGACCGGCGAGGGCTTCGCCAAGCAGGTGATCGACTACGGTCCCATCGGAGCCGGCAAGGGATGCGGCATTCAGTTCGCACTCGCCGACCTGCGCGGCAGCGGGCGTCTGGACCTGGTGGCGCCGGGCAAGGACGGTCTCTGCATCTTCTATAACGAGGGCAACTAAGGTGGCGCTTTGACCGCAACCCAAGCGGTCGGAGGTCGGAGGTCAGAAGTCAGCCTGCCGACCGTTGATCTCCGATATCTGACTTCGTGATATTGAAGAGGCTCTTGCAGAACCCCTGCAAGAGCCGGGAAACAGGGTTCAGTGTGTCAGGGTTCAGGCGGGAATCTCACACTGAACCCTGAACCCTCCGCTTGCACAAACCAGAGGTTTTGCAAGCGCCTCTGAATACAGTTGTCTGAGGTGAAACCTCGTTAAGGTGTCGGTATGGCTGCCGCACGCATGCGAAGTGTGATCAACGCGTGGGAGACGGTTCGCTACGAACTGTTGAACACGCGGATTTGCGACCTGCGGCTCAAACTGCAGGGCTCGCCGGTCGCATCCTATACGCGCTTGCTGGAGGCCGAGTTCGCTGCCAAGGGTTTCCGGTTCCGGCCGACATTCTACCTGACGGACAGTTGGGGCTGTCCCAACGAGGTGCCGGTCATCGGGATACCCTTCTACCTGGCCGACAAGCGACTCTGGCGGATCGAGGAGGAGCAGACCGGCGAGATTGAGGACCCGCAGACGATCATGATGCTGCTGCGCCACGAAGGCGGACACGCGGTGAACTATGCTTACCGCCTGTGGGAGGACGAGGAATGGACTGCGACCTTCGGCCGGTTCTCCGCCCCGTACCACGACGCCTTTGAGCCCAATCCGTTCAGCCGCCATTTCGTCCGCCATCTGGGACACGGCCAGTACCACCGCACGACCTACGCCCAGAAGCACCCCGACGAAGATTTCGCCGAGACTTTCGCCGTGTGGCTGACCCCGCGCACGGGGTGGGCCAGCAAGTACGCCAACTGGCCGGCCCTGGCCAAGCTGCGCTACGTCGCGCGACTGATGCGGCGGCTCCGCGCCCGCGAGCCACTGCGCTACGGGGGCGCCCCGCTCGGGCCGGTGGAAGAGCTGCGGATTACCCTGGCGGAACACTACGGCGAGCGGGCCGAGCGCTACCGGCAGGCCGCCCAAGGGTATGTCGATGACAAGCTGCGCACGATCTTTCCGGCTACCCGCACGTACGCCAACGCCATGGCGGTGCACGTCTTTCTACGGCAGCGCCGGAGCATGCTGACCCGGCGCATCGCGCGCTGGTCGGGACTGGAGGCTGGTGACATTGCCATGATCCTGCGCAAACTCGAGACGCGCAGCCGTGCGTTGGAGCTGCGCATGCGCACGAACCGCGACGCCGAGTGCCTGCTGGACGTCACGGCGTTGGTGACGGCCATGGTGATCCAGTTCAGCTTCACCGGCCGGTTCGCCGACTAGGTTGGCTCAAGCAGGCCGCGCTGCCGGGGCGGCAGCAGCATCGGTACGTCGGCGTCGAAGGGCGGCTTCTCGAGCGAGGCCTCGATGATCAGCTGCAGGAGCTGCGGGTAGGTGATCCCGGCCGCCTTTGCCGAGCGTGCCAGTGCCACGTCGTCCTCGATGCACGGGTTGCAGTTGACTTCCAGCACGTAGGGCTCGCCCGCATCGTCAAGGCGGATGTCGACGCGGCCGTAACCCCAGCCACCCACGGCCCGGAAGGCGTCCACCGACAGGCTGCTCAGCTTGCGCGCCAGTCGGGCGTCCACGACCGCCGGGCAGACGACCGAGGTCCGTCGGTACTCGACCGTGTTGGCCAGCCACTTGGCGGCATACGACATGATGGGCGGGATCTCGTCCGGCAGCTTCGAGTAGTTGACCTCGGCGAAGGGCATGACGCGCAGCTTGCGCCCGCCGACCACGCCGATGTTGAACTCGCGGCCGGTCAAGAAGCGCTGAACCATGGCGGGTTGCTTGTGGACCTGTAGGATGGTGCGGACTTGCGTCCGCAACTGCCGGACTGAGTGCACGACCGATTCGCGCCCCAGTCCGATACCGGCATGTTCCTGCGCCGGGTGGACGATCGCCGGGAAGCGCCAGCGGAACCGGCTGATATCGCCCGTCCGTTCCAGCAGGCGTGATTCCGGCGGCACCGGCAGTCCGGCCCCCTGCAGCAAGCTCACCGCCATGTACTTGTAGCGGCAGAGCCCCAGGGCCAATGCGTGGGAGCCCGTCAGGGGGAAGCCCATCATGCGCACCAAGGCCGCAACGCGCATCTCATAGATGGCACCGTGCACGATATCGTCATACTGGTTGAAGACCACATCGGGCCGCAGTCGGGAGAGCCGCCGCTGGAAGCCCATCAGGTCGTTGGCCAGCGGCACCACGCTGACGCGATGGCGCAGCCCGCGGATGTCGTGCGCCAGGCGACGGATGAACGCGCGAAGCTCATCCGTGCTGCCGCGGTCATCCGGCATTTCCGGGACGGCCGCCCGGCAGGCGTTGTAGATCAGCGCGACATGCAACTTGCTACGCATGGTGGCATCATACCAGCACACACCGCCGCCGCAACTTCTTTTGCGTCGCATCGGGGTGGCTGAGCCCGACGCGCTGCTAGCCGACGCGCAGTCGCGCGGCCAACGCCTGCATCGCCTCGTTTGAGGCATAGGTCCCGGGCAGCCACCGGACCGGTCGTCCGTCCCAGCGCGGAACCACGTGGAAATGGACGTGTGGCACTACTTGGGTGGCGCAGCGGCCGTTGGACTGGAGCAGGTTGAACCCGTCGCATGGCAGGCGGTCGTGCAGCAGGCGCGAGACGTGCTGCAGGGCCGGCGCAAAGCGTACCAGAACGTCGGCCGGCAGGTCGAGCAGCGTCGCAGCATGGTACTTCGGGATCAGGAGCGTATGGCCCTCCTCGAACGGCGCAATGTCCAGAAAGGCCAGGCTGTGCTCGTCCTCGTAGACACGGGCACAGGGGATACGTCCCGCCTGGATCTTGCAGAATACACAATCTGGATCGGTCATGGCCTGTTCCTATCAAGCGCCTCACTGCGGTGGCGTGCGCGTCGGTCCGACGGCAGTGAGTGTAGTGCAGGGTTGCGCGGGCTGCAAACAGATCCTTGCGCAGGATCCGTCTCCGCCGCAGCTTTGTCGCCGTCCGCACGCCGCATGGGCACGTGTCATCGGGCTGCATTTCCGCTCCCTTTTTGGCTACCTCGGGCCCCGACGCCGTGCTATACTTTCGTTTCACCCGTCAATCTGGAGTGGAAGATGATGATTTATCTGAATGGCGAGCTGGTCGCCGAGCAGGATGCGCACGTCTCCGTTTTCGACCACGGGCTGCTGTACGGCGATGGCGTGTTTGAGGGCATCCGTTGTTACGGCGGACGCGTGTTCCTGCTCAACGAGCACGTCGAACGCCTCTACCGCTCCGCCAAGGCGATTGCGCTCGAAATCCCGATGACGCCGGCCGAGATGGCTCAGGCGGTCGTCCGGACCTGTCGCGCCAACGGCTGCCGAGATGGCTACGTGCGGCTGGTGGTGACCCGCGGCGTCGGCAATCTGGGGTTAAACCCCTACAACTGCGTTCGCCCACAGGTGATCATCATCGCCGCGTCGATCCAGCTTTACCCGGCCGAGTTCTACGAGAAAGGGCTGAAGATCATCACCGTCGGGACGGTCCGAAACCATCCCGAGGCGGTGAACCCGAACATCAAGAGCCTCAACTACCTGAACAACATCCTTGCAAAGATCGAGGCGATCAACTCGGGCGTCCAGGAGGCGATCCTGCTCAACCACCTGGGCTACGTGGCCGAGGCCACGGGCGACAACATCTTCGCAATCAAGGGCAGCGTGTTGTCGACACCTCCGGGGTGTTCGGGCTGCCTGGTGGGGATCACGCGCGACACGGTGCTGACGCTGGCCGCGAACAACGGATTCAGCGTCCGCGAGACATTCATGACGCGCTACGATCTGTACACGGCCGACGAGGTTTTCCTGACGGGCACGGCCGCGGAAGTCGTGCCGGTCGTGGAGATCGACCGTCGCCGCATTGGCGCGGGGGTGCCCGGGGCAGGCACCTGCCGGCTGATCCACCTGTTCCGCGAGTTCGCGAACCAGCCCGAGAGCGGCATGCCGATCAATTGACCTCGTGCTGCCGCGGAGTTCCAATGAAGTGTGAAGTCTGCCAAGCCGAAGACGCCGCGATGGCCATCCACCAACTGGTCGGCGGGCAGGAGCGCGAACTCTTCGTTTGTGCGGCCTGCGCGCGGAAGTCGGGCACCAAGCCCAGTAATCCGCTGGTCGAACTGCTGTTCGGCGCCGTCTTCGAACTGCGCCGCGACGCGGCGACCGAGCCGGTCTGTCCGAAGTGCGGATTCACGCGCGCCGAGTACAAGAAACGCTCGCGGTTGGGATGCGCGCACTGTTACGAGGCCTTCGCTCGCGAGATCGGTCCGGTCATACGCGACATGCACCGCGGTGCCGAACACATCGGCAAGATTCCGGGACGTGATCGCCGGGCCACCGAACTGGCCCGTCTCGAACTCGCGCTGCAGGCCGCCGTGCAGGCCCAGAAGTTCGAGGATGCGGCCGCCCTGCGCGACCGGATCCGGGATCTGGCCGAGACGGTGCCGGACCCGACACGGGGGAACGATGCTGGTTCGTGAGTCCATACGCCGGCAGAATCGGGTCCATGGGTCGAGCGTGGCCATCAGCTGCCGCGTGCGCCTGGCCCGCAACCTGAGCGGGGTGCGGTTTCCCGACTGGGCGGACGAGGCAGAGCGGCGCCGGGTGCGCCAGACCCTCAGCCGGGCCTTGCTGGCGCCCGGGTGCCTGCCAGCCGCCCAGGCACTCAACATCGATGAACTGGACGAGGTTGCCGTCCAGTTGTTGATTGAGCAGCGCCTGATCAGCTTTGACCTGAGCGAACGGGGACCGGGGGCCGGCGTTGTGGTCTCCGGCGACGGTCACATTGCCGTGATGATCAACGAGGAAGACCATCTGCGCATCCAAGTTATCGAGCCCGGCATGGATCTCCTGCACGCCTGGGAGACGGCGGATGAACTCGACACGCGCCTCGAATCGCACGTGGCGTATGCCTTCTCCAGCCGGCTGGGCTATCTGACGGCCTGTCCGAGCAACGTGGGCACCGGCCTGCGGGCCAGCGTGATGCTCCATCTTCTCGGGCTGCGGCTGACCGGCGACATTGATGCCGTGCTGCGCTCGCTGGATCGGATGCGCCTTGCCGTGCGCGGTGTTGGCGGCGAGGGCTCCGAGGCCGCGGGCCACATGTTCCAAGTGTCCAACCAGGGTACGCTCGGCGAAGACGAGGCCAGCGTGATCGGTGGCCTCTCGCGAATCGTGGCCGAAGTGGTGCGCCAGGAGCGCAATGCACGCCTGCGGATGCTGCGCGACTCGCCGGTGGTTCTGCTGGACTGCGTGGCTCGCGCGCTGGTGCTGCTGCAGCATGCGCGCGTGATGCAGGCCGACGAGGCGCTCGACTATCTGTCCGCGCTTCGCCTGGGGCTGGAGTTGGGCCTGTTGCGGCGCGTGACCGGTGCGGTTCTCGACGAACTGGCCCTGGCGGTCCAGCCCGGTCACCTGCAGCAGCATCTCGGCAGCCGCGCCGAGCCCGAGCAGCGCGACACGGTGCGTGCGGACTGGTTGCGCGGCCGCCTGGCCGACGTGACATTGCGCGAGTGAGCTTTTTTACCGCGGCCTCCCGGGCCGGTTGTTGGGAGATGCAGAGATGAGCAAGGAACTTGAGGGATTCACCCCGCGCGCGCAGAAGGCCGTCCAACTGGCTTCGCGCGAAGCCGAACGCTTTAACCACACGCATATCGGAACCGAGCACATCCTGCTGGGACTGGTCGCACTGGGCGAGGGGGTGGCCGTCGAGGTGCTGGAAGGACTGGGCGTCTCGCTGGAAGATATCCGGCTGGCCGTCGAAAAGGCCGTTGGGCATGGCGACGGACAGACCAAGACGGCGGGCCAGCTGCCCTATACGCCCCGCACCAAGAAGGTTTTCGAGCTGGCGGCCAACGAGGCCCGTGAGATGAGCCAGCCGCAGATCGGCACCGAACACCTGCTGCTGGCCTTGCTGCGGGAGGGCGAGGGGGTCGCCGCCCAGGTCCTCTCCAGCCTGAACGCCGACCTCGACGAGGTCCTGGCCGCCGTTCAGAAGTACCTGGAAGCCAATTTCGACGACGACGAGGATGAGTCGGCCGGCGGCGCAGGGCCGGCGGCAGAGGTCGGACCCGAGGGATCCCCGGCGGGTGGCGCGGCCAAGGCACCGCTCAAGCCGGTCAAGACGCCGGCGCTCAACGCGTTCGGCCGCGACCTGACCGAACTGGCCCGCCGCAACGAGCTCGACCCCGTGGTCGGCCGCCAGCACGAACTCGAGCGCGTCGTGCAGATCCTCTGCCGGCGCACCAAGAACAACGCCGCCCTGCTGGGCGAGGCCGGCGACGGAAAAACAGCCGTCGTCGAGGGGGTGGCGCAGGCGATCGTGGCCGGCGACGTGCCCGAACGCATGCGTAACAAACGCGTGGTGGCCCTCGACATGGCGCTGATGGTGGCTGGGACCAAGTATCGCGGCCAGTTCGAAGAGCGCATCAAGGCGGTGATGGAGGAGATCCGGCGCGTCGGCAACGTCGTGCTCTTCATCGACGAACTGCACACGATCGTCGGCGCCGGCAGCGCGGAAGGCACGATGGACGCCTCCAACATCATCAAGCCCGCGCTGGCCCGCGGCGAGTTGCAGTGCGTCGGCGCCACCACCCTGACTGAATACCGAAAGTATATTGAGAAGGATGCCGCGCTCGAGCGCCGCTTCCAGACCGTGCGGGTCGAGGAGCCGACGATCGAGGAGACCGTGGCGATCCTGCACGGCGTGCGTTCGCGCTACGAGCAGCACCACAAGGTCACCTACGAGGACGTCGCCTTGGAGGCGGCCGCCCGACTCACCGCCCGCTACCAGCCGGGCCGCTACCTGCCCGACAAGGCGATCGACGCCATCGACGAGGCCGGCGCGCGCGTGCGCATCCGTTCGAGCGTCCGACCGCCTGACCTCCGCGACCACGAGATCCGGATACGCGAGCTTTCCAAGCGCAAGGAGGACGCCATCCGCAACCAGCACTTCGAAGATGCGGCCCAGTTGCGCGACGCCGAACGCAAGGCCAAGGAGAGCCTGGACGCCACGGTGCTGGCCTGGCAGCAGGAGAACAACGAACGCAGCCTGACGGTCACCGTCGACGACATCACGGCCACCATCTCGCGCATGACGGGGGTGCCGATCGAGCGCATGAGCCAGGGCGAACTCGCCCGCCTGCTCAACATCGAGAGCGAACTCGACTCCGCGGTCGTCGGTCAGCCCCAGGCCATCCGGGCCATCACCCGCGCCCTCCGCCGCTCACGCGCCGATCTCAAGGATCCCAAGCGGCCGATCGGTTCGTTCATCTTCCTCGGACCGACCGGCGTCGGCAAGACCCTGTTGGCCAAGATGCTGGCGGAGAAGATGTTTGGCGACGAGAAGGCGCTGATCCAGATCGACATGTCGGAGTACATGGAGAAGTTCACCGTCTCCCGGCTGGTGGGTTCGCCGCCCGGGTACATCGGGCATGACGAGGGCGGGCAGTTGACCGAGCGCGTGCGCCGCCGCCCCTATAGCGTGGTGCTGTTTGACGAGGTGGAAAAGGCCCACCCGGACGTCATGCACATGTTGCTGCAGATCCTCGAAGAGGGGCGCCTGACCGACAGCCAGGGCCGTCCGGTGGACTTCCGGAACACGGTTGTGATCCTGACCTCCAATCTGGGGTTCGATTTCGCCCGCCAGGGCCGGGGACTGGGTTTTGCGCGCGAAAGCGGCGAGCAGAACTACGAGCGCCTCAAGCAGCAACTGCTGAACGAGGCCAAGCAGGTCTTCAAGCCGGAGCTGCTGAACCGCTTCGACGAAATCGTCGTATTCCGCCAGCTGGTGCGTGAAGACGTGGTGCGGATTCTGGACCTGGAGGTCGCCAAGGTGACGGGCCGACTGCGCACCCGTGGGATCTCGCTGACGCTGGATGCCGGCGCGGTTGACCTGTTGGTTCAGAAAGGGTTCGATCCGGCCCTTGGTGCGCGCCCGCTGCGCCGCGCCGTGGAACAGTACCTCGAGGATCCGTTGGCCGAGGAGGTCCTGAAGGACAATGTCGCCGCGCAGGTGCTGGTCACGACCCAGGAGGGCCGCCTCGTCTTCCGAAGCAACGTGGCCAAGCCGAAGCCCGAGCGGCGTCGTAAGGCCGAGTCCCCCGATCCCGCCAAGACCGAGTAGCCAGCGTGTCGCGGCTTTCCGATTTTCAAACTGTCGCGTTTGACACAGCGACGGCAATTCGATAGTGTGTCCGTCTGTTTTGCATGGAATGTAGACGAGCGGAAGGACAGGCACCGTGAGTATCATGGAACCGTTGCTGGCGTTGCAGGAGCTGGACGGTCGTATCCGGGAGTTGCAGCAGGAAATTCGCGACATTCCGTTGCGCAAGGATAACGAGAAGAGCCGGTTGAAGGATGCCTTGGAGCGACAGGCCGCCACCCAGGCCGAGTTGCGCGCCGCGAAGGCCCGCGTAGCTGAAGTCGAGCTTGGCGTGACCGCCGCGCGCGAAAAGGTTGTCAAGCTGCGACAGCAGCAGATGACGCTGAAGACCAACCGCGAGTTCCGGGCCATGGAGCTGGAGATTGAGACGGCTCAGCGGGACCTCGAAAGTCTGGAGGGAGACCAGATCCGGGCCATGGACGTGATTCCGCCGGTAAAGGATCGCCTGGCCGCCTGCGATGCGAAGTGCAGCGAAGAGAAGTCGGTCGTCGACGGCTGCCTGACTGAGCTCGAAGACCGCCTGGCCGAAGCAAGCGAAGCGTTGGGCGAACTGGAGAAGCAGCGGGCCTTGGCCGCACGGAATGTCAACGCGGCCCACTTGCGCCACTATGACCGTCTACGGATTTCGCGTTGGCCGGTTGTGGTGAAGCTCGATGGCACGGTGTGCGGCGGGTGCCACTTGTCACAACCGCCCTCCGTGGGGCACATTCTGCGACGCAACACGGTACTGGTAGCCTGCCAGATGTGCGGGCGGATTCTTTACGTTTGAGATCTGATATCATTCCGCTGTGAGCTTGGGACTTGGTCTTCGGCCTTCGGCGCGAGAGGGGAGCAGTCGCTCCGGTCTTCGGACCGGGGAGGAAAGTCCGGACTCCATAGGGCAGGGCGTCCCGTGGTTAACGCGGGAAAGGCGTTGCTAGACCGACGCCGATGGAAAGTGCCACAGAAAATGAACCGCCGGAGGCTTCGGCAGCCGGTAAGGGTGAAAAGGTGGTGTAAGAGACCACCGGGCCGCGTGCAAGCGCGGTCGCTAGGCAAACCCCGCCCGGAGCAAGATCGAATAGGGGGACGAGGCGCGGCCCGCGCTGTTCGGCGCAAGCCGGTGAGTCCCCGGGTTGATCGCACTAGAAAAATGACTGCAGCCTGCTTCGGTGGGCAACAGAATCCGGCTTATGAACCTCTCGCGTCGTTTGGCCGATCTCAGCTGTCCGGCGGCCTGGATCTGCGTGCCGCTCGCAATCGGTGTGGCAGCCTGGATCCTGCGCGTGGCCGCGAACGTGCCGGTCTTGTCGGCTGGCCTCGAGCCGACCGGACAACGTGAATCGCAGTTCGCCCGTCATGCGGGCGTGCCTCTGGACGCGTCTCTGGCATCCGTGGTGTGTGCGCAGGATGCGCGCGCACCGAGCGGCTCTTCGGGCCCGCTGGCGCAGCGCTTCAGGCTGGTGGGCGCCGGGGCCTCCGGCGATCCCGGGGCGACCGGTGGGTTGACATGGACCGTCGTGCTGGAGGAGCGCGCCACGCGCCAGCAGCGCATGGTTCGGCCGGGCGATTGGCTCCTGCCGGACGCGGAGGTCCTGGCCACCGGCCCAACGGCCGTACGCGTGCGCACACCCGAGGGTGAGCAGTCAATCGGCCGCTCTGCGGACGAACCGGACGGCACCGGCGCCGGGACAGGCGGTAGGTCCGGAAGGGCCATTGATCCCGCGCTGGCCGGCCAGCTGGGGGGCAGCTTCGGTGGTCGCCAGATCGCACCGAACCGATGGGAGTTCGGCCGGCCGGCACTCATGGATTACTACCGTGAGTTGGCCAATGAGCCCGAGCGGTTGCTCGCGGTGTTCGATTCGTTGCAGCCGTTGTACGGAAGCGAGAACAAGATCGAAGGCTATCGGTTACAGGTTGTCGGCGAAGCGGCGTTCTTCCAGGTTGTTGGTTTGGCCGATGGCGACGTCGTCCGCTCCGTGAACAGCGTACCCATGACCAACCGCCGACGCGCAGAGCATTTCATCCGCCGCGTGGTTGAGGCGGAACTGGACACGATCGTGCTCGATGTTGAGCGAAACGGCGCCAACGTTCAGCAGATCTACCGTACCGTGCCGTGAAGATCGATGGTTCATCGTCGGCGTCTAATCGTCGCTGCCAGAGGTAGAGTTGACATAACATATATTATGCGACGTTGTGCGCACCGAGCAACGGCGTAACCCGGCAACCGGGGTGACACCTACCCGTGCCCAACTCGCCGAGCGTGTCCACGCCACCGGCGCCGCCAGCAAGCCAGGCCGCGCATGGCGTGCGACCTGCGCCGGCTGCGTCTGCACGGCCTCGTCCAACGCCAGCCGCACTCCCCAATCGTGCCGCCTGACGCCCTTCGGCCTGCGCGCACTGCGCTGTTCTGGACACGCTCGTACGCCCGACTGCTGCGATCCTGGCATGGCCGAACTCGACCCGCTGGCACCTTGCAACAGCCGCCTGCAAAGCGCCTTGACCCAGGTGGAGCAGACACTGGAGACAGCCATCCATGACCTCAAACTCGCGTCCGAATGAAGGCGACCAGGAACCATTAGATGTCTCGGAACGAGAAATCTAGCAGACTTGACAGGACTGAACGATGGAAGGAAAATCGCAGGTAATGGCATTGCATGGAACGCCACGTGGCAGTCCAGGAACTACTTGGAGAGGCCCAATGCGCGCACCAACTTCACTTCAAATCGCTCGTTTCTCCGTCGCGAAGCTCACGGCCTGTCGGGCTACCCTGTCAATCGCGATCGCACTGCTCATCGTGCTCGGCTGCGGCTCACCCGCCGCAGCTCAGTCTGCCGACACGCTGGCACAGAGGGCGGAGAAGCAGCTTTCGAACGCCCAGAGGTCGATGTTCGCCGGCAACAAAGACGCCGCGACCGAGGCTCTGCTCAAAGCCGCGCAGGACCTCGAGCAACTCCGCCAGGCCGCGCCGGACAACGCGAAACTCACGACCCTGGACTCCAAGGCGGCAAATCTCAAGCGCGATCTCGAACGCCGCACGAATAAGACGATCGATTTGAAGGCCGGCACAGCGGTCGAGAAGCAGACGCCCGAGGCTCCGGCAGATATTCCCCCGCCCCGCGCGCCGACGCCTGCACCGGGGCGGGAGGCTGCTGCGCCCGCCCCCCCTTCGGGCGCAGCAGCGGCGGCAGGACAACGTATGCCGGCTCCCGTGCAGCAGGCCATGCGGGAACTTGAGAGCAAATTCCGGTCGATCGAAGAGTGCTATCGGTGGGTGGACACCTACCGCGAGCGCGCGGAAGATCCGACCAAGATGGCGGCCAAACTCAAGTCCGTCGGCGCGATCATCCCCGAACTGCAGCCCGCGCTCGAGGCGGCGAAGCAGGAAGCCGCGAAGCGAGGCGTGACGGGCCATCCAGACTTCGATGCCGCGCAGAAACACATCGACGCGCAGCCGCCACGTCTGGAGCAGGCGCTCGCGGACGTAACGCTGCAGGCAACCGCAGCCGCCTCGGGCAAAGCGGAAGTCGCCGCGGATGTCGGCGCGCTGGGCGAGAGGTACGATCGGCTGCGCGAAAAGTTCTTCGACAAGGCGCCCGGCGTCGCCATCTACTTCAACGACTGGGAACCGGTCGACGACCTCATCGCACGGATCGAAGGTTTCGAGAAGCTGGAGCAGGCCGCCGCCACGGAAGCCCTCGCAAAATTCGCCGCCAAGTACGGCCAGACCGCCGAGGCGATTGACCGGAAAGCCGACTCCATGGGCTACGCTGGCGACCGCCGCGCCGGCTATGCGTACGAGCAGTTGCGCCAGGGAATCGAGATCGTGGCGAAGACGAGAACCGCCATGGCCGAGGAACTGGCCCGGCGCGCCGAGGATCGGCTTGGAAATCTAGCCACGCGCCATGACTTCTTCCGCCTGCAGGAACACGGCGAGGTCCGCCGGCTTCTCAAGATGGCCAAACGTTTCGAAGCAGCCAACCCCAGAGTCAGGGACCTGTCGGTGGCAGCGGAGAAACGCATGGCTGATGACCTGAAACTACTCGTCGCCAAGATCGACGGAGTCAAGTGGCCCGGGAGCGTCGGAGGCCTGCGCAAGGAGGAATCGGCGGCCCTGCGCTACTTCCGGGAAAGCGTAGACTGGGAGAAGCGCCCAACGGAACCGCGACACGTCCTCGGCGTCGCGATCCGGGGCGAATGGACGGTTCAGAAAAGGAACATCCTCAGCGAACCGGTCATGTTCGGTGTGCCGGCGCTGGTGGCCGTGCAGGTCGACGGCGAGAAAAGGGACAATCTCGCGCGCGTCTATAACGTAACGCTGCGCAACGCCGAGGGCGCGAAAGCAAAGCCCGAACCGCCGTTCGTGGACATTACCGTCGGAGACAGTTGGTACATTCGCCCCGACGCCGTCAAGTGATGTCCGCATCTGACGGGGGAGACGCCAAGGGTTAGCGACGAAAGACTCGCGGTGCGGTCACTGCTGCGGAGCCACGCCAGACTGGGCGGCTTCTTCACGGGGCCGTCCATCAAGTTAACCGGACTGGTGGGCGCTACAGGACTCGAACCTGTGACTTCTGCCGTGTGAAAGCAGCG
>CAZZCT010000113.1:0-16483 GCA_964652365.1 uncultured Lentisphaerales bacterium
CAGTTGGACCGGTTCATGTTCGCCATCAACATCGACTATCCCACCGCCGCCGAGGAGCCCGAGATCCTGATGGCCACCACCGTCGGCCGGCCGTGGGAGGTTGCGCAGGTGCTGGATTCGGCCGAGATCTTGCGCTTTCAGAGCCTGGTGCGACAGGTGCCGGTGAGTCCGCATGTGGCCGGGTACGCGTCCCGCCTGATCCGCGCCACGCGTCCGGGGACTCCCGAGGCGCCGGATTTCGTGACCCAGTGGCTGCGTTGGGGCGCCGGTCCGCGCGCCGGGCAGTGCCTGCTGCTCGCGGCCAAGGCGCAGGCGGTGCTCGCGGGGCGGTTCAACGTGTCGTGCACCGACGTGCGGACCTACGCGCTGCCGGTGCTGCGGCACCGTCTGTTCCGCAACTTCGCGGCGGTTAGCGACGGCATCACGACCGACACGATCGTCTCGCGTCTGCTGGACCACGTGCGTGAACCCGAATACTGAAATGTCCCGCGGCGCGCGATGCGCCTGAGAAAGTCCGGACCGCGAGGCCGCGCTCCGGGTTCCCCCCATGGCTCCGCAAGCCTCCACCTTCCGGTACCTGCCGGCCGCGCTGGCCGAAGCCGTCCAGCGCCTGGGCGTGCGCGTTCGGCGGCCGGTGCGCGGCCGCGGCGAGGGCTTGCACCGGTCACCCGACTTCGGTGCTTCCGTGGAGTTCGCCGAGTACCGGGCCTACACGCCGGGCGATCCGCCCAACCGCATCGACTGGGCCGTCTACGCCCGCAGCGACCGCTACCTCGTGCGTCGTTCCGTGGAAGAGACCAGCCTGCGGGCGACGCTGCTACTCGACACCTCGGAGAGCCTTGCCTACCGCGAGGCGGGCAGCGTCACCAAGCTCGAGTATGGCTGCTTTCTCGCGGCCGGCCTGACCTACGCCCTCACACGCCAGGGCGATGCAGCCGGGCTGTGCACCTTTGCCGAGGGACTCGAGCACCGGCTGCCGCCCACGGTGACGTTGAGCGGCCTGCGCCCCATGCTGACCCTGCTCGAAACGCTGCAGCCGCGCGGCCGCAGCGACATCGGGGCCTCGCTCCAGCAGGCGGCCGAACTGCTGCCGGCGCGCAGCCTCGTGATCGTGATCTCGGACTTCCTGCAGCCGGCTCCGCAGATCGTGCGCGGTCTGCGCCGCCTGGACCACGACGGGCACAACCTGGTGCTGCTGCATGTGATCGATGGCGCCGAGCAGCGGCTCGACTTCAGCGGCATTGCGGACCTGCGTGAGCTCGAGACCGGAAGGCGCCTGGTCGTCGACATCGACGAAGTCCGCCTCGCCTACGCGCAGGCCATCGACGCCCACATCGAGACGCTGCGTCGGGCCTGCTCGGACTGCCTGGGTGACTATCACCTGATGGATACCCGCGAACCCGTGGAAGCCGCGCTGCGCCGGGTCGGGGGGCCGGGCGCATGATGCCGACCTTCCAAGCGCCGCTCTTCGCCTGGCTGCTGCCGCTCGCAGCCCTGCCGGTCATCTTTCACCTGTTCTTCCGTGTCCGGGCGCGGCGCCGCACCTTTCCGTCGCTGATGTTCTTCCTTGCGGCCGATCCGCGCCTCGGTGCACGCCGCAAGCTGCGCGAGTGGCTGATCCTGGCCTTGCGCTGCCTGGCGCTGGCGGCCGCGCTGCTGGCCCTGGCGCGCCCGGTCTGGCAGGGACTCGGCGCGGACGGCGAAACCACCCTGGTGATCGTCGTCGACAACTCGGCCTCCATGGCCGCGGTCGGCCGGGACGGTCCGTCGCGACTGAGCCGCGCGCTGGCCGGTGCGCAGGCTCTGATCGAGGATCGCGGGGTGCGGCTGGCCGGGGCGGTGGCGACCGTGCGCGATCCGGGCGCGGCCCTGCCCGAGGGGTTGACTGCCGATCGCACGGCGTTGCGCGTGGGGCTCGCGGCCCTGCGGCCGACGCATGCCACCGGCGCGCCGTTGCGCGCGCTCGCCAGCGCCCTGGGCCTGCTGCGCGGCGGGCAGCGTGCGGGCGTGGAGATTCACCTGTTTAGCGACCTGCAGGCCGCCGAATGGGACCGCCCGGCGGCGCCCGTGAACCTGCCGCCGGGTACCGTGTTGTGTGTGCACGATGTGGGTCGCGATGACGACGCCAGCGGAGAGGTGGCCCTGCTGGGGGTGCAGCCACCCGCGCGGCCGCCGCTGGCCGGTCGGGCCTGGAGCGCGGAGGTCACGTTGCGGAACGCCGGCGGTCAGGTGGCCGACGTGTCGCTGGACGCCGGCATCGAGGGCGCGTCAGAGCAGCAGCGCCAGGCGCTCACGCTGCCCGGCGGCGCCCGGCGCAGCGTGACGGTCCGCTTCCGAGGACAGCCCGCCGGACTGGCGCGCGCGCGCTTCGCCCTGGACGGTGCCGGCGCCGCGCCCGGTTCCGAGGCCTGGCTGGCGCTGGCCGTTGAGCCGGCCGCCGAGGCCTGGTTGTTGGGCGGCGAGGCGTTGCACGGACTGCTGGGTGCGGCCTGGGCGCCGGCCGGTCCCGGTGTCCTGACCGGGCTGGCCGTAGTGGACGTGTCCGAGTCCGAGGCGGCGGTGCGGCTGGCCCGCGAGAAGCCGGCGCTGCTCGCGGCGACGGCCGCGCAACTGGCCGATCCGGCCGTGGCCGCGGCCATCCGGGAGTGGGTGGCTGCGGGCGGCGTGCTGGTGGTCGCGCCCGGTCGCGAGCGGTTGCCGCAGCCGGCCGCGTTGCCGGCCGCGTTACCGGCGTGGTGCGGTGCGCGCTGGGGCACGGCCGGGCAGTCGGAAGATGGAACACCGTTGGTGGTGGTGTCGCCCGCCGCCGGCGTCTGGCAGGACTTGCGGACCGCGCAGGGGGACGTTGGGCTGCCGGGTGTGAGCTGCACCTGCTGGGTGGGGCTGACGCCCGAACCGGGCACCACCGTGCTGGCCGCCGTGGCTGAGCGCACGGCCGTGCTGACCGAGGCGCGTATCGGTGCCGGCGCGGTCTTCGTCAGCGGCCTGGCGTGGGATCCGGCGTGGAGTACACTGCCGCAACGCGCGGCCTTCCTGGCGCTGGCGCAGGGATTCGCGCGCGCCCGCGGCGGGAGCGCCGACGCGGCGCGGCTGGTGGCCGGGCAGGCGTTGCCGCTGGGGAGTGAAGCCGCGGCCGACGGGGCGCTGGTCTGCGTGCGCGCGGTGGCTGGTGAGGGCGGCGCCTGGCAGGGCCCGGCCGGGACCGTGGCGTCGCCGGTCCGTGCCGGGGTCTTTGAACTGCAGGCGGGCGGATCGCCGCCCCGGCTGCTGGCCGTGCGCGGAGACGACGCCGAGGCCCCCGCGGCCCGCGTGCGTGCCCGGACCATCCCGTTGCTGGCTGGCACCCCCCATCGGGTCGTGTCCTATGTGAACGCCACAGCCACTGTCGCGGCGGCCCGCGCGGCTCGCGCCGGGCGCAGCCTGTTCGGCGCCCTGTTGCTGCTGGCGGTCGGCGCCCTGCTGGCGGAGTCCTGGCTGGTCAATCGCACACCGGCGGTTGCCGCACGTCCCGGTGCCCGGCCGGGGGAGGGAACCCCGCGATGATGGCGCCTTTTTCCGCATCGGCTGTTCTGATGCCGTTGGCCGGGCTAACCTGGCAACCGGCCCTGCATCCGGTGGTGATTGCCGTGCTGGCGCTGTTGATGGGGGGCGCGGTGGCGGCCACTGCCCGGCGCCTGCGTGCGCGGTGCGGGGCGCGGCGCGCCTGGCCGCCTGCGGCGGCCCGCGCGGTCGTGCTGGCGCTGCTGCTGCTGGGGCTGCTCGATCCCGCCTGCCGCCGCAGCACGACGCGCGGCGCCGCGCCGCGGGTGCTGATACTTAACGATGTCTCGGAGTCCATGACGGTTGCCGACGCGTCCACCCCCCGGAGTGCCCGTGCGGCGGCGTGCATCGAGGCGCTGCGCCGGCGCCTGCCGCGCACGGCGCAGCTCGATGTGTGGTCGTTCGACAGCGCGGTGTGGCAGGGCTCACGGCCGCCATCCCCTTCCAGCTCCGGCACGGATCTGGCCGCGGCGCTGGCGGCGGCCGAGGAGCGTGGCGGGGCCTGCACCGCCGTGGTGCTCCTGACGGATGGCGGCGATGAGGTCCCGCAGCCGGCCCGCCTGCCGCGCGCGCCTTTGGCGATCCTCGGCTTGGGCACCGATCCGACGGGCTGGCACGACGTGGCCGTGGCCCAGGTGCAGGCGCCGAGCGCGGTCGAGAAAGGGGTGGCTTTTGACGTGGCCGCCGAACTGATCGCGCGCGGTACGGGCGATCCCGATTTCCGGCGCGGCCTGGCGGCGGTGCCGGTGGCCCTCGAGCGGCGCGCACCGGACGGCCACTGGTCGCGTCTGGAGGCCCGCGTGGCGGATCTGTCCGCCGGACGCGCCCGCGTGAGCTTCAACCTGTCGCACGCCGAACCCGGCAGCCTGGTCTACCGGATCATCGCGGCCGACGTGGCCGGTGAGCTGTCCGGGTTGAACAACCGGCGCGCGTTTCGCGTCGAGATCCGGCGCGAAGCGTTCGACGTGCTCTATTTCTCGTGGCGGCTGGGCGCCGATCTCAAGATGCTGCGGCAGGAACTGGCCGGCGACCCGGCTCTGACGTTCTCGGCCGTGTATCGCGTGGGCGGCGAGCGCTTCACGGTGCAGACCGGAGATGGCGTGGCCGCGGAGGGGCTGGAGGGCGGGCTGCCCGAGCGCGCGGAGGCGTTGCGGCGTTTCGACTGCGTGATCGTCGGCTCATTTCCGGCCGAGGTCTGGCGGCCGGCCCAGGAACAGGCGCTGCTCGACTACGTGAATGGCGGCGGCGGTGTGGTGTGGCTCGGCGGCGAGGAGAGCTTCGAGGGCGGCGGTTACGGCGTTTCGGCCCTGGCGGCGCTGATGCCGTGGAACATGGCCGGCACCGCCTCATCCCTGGCGCGCGGCGACTTTCCGGTGTCCGTGCCGGCCCTGGCGGCCTCCGAGCCGGCGGTCGTGGGTCTGCGCGAACTGCTGGCGCAACTGGCCGCCGGCGAAGGCGGGGCTTTGACGATCACGGCGCTGAATGCCCCGCGGGCCCTGAAGCCGGCGGCGCAGGTGCTGATGGAGGCCGAGATGCCCTCCGGCCGGGTGCCGTGGGTCGTGGTGCAGCGCGTCGGCAGCGGCCGCGCGATCGTGGTGGCGTCGAATACCACCTGGCAGTGGGCGCGACGCCCGGGCGCGCCTGCACAGATCTACCGGCGGTTCTGGCGCCAACTGGTGCGTGCGGCCGCGGGACAGGCCGAAGGTGGACAACTCCTGCAGGTGAGCTGGGATCGTACCGAGTTGCGGCCGTCCGAACGGGTGGTCGCCACGATGCGTGTGACCGATCCCGAGGGCGTGCGGCTGCGCACCACGCTGGCCGGCAGCGACGGCGAGGTCGCCGTGCCCGTCGTGCCGACGGATACGCCCGGCACCTGGCGGTCCGAGCTGCTGTTTGGGCAGCGCGGTGCCTATGTCTTCCGCGTGGCGGCCGAGCGGGGTGGGGCGCTGGTGGAGGCCTTCGAGAAGACTCTCGATGTCAGCCCCTTGCAGGACGAAGGCTCCCAACTTGAGTGCCGGACCGCCGATCTGACGCATCTGGCCGGCCAGACCCAGGGGCTGTTCCGGCCCGAGGCGCAGGCTGGCGAGCTGGTTGACAGCGTGGCCGCGTGGGTCCAGGCGGTGCGTCGCGACGAGCAGGTCAGCTTGGTCTCCGGCAGCCCCTGGTACGTGGGGGTCCTGCTGCTGGCCTGCATGATCGAGTGGGCCTTGCGTCGCCAGCGCGGCGTGATCTAGAGGAGATGCCAGGCATGACAGGTGCGGAATCCGGCCATCGCGAACAGGGCCTGCGGGCGGTCCTCTCCCAACCGTGGGTCTACAACCTTTTCGGCTGGATCGTGGGGAAGCGCAGCGCCCGGATCCGGTTCGTGCGGCAGTACATCCAGCCGTTTGCGGGCTGCCGCATCCTGGACATCGGCTGCGGTACCGCCAAGGTCCTTGCCACCCTGCCGGATTCGATTGGCGCCTACAGCGGGTTCGACATGAATCCGGCTTACATTGAACACGCCCGGCGACGCTGGCAGGCGCGCGCGAACTGCCGTTTCTACTGTCGGCGCGTCCGCGAGGCCGACCGGCCCGAGTCCGGCGGCTATGACATCGTGCTGGCGCTCGGGATCCTGCACCACCTGCAGGATCCCGAAGCGGGTGATCTGTTCCGCCTGGCGCGGCAGGCCTTGGCGCCCGGCGGGGTGCTGATCACCTACGACAACGTCTACGTCGAGCACCAGCACGGGTTCGCAAAATGGCTCATCGCGCGGGACCGCGGGCAGGCCGTGCGCACCGTCGAGGGCTACCGGCGCCTGGCGGCGGCGCATTTCGCGGCGATCGAGGACGAGGTCCTGCACGACACCTTGAAGATTCCCTACACGATCTTCATCATGCGGTGCCACGCGACAAACCCTGCGAAGCCGGGCTAGGTGCGCGGCAACTGGCGGATCAGTTCGGGGATGATCTGAAACAGATCGCCGACTACCGCGATGTCGGCGAGTTGCATCATGGGCGTCTCCGGGTTCTGGTCGACGGCGATGATGCAGTCGCAGGACTGCATTCCGACCAGGTGCTGGATCTGGCCCGAGATCCCGCAAGCCATGTAGACCTTGGACTGGACGGTCTGGCCGGTTTGCCCCACCTGGTGTGCATAGGGCACCCAGCCGGCGTCGACGGCGGCGCGGCTGGCGCCCATGGCGCCGCCGACGCAGGTGGCCAGCTGGCGCAGCAGTTGGAACCCTTCGGGACCCTTCAGCCCGCGCCCGCCGGAGATGATGAAGTGGGCATCGGCCAGGTTGACGGCGGCTTCCGTGCTGCGAAAGAGTTCCAGCACGCGCTTGAGCGGATCGCAGTCGCCGTCCAGCAGCGGCTCAACGCACACGCGTCCCGAACGGTGCGCGTCAGGCGCCAGGGCCTTCATGACACGCGGCCGCACGGTGGCCATTTGCGGCCGGTGGTTCGAGCAGCGAATCGTCGCCATGATGTTGCCGCCAAAGGCCGGACGGGTCTGCAGCAGGTCGCCGTTGGCCGGGTCGATCGCCAACCCCGTGCAGTCCGCTGTAAGGCCGCAGTCCGACATCACGGCGACGCGCGGAATCAGGGCGCGCCCGCGCGAGGTGGCGCCGCAAATCACGATCTCGGGCCGGTGCTTCAGGATCAGGCGGTGGAGCGCGCGGGCCTCGGTCTCGTCGACAAAGTCGGCCAGCCGTGGATCGTCGACCACCAGGGCCGTGTCGCAGCCGTGAGCAAAAAGCTCCGCCGCTTGTGCCGTCACGCCCGAACCGAGCACCACCGTCCATACGTCGCAGTGCCTCGCATCGGCCAACTGGCGGGCCGCGCCGATCAGTTCATGCGTGACGGGCTGGATGTGACCGGCCAGCACCTCCGCTACGACCCAGACATGGCGGAAGCCGGTCCGCTCGGTTTCATTCTGTATGCGCATGACTCAGACTCCTCAGACCAGACTCCGTCGGCGCAACGCCTGCACCAGTTGGGCCGCGCAGGCTTCGGGCGTGCCTTCGATGCGTTGGGATGCTTTCGTCCGCGCCGGGGGGGCTTCGGTCTTCACGACGCGCGTCGGCGATCCGTCCAGGCCGATCAGGGTCGGATCCGCGCCGATCTCGGCGGGCGTCCAGACCGGGATCACCGATTTCTGGGACGCCAACCGCCCGCGCAGGGCCGGAACGCGCGGGGTGTTGATGTCCTTCACGACGGTGATGACGGCCGGCAGGGCTACCTCGCAGACGTCGTGGCCCTCCTCGTGCATGCGGACCGCCACGATCTGCGTGGGCGTGACCGAGCGCAGCTTCATGACATGCGTGGCCTGGGGCCAGCCCAGATGCGCGGCGATGCCCGGCCCGACCTGGGCCGTATCGCCGTCGATCGCCTGCTTGCCGCAGATCACGAGGTCAACGCCCCCCAGCGTCTGAATCGCGCGCGCCAGGGCATAGCTGGTGGCCCAGGTATCGGAGCCGCCGAAGGCCCGATGACTCAACAGGACCGCGCGGTCGGCGCCCTGTGCGATGGCCTCGCGCAGGGCGAGTTCGGCCTTGGGCGGACCCATGCTGAGGGCAATCACCTCGCCGCCCAGACGCTCGCGCAGCAGGACGCCCTCCTCCAGGGCATAGGTGTCGAACGGGTTCAGGATGGCCTTGACGCCCTCGCGCACGATGCGCTTGGTCTCGGGATCAATCTTGGCATCGTTGGTAGCCGGCACCTGTTTGATGCACACAACGATTCGCATGGTGTCAGTTCCTTCGGCGTAACGGGCGCGTCGTACGGATCGGGCAGGTCGCAGGCACGGGCAGCGCCGGCTCCAGCCTGAGGGTGCGGCGCTAACCCGGCCAAAATCAACATAATGGCGCACCGGTCTGATTTTGGCAATCCCATCCTGAACGCGGTCGTGCCGTTCCGCAGTCACGGGCCGCGGGGATTGGCGCCAGCCTGGATGGGATCCGGGCGATGCGCTGACGGACGATGCCGTGGGTCTCACCCCTGTTCTGTGAGAGTTGCCGCGAAGCCTGCCGCAGTTTCGTGCTCTTGGCCCTGCGCTGGCGGCTCGGCAGGAGCCTCGCCCTCCCGGAGCCCAGGTCCATGCGCTGGTGAGGTCAGGGGCGGGAGGGCGAACGTCCTCGTGAGCCGTGATTGCATGGGCCTGCGCACGTCGGGGCGGCAGATTCGGCGGCAACTCTCGCAGTTTGAGGTCTCACGCCCGGGAGTGGAGTTCGCCCCGGCGTCTGTTGTACACTCGCATCCTCGCCGTGATGGACGGTCCGGCGGCGTGGGATACGGAGGTTGCGATGATCTCACACGAGTGCTTGCGAGCGGGGTGCCACAGCAGCCGGTCGCTGTGGGTGCGGTGGGCGGTCCGTGTCGCGGCCGCGGGGCTGCTGCTGTGGGTTGCGGCTTGCGCGGCACCGCGAGGAGCGGGTGGCGGCGGGGTCGTTGGCCAGGCGCGGCACCTCCCGCCGCTGCCGCTGCTGGCGCCGACCGCCCTGACGGGCGATGCCGGCGACGGCCGCGCCTACCTGCGCTGGAATCCGCAGATCGAAGAGCCGCGTGTCGCCGGCTGGCAGGTGCTGGAGATCGCCCCGCAGTCGCGTGTGCGCAGCCCGGTGCTGCATGAACCGGCGTGCGTTGTCCGCAATCTGGCGAATGGGACGTCCTACACGTTTGTGGTCGTCGGCGTGCTGGGCGGCCGCGGCGCGCGGACGCCGCACAGCAATCCGGCGCAGGTCACGCCCGCGCTGGTGGGCACGTCGCGCATCGAACGCGTCCAGGGCGGCAAGCCCGGCCGCGCGCGCGCCACGGCTCTTGCCGTGAGCCAACATGCGCTGCGGCTGGTCTTTCCGGACGGCCAGGAGCTGGTCTACGACGTCTTCCGACCCGTGGACTGGACCGGGGCTGACGGTACACACCTGTTGTATAGCGGCCAGTTCGGCAACGGACTGGACATCGGCCGGTTCGACGCGCGCGGCCTTCCGATGGTCATCCCGCCCGACGGACTCGACCGGACGCCGCCCTACGCCAGCGCCGACGGGCACGCGCCGTTTGAGCCCCTGAACCCCGACTACCGCGATGCGCAGCATGGTACGCGGCATCCGCACCTCACCGATCCCCTGACCCTGCCGGCGTCCGGCCGCAGTAACGACGCGCGTTCGCAGCTGCTCGGAACGGCCGTGGATGGCAACCGCGTGACCCTGCACTACACCCTGCCGATGACCCTGATGGGGTATCGCTCGTGGACCCAGGTCGAGGTCTGGGAGACCTGGTGGCCGCTGACGCGCGACCGGCACGGCACCCGCTACCAGGGGCTCGCACGCCTGGTGGAAGTTTGCATGCCCAGCGTGGTCAAGGAGGGATTCCAGGTCATGCTGAACAACGGGTTCGGACCGGCCGGTTCGCGCGAGGGTGTGGTCAGCTACAGCACCGGCTTCCGCGAACCGGGCGCCGAGGTGGTGGACTTCTCCGGTCCCACCAACCGGCAGGTCTGCTTTCAGGGCGCCATTCCCGCGCGGCAGGGCTACGGCTACCATCCCAACGGCAACTCCCTGCAGGCCAGCCCGTTGATCTTCTATGACTGGGGCCTGGGCAGCCTGACGATCACGGCCCGCAGCCTCTACTACCACTGCGCCAACAACTCGGCCAGCTACGCCGAACAGGGTGTCGACGGGGTGTGGCCGAACCTGGCCTGGGACCTGGCCGAGTCGGGCCGCCGCACGGCCGTCGATACGGTCGAATACCTATATACCAGCGATATGCGTCTGCCGCTGCCCCAGCGCTTCCTGACGGCGCGTTTCGAGGCCTACGGAGACGTCTCCCGCCGCATGGGCCTGCAGGACGGGATCGGTGCGGTCGGCCTGTCCACGCCCCACTCGCAGATCGCGCGACTGGGCGGTCCCGAGGCGGCGGCCGACACGTGGGTCCGCGACCTGGCCGGCAAGGGCGTCGACGTGGTCGGCATGTACCACGACACCTGGCAGGCGAACCCCGACGTGGTCGACGCCGTCTGGCTCACGCGTGAGGACCACGGCGCCAACCCGGCCTTTGCGCGTATGAACGCCAAGCTCCGGGCGGCCGGCCTGCACCCGGGCTTCTGGTTCCGGCCCGAGTTCTGCAAGACGAGCCTGCCGACGGCGTTGGGCACGCCCGTGCTGCCGCGCGAGTCCTACTACCACAGCATCGATTGGATGACCTACCCGTTGCCGGAGGACACCCTGGTTGCGACCGAACGCGCGGTTCCCGTCATCCGCGACCATCCCGAGTGGATCCGCCGCCAGCGGGACGGCGCCTGGCCCCGGGGCACGCCCTACCAGTGGATTCCCATGAGCCTGGCCTCGGGCTGGTGGGACGAGATCATGTGGCCGGCCCTGAACATGAGCGCGCGCCTGGGGTATGACCGGGTGCTGACGGACGGCGGGTTTGGCGGCCTGCAGGGCGTGGACTACGCGCCCATGCTGGCGGGCATGTCCGACACGGCCGTGCCGTGCCAGCCCTTCTGGTGGCGCTACTTCCGGACCCTGCACCACCTCGGGATCCGCCAGATGGGCGAGTGCACGGGCGGCTGGGTGGGCGCCAACACCAGCGTAGGCGGACCCACCGACGCGTACAACCTGTGGATGTTCCAGATGGGTTCGATCGTCTTCGGCGACGCCCTTCTGAAAACCCCCGAGGCGGTCCATCAGGCCTTCCAGCTTTACAACGGATGCTGGGGTTCGCTGCCGGCGGAGGCGGTGCGCAAGTTCGCCGTGGAGTTTTACCGGCAACACCCGGCGCCGGAATGGATCGAGCTCAAGGACCTTCGCCAGGGCGAGGCCGTGGAGGTGGTTGCGACCAAGGGGCGGTTTGGCGGCTTGGCCGCGGCAGCGTCGCCGGAAAGTCCGCACACCTACACCGTGCGGCCATGGACCTGGGGGGACGCAGTCTGGCATTATGCCGACGGCTCGCAAGCGATCTACCCGGCCTATGTGTCGGTCGACTGGCCCGCCGCGGGTCGGTAGGGGGGCTGGCCCTCGTCCATGACTTACCCCGGCCGACGGATGGAATCTGGACTCACGAAAGCAGGAAAGGGCGCACAAGCTCTCCGGTGCGTGCATGCGTGCGCCTGTAGCCGCCGGCGGCCCGACGGCGGCCTGCCGCAGGGGCGGGTCAGGCCCTTGACCCGCCCGACCTGGCGCCTTGTTCCGGCCGAATCTCAGGCTTCACGGGGCAGGAAGTCAACCCGCTTCAGAAACGCTTCCAGCATGCGGCCCATGGTCGGGGCGGCGCGACGCGTTTCGGCCAGCACGTCGTCGTGCGACAGGTGCGGGCCGCTGAGGCCGGCGGCCGTGTTGGTAATGCAGCTGAGCGCCGCCACCCGCAGGCCCATGGCATGCGCGACCATGGCTTCCGGGACAGTGGACATGCCGACCGCATCGGCGCCCATCAGGGCGTAGGCGCGGATCTCGGCCGGGGTCTCATAACACGGCCCGGCGGTGAAGGCGTAGACGCCGTCGGTCAGCGGCACGTCGGCCTCATAGGCGGCCCGGTGCAGGAGAGTGCGCAGGTCGCGGTGGTAAACCTCGGTCTGGTCCGGGAAGCGCGCGCCCCAGCCGGGACGTTGCGGCCCCTGCAGCGGGTTAACACCAGCGGTGTTGATATGGTCGATGAGCAGCAGCAGATCGCCGGGCATCAGGCCGGGGCGAATACTGCCGGCGGCATTGGTCAACAGCACGTCGCGCACGCCCAGGCGCCGCGACAGTTCGAGCGGCAAGACCACCGGGGTCCAGCCTTCGCCCTCATACCAGTGGCGCCGGCCGCAGAAAGCCGCCACGCGGCTGGCGCCCTGTTGAAAGAGCAACAGTTCGCCGGCGTGTCCGGCCACGGTACTGGCGCCCAACCCGGGGATGGCCGCGTAAGAAACGCGCGCCAGGATGTCGCCGGAAGGCAGGGCCTGGCTCCACCCGGAGCCGAGGATCAGGGCGCACGCCGGGGATGCCTCGAAGAAGACCGGCGGCAGCGCCGCGGCGGCCAGGTCGAAGGCGTCCTGCATGGTGTCGGCACTCACGTGTGGGGACCTCCTTGCTTGGATCGATGCGCTTGCAGAACCCCTGCAAGAGCCGGGAAACAGGGCTCAGGGTGTCCGTGTCGCGCCCTGAACCCCGAACCCCGAACCCTCCCCGTCCTTATTGAGTCTCGCTGACTTGGACCGAAACGCTGGGTTGGCCGGGTTGTCCACCGAAGAAGATCCCGCGCTCGGGCGAGCGTCCCAGCGGCGACTGCTCGACGGCCTGCACCTGCTCGGGAGTCAGGAACAGGGCCAGGGCCTCCCGGCGGGTCTTGCGCAGTTCCTCCATGCGGGCACGGTAGGCCTCACCATCGAAGGCTCCGGCCTGCCGCAGTTCCGTCATGGCCGCATCGCGGGCCGTGCGGGCATCGCTGAAGACCTTTGCCAGCTGCTCGCGCTGACGCTCGTACAACTGGAGTTCGTCGCACAGGGCCTTGAGGCGTTCCGTTTCGCGTGCCGCCTGTCGCTCGGCCCACTGTGCGCGCGCCTCGTCAGCCCGGCGCTGGTTCTCCTCGGCCTTGCGCGCCTCGGCCTTGGCCAGTTCGTCGACCACCACCTGCCCGAAGATCGCCTGGATGTCCTGCTCCGTTCCGATCCGGGCGTCGATGCGGGCATCAATTGCGCGATCGAGGGTTGCCTGCAGGGCGGCCAGTTTCTGCTCAAGCTGCAGCACGCGGGTCGTGTCTGCGGGTGCGGCCTCCGGTTGCGGATCGGCCTGAAATGCGTGGAGTGGCGCCGCCGTCGCCGTGGCGCGCGGCGGCGGCGGCCGGACACGCGCCTGCAACTCCGCGAGGGTCTGTTCGAGGCGCGCCAATCTGGGCTCAAGGTCGCCGGCTGACGCGGCGGGTGATGGGGCGGGGCCGGTCTGGCGCGGTTTGCTGCAGCCGGCGCACAGCGCGAACGCCAGCGGCACCTGCAAGCATATCCCTAACGTACGATTCATCTCAGCATCTCCGGGTTTGGCGTCGGTTCCGGCAGTCGAGGCATCGCGACCAGATTAGCGCTGCCCATCATCGCCAAACAACCGGTCCAGAGCGGAGACCGGCTTGACGGGCGGCGGAGACTTTTCGGCGTTGATCTCATCCCGCGCCGCAAAGCGCGCACAGAGGTCGGTGGCATCGGTCGGGCGGTTGGCAAGCCCGCAGCGCTGCGCGAACGGGTTGATCACAAAATGGCGGCACCAGCCGCAACTGCGGCGCCGTTCCGCCGCGTCAAATACTCTTGGTGCGTCTTCCTTGTCGGCCTCGGTGAATACCCTGGGGCGCTCCGCCGCCGCCACGAAGGGCGTGGCATCGCGGTTGGGGTAGCGGTGGCCGCAGGCGGTGCAGACGAACAGCTCGCCGCTCTTGCGCAGCCCGTCGTAGACCGGCTCGGACCGGGCCAGTGCCACTTGGCCGCACTGCGTGCAGCGGATTTCGAGTGAAGCAGCCATGGCGAAATGATAGCGCATTCGGTGGGCTGTGTCTTGTCTCGTCCATGAATTGCTCCGGCGGACGGGAGGAATCTGAAACTCACGAACCCAGGCTGGGGCGAACTGGACGACGCCCTGACTTTCTGCCTTCCAGATTGAACGGGATGGCGGCTGGGCGCGCCAGGTGCGTGTTGCGCTCGGAGGTGAAACCGGGTTGAGTCTATTCAACTACTTCGAGGACCAGCAACTCAAGGGCGCCCATCTTGTCGAGGAGCGGCAGGCTGATGTCGACCGCGCCGGTGTTGTGCAGCGACGAGACCGCGAAGGCGATGCGGGTTGGGCTGCAGACCGTTTCGTCCAGGGCGGCATCCACATCGATCCAGCGGTCGTCGATCAGGAACTGGGTCCAGAGGTGGTAGCCGAAGATGTCGCTCTGCCCGCCGAAGAGCGGCGTGTAGGCCAGTCCGGCGACGACGCGCGAGGGCAGCCCCTGCAGCCGTCCGAGCGCGGCCAGCAGCACGGCATGCTCGCTGCAGTCGCCTTGGCGCGTGCGGCAGACTTCGTTGGCGGTGCCGAAGCCGATGTCCAGATCCTTGCGCGTGACATACGCGCTGACAGCCCGGCGCAGCCGGTCAGCCAGGCGATAGGGATCCCGCTCGCCGTCCGCCGCACGTCCGGCTAGGGCGATCAGATCCGGGTCCGCGAGATTCATCATGAGGTTGCCGGTCAGGTACTCGGCCGAAGGCGGCGCGGGGGTGGCGGCCGTTGCGGTTGGCGTTGGAAGGTGGCGCTGGCGCGTGACGACCACGTGCAGGCTGCCGTCGGGCTGGCGTGTGAGTCTCTGGGCATCGGTCTGCGGGAGGTTCAGCGGTTGGGGTGGCGACTTGCCGGGTTTATAGGACAGGCGGTAGGTGATGCGGTTCGCGCGATCGCGCGCGATGGCGCGCCCCGCGGGGATGGTGGTCGAGGTGAACAGCTCGGGCGGCACGAAGTCCAGCAGGGCGCGTCGCTGGTCGCTGGCCAGCATCACCAGATCGCCCAGTCCGGGGGCCGGGACACAGGCCTTGAGCGTGCGGCCGTTCGCGTCCACCCATTGCAGCAGCTCGAGCTGGCCCGCGGGCACCGTGGTGGTTTGCTCGACCCTTGCCCCCAGATTCGTCCGGCCGCCGTGGATTACAGGCTCGAGGTCGCCGACCCGGACACGGGTGCTGACTGGACCGTCGAGGCGAAGCTCGGGCACATAGGACGCGATCGTGTAGGTCGTGCCGGGCGAAAGACCGCGCCGCAGGCTCTCACGGTACAAACCCCACGCCATGAGCGCGCCGGTCGGGGCCGCGAACACCTGAGTCTGTCGCAGGTCGAGCTGGGTGGTCGTCACGGTCAGCGTGCCGGTGGCGACCAGGCCCTCTTGGGAGCTCCGCAGGCGCGCGAGATCCATGGCCGAGCGGAAGGCCTGCACGCCGCCGGTGACGGCCTCGCGCGACTCCTGTTCGAGGCGCATTGTGATTGGCTGCCCGGCACGGTCCATCCGCAGTTGGCACACCTCGCGCACGGTCACCGCATCGGCGGCGCGCACCATCGTCGTGTGCGCGTAGCCAACCTTGGCGCCGCCAATGTAGACCTCCGCCCACTGCTCGTCGAACAACCCGGGCGGCGGGTTGTCGGGGTCGAATGCACCGCAGACGGGGCTGGCCGCCGCCAGCAGTGCGAGTAGGGCGGGCGCCAGCAGACGCGCGGGGGCCGGGTGGTCAAGAGAGGGGCGTGATTGCATCATGCGCTCCAGTCTAGATTGCCCCTCTCGGGAAAGCCACTCCATCCTGTCGTGGTTGCCCCATCGTTTGCGTGCGGCGCAGTCGCGCGGCAGGCTTGTGCTCTGGAACTCCCGATCTGACGACGTCCGCGGCAATGCGGCGTGAGGCCTCAGCCTGTTTCAGGTTGCATACGACCGTAGGCATGCGTTAGAATGCATGCACTTGTCCTCAGTGGAGTGGCGCGATGAGTAGTGACACCTCGACAGATCCGGCCCAGGCTCAGACGCTCGTTCTGCCCATGGACGGTGCCTGCGATACGATGCGCGTGCGCAAGACCAAGCTGCTGATCATCAGCGGGCCCCTGCAGGGACGCGAGCTGATCATCAGCAAGGAAGCTTTCACGATCGGCTCCGGCAGCACCAATGATCTGGCGCTCGACGACTCCACCATCTCCAAACGACACTGTGAGATCACGGTCGACCAGAACGGCTATCTGATTCGCGATCTGGAGAGCACCAACGGCACGCTGGTGCAGGGCGTGAAGGTCGCTTCGGCCTATCTGCACCCGGGGGCCGAATTCCGCCTGGGCAAGACGCACATCATTTTCTGCCCGCTGCAGGAGGCGCGCGAGGTGCCGCTCAGCCGCAACGAGAGCTTTGGGGCCATGCTCGGCCGCAGTATCGCCATGCGCCGGATCTTCTACCTGGCCGAGACCTACGCGCCGACCGACGCCACGGTCATGATCACCGGC
>CAZZCT010000114.1:0-16461 GCA_964652365.1 uncultured Lentisphaerales bacterium
GGTTTGAACCGAAATGCGCGGGAACCGCGGACGGCAGTTTCAAGTTATGGACGAGGCTGTATACCGACAGGCTGCTTGGTTCGTTCGGCTCACGAGGACGCTCGCCCTCCATGGGCCTCTCCGAGCGGGCGCCGAACCGGTGGAGGGCGAGCGACCTCGCGAGCCGTCTTTGTCATGTCACGCGGTTTCAGTGCGCCCCGTTCGTTAACACTTGCAGCCGTTCCCACTCCTCGAAGTAGCGTTCGAGGAACTGCGTCTCCGGCTTCTCGGAGAGGGACATGATCAGTTCGCGCACCAGGTCCTGTTCTTCCTCGTAGCGCGTCGCCGGAATCTGGCCGCCGAAGTGCGCCATGCGCAGCCAGACCAGGTAGGTGGTCAGGGCATCAAAGCAGTTGTACTGCACGATCTCCTGCCTGCGGCCCTCCAGCCACATTTGGGCCACCTGTTCGCCGGCGGCGTCGAACTTGCCCGGAATGCCGGAGAGCGTGGCGATCTCGTGCAGTGAGACGCCGGTCTTGGCACCCCGGACGCCCAGAATCTCCATCAGATCGATATGCCACTCGTTGTCGCGGGCGAAGTAGTCGCTGCCTTCCCAGGGCTTGTCGGGGCGGTGGCAGAAGTCGGGCGCGACGATGCCGCCCGCAACGGCCCGTTGCACCAGGATCTTGAGGTCGGCTGTGCGCGAGTTGAACCCGACCAGTTGAGGACGGTACTTGCCGACGGCCTGCAGGAACGTGCCGATGACGTTGCTCTCGGCGGCCTGGGCGGCATCGCGCACGTCACGCGGCAACCAGAGCAGGTCGAGACGCACCTCGTTGCCGCGCTGCAGGCGCCGCACCGCCGCGATCGAGACCACGCGGCACTGCACCGTACGCAGAAACGGCGTCGGATCCTCGGCCGTGGCGCCCCCCTCCTGCCACATGCGCTGCATCACGGTGAGGTCGTCCGTCTCCGGCGGCAGACCGTACAGCAGCCGGCCGGCACGGGGATCGGGCACCCACTCGCAGTCAAACGCCCAGAGCTGGTCCTGCAAGGTCTTGAACATCCATAGTCTCCCCTGGCGCGAGCCGCGCACGACGCCGGTTCGGACCGGTCATCGCCCGCCAGGCCGGTGCGCATTGACGTGCCATCGTAGGACAAGCCGCCGGGTGTGAAAAGCCCAATCGCGCCCGCGCGGGCGTCCCGTTCGGGCGCTGCTGCCGCGGCCGCGGCCCCGTGGGTCCCGTGGCGGCAGGCTTGCCTTCCGGCGGGTGCAGTGCAATACTTGCAGTCGCTGGCGCGGTTTCGCAGCCGTGGCCATTCTGTTCGCCGGGAGGGCATGCGCATCCCGGGCGCAGGCATCAAGGAGCAGTGACCATGGCGGTTTCCGGCACGACAAAGGTATCGTACCTGGCGCGACTGCGGCAGTCTCTCTGCCGACGTCTGTGTGGCGTGGCAGCGCCGGTCCCGGTCCCGGTTCCGGTTCCGGTCCCGGCCAGGGCCGAACCGACGCTCAACCCCGACTCCGAGCCCGAGGCCATGAAGCGTTTGGCGGCACGCGATCTCGCGATCGCGAGCGTCATCGACGTCGGCGCCTCGGATGGCCGTTGGTCCAAGGGGTTGATGGCACAGTTGCCTTCGGCACGTTATCTGTTGATCGAGGCGCAACCGGCGCACCGTGCCAGCCTCGAGAGCTTCTGCGCCAGCCATGCCCGCACGGAGTTCGCGCTGGTCGCGGCGGGCGACCGCACCGGCGAGATTCATTTCGATGCCACCGACATGTTCGGTGGACAAGCTTCGGAGACGCCCTATCCCGAGCATGACATCGTCGTGCCGGTCACCCCAGTCGACCAGGAGGTGGCGCGGCGCGGCCTGCCGGGGCCCTATCTGGTCAAGTTTGACACGCACGGCTACGAGGTTGCCATCCTGAAAGGGGCGGAGCAGACGCTGCGCGAGACCGTGGCGATCGTCATGGAGTGTTACAACTTCAAGGTTGCGAGCGACTGCCGGTTATTCTGGGAGATGTGCGCCGACCTGGCCAGCCGTGGGTTCCGCTGCATCGATCTGTACGAGGTGCTGCGCCGGCCTGGCGACCACGCCCTGTGGCAGATGGACATGGTCTTCGTGCGCAGCGACCACCCGGAGTTCCAGAGCACACAGTACCGCACGCCCGCGACCCCGTCCCCCGCCGCCGGGTGCAGCCAGACCTGACGCCGGCACGGGCGCTTCCGCCGCGGGCGGGCGGTGCGCTCCGCGCCGGCCGCCTCCGAAAGACGCATGGATAACAACGCCAATACCGTTACCCGCATCCGACCGCTCGAGTCGTGGTGGCATATTCCCTGGGAGGAGATCGTCGCCTACCGGGAATTGCTCTGGTTCATTGCCCGCCGCGATTTCACCGTGGTCTACAAGCAGACGATCCTGGGGCCGGTCTGGTTCATCATCACCCCCCTGCTCACGACCTTGGTCTTCACCGTCGTGTTCGGACGCGTGGCGCAGGTCCGCACCGACGATCTGCCGCGCTTTCTGTTCTACCTGAGCGGCACCGTGTTCTGGAACTACTTCCAGGGTTGCATGACGACGTCGTCGGGGACCCTGACCAACAACGCCTACCTCTTCGGCAAGGTCTACTTCCCGCGCTTGCTCATGCCGTGCGCCTCGGTGATCACGAACCTGGCGCGCCTGCTGCTCAGCCTGGCGATCTACGGCTGCGCGCACCTCTACTACGTCTGGGATGGCGTCATGCCGCTCTTACCGTCGTGGGGGATCCTGGCTCTGCCGCTGCTCGTGCTGGAGTGCGCCATGGTGGGCCTGGGTTCGGGCCTCTGGATCTCCGCGCTGACCGCCAAGTACCGAGATCTGCAGTTTGCCGTGCCCTTCCTGACCCAGCTGTGGATGTATGCCACGCCCGTGGTCTATCCCGCCAGCTATGTTCGCGCCACCACGCGCTGGATCTGGAGTCTGAACCCCATGACGCCCATTGTCGAGGCCGGGCGCCAGGTGCTGCTGGGCCGCAGCAGCATTGATGCGGGGATGGTGATCATCGGGGCCTGTTCCGCGACGCTGCTGTGTCTGAGCGGCATTCTGGTATTCAACCGCGTGCAACGCAACTTCGTCGACAACATCTGAATCCCGTCCGTTCGTTCGAGCCATGTCCGACACTTCCGCCATCCACGTCAGCCACCTGTCCAAGCGCTACCGGCTGGGCCAGATCGGCCGCCACACGCTGCACGACGAAGCCGCCTACTGGTGGCACCGGATGAACCGGCGCGACCCGTTCCGGAACATGGCGCGGATCGACCAGGTTGAGAGTCAGGCACGGCTGGCACAGCAGCATGGCGACGTCTTCTGGGCCCTGCGTGATGTCTCGTTCGACATCCGGCCGGGAGAGGCGGTGGGCGTGGTCGGAGCCAATGGCGCCGGCAAGTCGACCCTGCTGAAAATCCTTTGCCGCATCACGGGGCCGACGGCCGGCGAGGTGCTGCTGCGCGGCCGGATCGGTTCGCTGCTCGAGGTCGGCACCGGCTTCCATCAGGACCTGACCGGCCGCGAGAATGTCTACATGAACGGCGCCATTCTCGGCATGCGCAAGGCTGAGATCGACCGCAAGTTCGACGAAATCGTGGCGTTCGCCGAGATCGGCGAGTTCCTCGACACGCCCGTCAAGCGCTACTCGAGCGGCATGCGGGTGCGGTTGGCCTTCGCGGTCGCAGCGCACCTGGATGCCGAGATCCTGATGATCGACGAGGTGCTGGCCGTGGGCGACGCCCGTTTCCAGCGCAAGTGTCTCGGCGCCATGGAGACGATCGGCGGCGGCGGACGCACGATCCTCTTCGTCAGCCACAACCTGGTGGCCGTGCGGCGGCTGTGTTCGCGCTGCCTGTGGATCTCGGACGGCCAGTTGGTGATGGACGACACCCCCGCGAACGTCGTGTCGCGCTATCTCGCCGAGACCGTGATCGCCACGGATGAGGCCCGCTGGGATGGCGGCCTGTGCTCCTCGGCGGCCGGCGAACTGCGGGTTCTGGCGGTGCGGGTCCGCTCCGCCGAAGGACGGATCTCGTCCAACCAGCGGGCGGACCAGCCGTTCGACATCGAGATCGAGTACTGCGTGCGGCAACCCCTGGCCGGAATGCGGATCGGGTTTGTGCTGACGACTGCCGAGGGCACGTCGGTCTTCAGCAGCTTCAGCAGCGACAGCGACCCCGCGGCGCGGCCGTGCCGGGCCGGAAGTTTCCGCAGCCGTTGCCGCGTGCCCGCGGGGCTGTTGGCGCCCGGCAGCTACGTCGTCTCCCTGCGCGGCGGCGTGCCCAACGTCCAGCCCGTGGTCAGCCAGGACGCGGTGCTGTCCGTGGTCGTGGCCGACACCGCGCCGGAGGATTCGCCCGCGCGGGCCAACAACCGCCCCGGCATCGTCCGGCCGATCCTGCAGTGGACATCCGGGGAGCAGTCGGCATGACCCCCGACGCCGGATCGCTGACGCCGTCTCCGGACGCCGGCCGCACGCCCGTGGGCGCCTTCGACCCGCGGGATGTTTTCCTCGTGGGATTCCCCAGGTCCGGGCACACGTGGATGCAGAATCTGTTGGCGGGCATCTGCTGCGGACTCGACGCCCGTCTGGCGTCGGATGCCCTGGTCGAGGAACTGGTGCCCGATCTGCACCGCGCGACGAGTTACCGGCGCTACCAGACACCGATGGTATTCAAGTCGCACAGCCTGCCGCGGCCCGACTTCCGGCGCGTCATCTACCTGCTTCGCGACGGGCGCGACGCGGTGGTCTCGCTCTACCATTACCTGCGGCACATGCGGCCCGAGGGCCCGCCCGACTTTGCCACGCTGGCGCGCGACGGCTGGTATGCGGCGGGATTTCCCTACGAGGCCTGGCACACCCACGTCGGCGCCTGGCTGGCCAATCCCCATGGAGCGGAGATCCTGACGGTCCGGTACGAGGATCTGGTCGCGGACGCCCTGCCGCAGCTCCGGCGCGTCTGCGCGTTTGTCGCGCAGCCGCGCGACGACGCCTTTCTGGCACGCGTGATCGAGCAGTGCTCGTTCCGCAATCTGCAGGCGCGCGAGCGCACCACGGGTTGGGCCGATGCACGCCATTGGCGCAGCGACCCGCAGACGCTGTTCTTCCGGCGCGGGCAGGCCGGCTGTTACCGCGACGAGATGCCGCCGGAGGTCTTGGCTGCTTTCCTGGAGACCAACGCCGCGATGCTGCAAACCTGCGGCTACCCGGTTGATCCCGCGGCACTCCAGGAGGCCGCGCGCCGCCCGCCGCGGCGCGCGGCGCCACCCGCCCCAGTGGTGCTGGCCGTCGACGCGCCGCCGCCCTGGCCACGTATCACGGTGGTCACGCCGTGCTTCAACATGGTCGCGTACGTCGAAGCCACGATTCGCTCCGTACTGGCCTGCGACTATCCCAACCTCGAGTATATCGTCGTGGATGGCGGTTCAACCGACGGCACGGTCGAGGTGATCCGGCGCTATGCCGACCGGCTGACTTGGTGGGTAAGCGAGCCGGACCACGGCATGTATGACGCCATCAACAAGGGCTTCGCGCGCGCCACCGGCGAGATCATGGCCTGGCTGAACGCCGACGATCTCTATGCGCCGTGGGCCCTGCGCTTGGTGGGCGACGTGTTCCGGACCCTGCCGCACGTCGAGTGGGTTTCGTCCTGTAATCCAATGGTGTGGGACCGCGACGGACTCTGCCTGCACTGCAACCTGCGGGGCGGCTTCGACCGGTCGATGATCCTGCGCGGCGGGTACCTGAGCGGCGCGCCCTGGTACACGGAGGACAGCATCCAGCAGGAGTCGACGTTCTGGCGGCGCTCGCTCTGGGAACGCGCGGGCGGGCGGGTTGATGCGGCGCTGAGCGCCGCGGGCGACTTCGAACTGTGGTTGCGCTTTGCCCGACACGCCGAGCTCTTCGGCGTGGATGCGCCGCTGGGCGGGTTCCGGTATCGTCCGGGCCAGAAGACTGCCAGTCTGGAGATCTACCTGCGCGAGGGGCGCCAGGCGCTGGCGGCGCTGGGGTGCCGTCCGATCGGTGCGTTGGAGACGTGGTTGCGACGGGCGGCGCATTACCGGTTGCCGCTGAGCCTGCTGGCGCGGCTGGGCGTGGCCGGACCCTGCCAGGTGATTCGTCGGCGTCGCCCGGGTTGCCCGTGGGCGGCCGCGCCCAGTCGGGCCTTCTGTCTGAGCATCGGCGGCCTGACGCGGCTGACGCCGCCCGGTCGGGCACGGTGGCTCCGTCGGGTCCGGCGCATCGCGGGTGACGCGCTGCATGCCGTGGTGATGCGCACCAAACGGCTGCTGGGGATCCAACGCACGTTACTGCCCGGTTCGCGAATGTTGCGGCTATGATCTCGTTCGTCTACGGCGGAGGTCGCTCGGACCGTGCTCCCGGCGTGCGGGATGGCACGGTGGCGTCGGATTTCTACTACGGGGCGGCCGAACTGGAGCGGACGGGTCTCGAGGTGCGTCTGCATGACGTCGACCTTGACGCCGCCACCGGCCTGGCCTGGCGACCTGCCGACTGGCTGCAGCGCGCGGGCGTGCTGCCGCCGCGCGTGAGCGGCGCCGCCCTGGCCGGCACCCGCCGCCTGCTGGGCGCGCTGCAGGGTAGCCAGGTGGTCGTCGCCACCAGCACCGCGCTGGCGTTCGGATTGGCCTGGTGGCGCTGCTGCGGCCGGCTGCGCGCGCCACTGGTCGGGATCCACTGCGGGTTGCTGAACCAGCCGCTGACCGGTTGGCGCCGGCGCACCGCCGGCGTGCTGCTGCGGCAGACCCGGACGGTGCTGCTGGGCGAGAGCGAACAGGCCCCGCTGCTGGCCCGCATTCCCGGCATCGCCGCGCGCGTGCGCGTGATTCAGTTCGGCGTGGACACGGCGTTCTGGCGGCCCGACCCCGGGGGCGCGCGCGCCGCCGATGGGCCGGTCCTGGCCATCGGCAACGACGGCCGGCGCGATTTCGAGACCCTGCTGGCCGCCGCCCCGGCGATCGCGCGCGAGGTGGTGCTGATCACGCGCCGGCCGCTGCCGGCGCGACTGCCGGCCAACGTCCGCGTCGTGCGCGGCGACTGGCACGGCGCGCTGCTCTCCGATGCCGTGGTGCGGCAGCATTACCGCGCGGCGGCCTGCGTCGTGGTGCCCCTGCTGGACTCGCTGCAACCTGCCGGCCAGAGCGTGACGCTGCAGGCCATGGCCTGCGGTGCGCCGGTCGTGCTGACGCGAACCCGCGGTCTCTGGGCACCCGCGGCGTTGCGCGATGGCGACCGTGTGCGGTTGGTTCCGCCCGGCGACGCGCCGGCTCTGGCGGCGGGCGTGTCCGAGCTGCTGGCCCGTCCGGCCGACGCCTGCGCCCTGGCGGCGCGCGGCGAGGCCTGGGTGCGCCGCGAGGCCACCATGGAGGCTTTCGCCGCCATCCTGCTGGCGCTCTGCCGCGAACTGGCGCCCGCCTGCGCCGTCCGCCGCGGTGCGCCCGCTCCGGCCATGGGAGGACGTCCATGAACTGGATCCGTGCGCGAAACCGCGTGCTGTGGCGACTCGGCCGCGCCGGTCCGGTCGGCCGCGTGGCCTTCAACATGCGCCCGGTGGCCGGGCCGTGGGGTGGGGCCAGCGCCTTTGTTGGCCAGATGGCCGCTCTTCTGGAGTCGCAGGGCTGGGAAGTCCGGTACGATCTGGCGCGTCCGGTCAGCGTCATCGTCCTGATCGATCCGCGCGAGGACCTCCAGCACAAGGCCTTCGGGCTGGAGGCGATCGCCCGCCATCGCGCGGCCAATCCGGCCGCGCGCGTGCTGCACCGCGTGAACGAGTGCGACCAGCGCAAGGACACGCACTTCATGGACGCCGCGCTGCAGCAGGCCAACCGGATCGCGGATCGCACCGTGTTCATCTCGGCCTGGTTGCGCGACTACTTCGCGGCGCGCTGGTTCGATGTGCGGCGCCCCCACGACGTGATCTACAACGGCGCGGACCCGCGTTGCTTCCATCCGCTGCACGGCGCGCGCTACCGGCCCGGTCAGCCCCTGCGGATCGTCACACACCACTGGTCAGACAATCCCCTGAAGGGGTTTGCGGTCTACGGCGAGGTCGATGCCGCCATCGCCGCGGGGCGCCTGGCCGACGCCGAGCTGTGGGTCATCGGGCGCTGGCCAGCCGACCAGCGCTGGCGCGCCGCCCGCACCTTTGCGCCGCAAGGCGGCGCCGCGCTGGGGAACCTGCTGCGGCAGTGCCACGTCTACCTGACCGCCAGCCGGTGGGAGCCGTGCGGCATGCACCACGTCGAGGGCGCGCAGTGCGGACTGCCGCTGGTCTACCACGAGGATGGCGGCGGGATTGTCGAGGCCGGGCTGCGTTACGGGATCGGGTTCCGCCAGGATCCCGTGGCGGCGCTCGAGCTGGCGCGCGCGCGTTACGACGCGCTGCGCGCCGCTGTCCTGGCGCAGATGCCCTCGGGCCTGGAGATGTGTGTGTCCTATCTGCGCGTGATCCAGCAGCTGGCGACGGAGGCTTGAGATGCCATCGGGGGGCGTGCAACGTCAGATTGTGGGAAGCGTCCTGGTGCGGGACGAGGATCGTTTCGTGGCCCGCGCGGTCCGGAACGCCGCGGCCTTCTGCGACGTGATCCTCGCGTCGGACAATGGTTCGCGCGACCGCACCTGGTCCATCCTGCAGGGGTTGGCGGCCGAGTTGCCGCACCTGCGCCTGAACCGGTTGCGCGACCCGCGCGCGTCGCACGCGATGCTGCAGCCCTACGTCAACACGCCCACCTGGGTCTTCGGGATCGACGGCGATGAGATCTACGATCCGCGCGGGCTGGCGCGGCTGCGGCCGCGGTTGCTGGCGGGCGCGTACGATGCGTGGTGGCAGCTCTTCGGAAACGTGCTCAACTGCGATGAAGTCGACGAGGCGGCCGGCCGCGCCAGCGGCTACCTGGCGCCGCCGTGCCGGAGCATGACCAAGCTGTACAACTTTGCCGCCGTGTCCCGGTGGGGCGGCCGCGCCAGTCACCGGCTCAACGGCGGCACACCCTGTTTCCTCGCCGGCTATGATGCCGGCCGCCGACTGGAACTGCACCGGCAGTTCGACTGGGACGACGCGGATTTCCGCTGCCTTCACACCTGTTTCGTGGCGCGCAGCAGCCGGGCGACCGAAGCTTCGCCGGCCGCCCGCCGCAATATCACCGAGCGCCAGCAGGGCGGACCGCTGGACCAGTTGCGCGCGCTCTGGCGGCGCGTGCGCGGCGTCGAGCGCGCCTCCCCGTGGAAGATCGAGAAGTACCAGCGCGGCGCGCGCGTGAGCATCGATGCGCGCGCGTTCTTTTCCGCGGACGCGCTGCCAGCAGGTGCCGGGACATGACGACCGCCCGGCAGCGCGTGGGCTTCGTGATCGACGGGCGCATCCCCTCGCTGCGGGCCGTGGCGCGGGGACGCTGCGGGCCGCGGGAATGGTGCTGCGGGCAGTACCCGCAATCCGCGGTCGCCCGGATGCGCTTCGGCTCGATTGCCGCCTGGGTGAACCGCCACGCGTCCGGGCACGGGCTGCACTACGAGCTGTACCGTCCGTGGCGCGCCCGCACCTACCAGGCGCTGGTCTTCCTCAAGTCCATGGGCGCTGAATCCGCGTGCCTGGCGCGCCGGGCGCGGGCCCACGGCGCGCGGATCGTGTTCGATGCAAATGTCGACTACTTCACGCCACCCGCCGGCGAGTTTCCCTGCGCCGGCCTCGCGCCGACCGAATCACAACGTGCCGCGGCCATCGAGATGGCGCGGTTGTCGGACGCGCTCATCGCCGATTCATCCTGGATCGCCGCGCAGGCCCGGGCGTTCAACCCGAATGTCCGGTGGATCCCCGACAACGTCGATCTCGACGATGTTCCGGCTGCCGCGCCGCCGCCCGCGCCGAATTCCAAACTCGACCTGCTCTGGAGCGGCGAAGCCCACAAGGCCTTTGATCTGCTGCTCATCGATCAGGTCCTGATCGAGTTCGCCGGCCGGGTGCGACTCGTGCTCGTGACTGGCGACCTGGCGGCGGCCCAGGCCCGCTGGACCGCGGATCTGCGCGCGCGCTTCGCCCGCCTGCGTTCGTGCGTGGAGACCCAGGTGTTGCCGTTCCAGTCCGTGCCGCAACTGTTCACGATCTATCTTCGGGGCGGGCTCGCGATCTCCCCCCGCTTCCTCGATAACACGTACAATCAGGGACACACCGAGTGGAAGATCACCCTGGCCCTGGCATGTGGCCGGCCGGTGTGCTGCAGTCCGCAGCCGAGCTATCTCGACGTGGTGGCCCGCGTGACCGACGGGCTCAGCGTGCGCATCTGCCCCGACCACGCGGCCTGGCGCGCCGCGCTGCGCGCCACGATCGAGGGAGCCTTTGACTGGCCGTGGGCGTCGCAGGCGGCGCGCGACGTGGTGGCCCGGCATTACGCCACGCCGGTGGTGGCTGGCCAGCACGCGGACTTTCTCCGCGAGGTGCTTGACCGGGGAGGGCTCCCATGTCCTTGACCTTGGCGGATCGCCTTTTCCTCGCTGCCGGCTGGTGCCGGGCGGGCTGGCGTGAGAGCCGGCGCGCCGGGCGTCCGGCCCGCGGCACGGCGCGGGTCTGGTATGGCCCGCAGCCTGTGCCGGGACGCGACGAACCGGCTTCCGGCGGGATCATCAAGTGCCAGGACCTGGCGGTCCGGTTCCCCGATGCCGGGGCCGAGGCGAATATTCTCTATCTCGTTTCCAGCGCGCTGCCGCCGCAGGTCGGTTGGGTCGTGCGATGCGCGCGGCGACGGGGTCTGCGCATCGTGTTGAATCAGAATGGCGTGGCCTATCCCGGCTGGTTCGGCCCCGGCTGGCAGGCCTTCAACCATACGGGTGCGGCCGTGTTGCGGGCGGCCGACCACGTGATCTACCAGAGCGTGTTCTCGCGGCTGAGCGCCGACCGTTTCCTGGGCCCCCCAGCCGGTGGCGCGGAGGTGCTCTACAACCCGGTCGCCACGTCCGTCTTCACGCCGGCCGCTGTGCCGCTGCCGGTCCGCCCCCTGATCCTGGTGCTGGCCGGCAGCCACGGCAGCGCCAGCCGCGTCGAAACCGCCCTGGCCTGCGTGGCGGCGTTGCGCGCCCAAGGCGTGGACGCGCGGCTGCGCGTGGCCGGTCGCCTGGCGTGGCGGCGCGATGTGGCCGCGGCCGGGGCCGAGGCGCGGGGTTGGGCCCGCGCGCGGGGTGTGGAGGCCTCGGTCGACTGGATCGGCCCCTATACCCAGAGCCAAGCGGCCGACGTGCTGCGCGCGGGCCACCTGCTGCTGCATACCAAGTACAACGACCCGTGTCCGCGCCTGGTGGTCGAAGCCATGGCCTGCGGGCTGCCGGTGGTCTACTCGGCCACGGGCGGCCTGCCCGAACTGGTCGGCGCGGAGGCCGGCATCGGTGTGCCCGGCCCCTTGGACTGGGAGCAGGACCACTGGCCGGATCCGTTGGCGCTGGCCGCGGCGGTGCAGACCGTGGTCCGCGACCTGGCCGGTTACGCGGCCGGGGCCCGCCGCCAGGCGCTGGCGCGCTTCGACGTAACGCCCTGGCTGGTGCGCCACGACGCCATTTTCCGCGAGGTGCTGGAGCTGCCATGCCGGTCGTAAGCGTCATCTTGCCAGCGCGGAACGCGGCCCCCTGGATTGACGGGGCCGTGCGCAGCCTGCTGGCACAGAGCCTGGCCGATCTCGAGCTGCTGGTGATCGACGACGGCTCGACCGACACGACTGCCGCCCGGCTGGCGGCGTTCCGGGATGCCCGCCTGCGGATCCTGCGGCAGCCCCACCCGGCGGGGGTGGCCGCCGCCCTGAACCGGGGTCTGGATGTGGCCCAGGGGCGCTACATCGCACGGGCCGATGCCGACGACCTCAGCGTCCGCAACCGGCTGCACCGCCAGGTCGACTGGCTGGCCGCGCGCCCGGAACTCGCCGGCTGCGGCAGTTGGGTGCGGCTGTTCGGCGGGGACCCGCCGGTGGTGGTGCGTCAGCCCGGCGGCGCGGGCGTGGTGGGTGCGATGCTGCTGTTCGACAATCCGCTGTTCCATCCAACCGTCCTGCTCCGGCGCGACCTGTTGGCGCGCCACGGCCTGCGCTATGATTCGGCCTGCGCCCAGACCGAGGACTACGACTTGTGGACCCGCGTGGCGCGGATCGCGCCGCTGGACAACCTGCCGGCGCCGCTGGTGCGGCTGCGAACACACCCACAGAGTGTCACCCGGCTCGCGGGCGACGCCATGGCGGCGCAGACCCGCGCGATCCAGGCGCGCCTGCTGGCGCCGCTGGGCCTGACACCGGACGCCGCCGGGCTCGAGTTCCACCGGCGCGTCGGTCACGGCGAGCGTCCCGGCAGCCTGGCCGAGTTGCGCGCCGCCGAACAGTGGCTCCGGTCGCTGTGCGCCGCCAATGAGGTCCACCGACAGTATGCCACGGCCGACTTCCAGGCCGCGGCGGGCTGGGTCTGGCGACGGCTTTGCGGCCATGCTGCCCACCTGGGCTGGTCGGCCTGGCAGCACGGCCGGCAGTCGCCGCTGGCGGACGCCGGCTGGTGGAGCGTCGCCGAGTGCGGCCGGTTTGCGCTGGCGGCCTGCTGGCATCGGTGCCGGCGCGGCGCGTCCGGCACCGGCGGCCATGACCCGGATTCGGGCAGGAGTGGCCAATGAACACGGACGTCGCAGTCTGGTCGATCGTGATCCTGACCGCCACGCTCGCAACAGCCGGCGTCCTGGCGGGGGGGTGCCTGCGGGCGGCCCTGGCCGCACCGACGAGCGGGCGGACGGCCCGCTGGATCCTGCTGGCAGGTCTGGCGCTCACCGGCTGGGGCCTGTTCCGGCCCCATCAACACGTGTTTCAAGGCTTGGACTGCTCGGCCTACCGGCTGATGACGCGGGCGTTCATGGACGGCCGCGGGTTTCACGCGACCGATCGCGTTCTGGCGGCGGTGCCACGCGCGCTGCGCCGCGGCGTCCTGTTGAGCGACCGGGATGAGATCCGCGCCACGCGCGACCGATCCTTTCAACTTCGATCGGTCGACACGTGCGCCACGCAACCTTACTTTTACCCGACCCTGCCGCTGGCCGCGGCGGGCCTGGCCGAGATCGCGGGGCAGCCATCGGCGGCCGATCTCTTCATGCCGCTGCTGGGCTGGCTGGCGGCCGCGGCTCTGATGGGCGTCGGTATCGCGCGGGCCGGCTGGGCGGGAGGGGTGCTGGCGATCGCCCTCTGTCTGGGGTCGCCGCTGGCCGGTTGGACCTTGCGCGGCTACTTCGCCGAGGCCGCGGGTGGCGTCCTGGTGGCCCTGGCGCTGGCGCACGCCGCCCTGCCGGGGGGACGGCTGGCGGCGGTCGAGGCCCTGGCGTGCGGCCTGGCCGTCTCCTTCCATCCGGCGCTGCTGCCGCTGGCCCTGCCAGCGGCAGGCCTGGCCGCCTTGGGCGTGATGGTGCCGGCTGCAACCGGGCGAAGGGGTGCGCTGATTTCTCTGCGCGTGGCCGGCGCCTTCGCTATGGGACTGGTGCCGCTGGTCTGCTTCACGCTGGCGGTGGCGCAACCGTACGGAGGCTTCGGTCTTCAGCGGCAGGTGGCCATGGTGCGGGCGCAGCCGATCTTGGGCGCGGCGTATGCAATCTCGGCCATCCTCGGGGTGGGCCTGTTGGCGGCATCGGGGGCGGGACGCCGCGGCCGGACCTGGCTGCTGGGACTGGCGTCGCGCGACGGCGGATGGGTGCGGCTGGCCTTGCCGCTGGCGGCCTTGCTTCCCGGTCTGCTCCTGAGCACGCTGTGGAGTCGCGGCGCCTGGGTTCAGAAGGGGGCGCAGTCCTGGATCGGCGTCGTGGGATGGCCCTTTGGCCTGCTGCTGGCGGGCGCGCTGTTCGCGGCCGCATTACGGGGCACCCTGCGCTCGCGGCTGCTGGCGTGCGGCGTGATGGCCGTAGCGCCGTTCTACCTGGCCCTCAAGGGTTTTGAGCCGGTCGGCTTCTGGAGCCTGCGCAGACTCTGCCCGTTGCTGCTGGCGGTCCTGCCGGTGGCGCTGGCGACCCTGGCCGCCGGCGTTGTCGCGCTGCGCGCCGGCCGCTGGCGAATAGCCGCGGCGGCGGCCGTCGCCGCCGCCTGCCTGTGGCTGCCGCTGCGCGTCCCGCAGGCCTACACGCTCCGCGAAGAGCTCGGCGCGGACGGGGTCGCCGGCCAACTTGCGGCGGCCTTGCAGGACCGCCTGGTGCTGTGCGACTACTACCCCCACAGCGTGCCCCTGGCGTTCGAGCCCGGTGTGCGCGCGCTGGGCGCCAACCGCGCCGCCGACTGGGACGCGCTGGTGGCCTGGTCGGTCGCGCAGCAGACCTCGGGCGTGGCCGTGGCCTGGCTGACGAGTTACGCGCCACCCGGCCTTGAACTGGGCCTCCGCCTCGTGCCCCGCCAGCGCGTGGCCATGGCGCTGCCCCGTCTCGTCAGCCGGCGCGATCGGCTCGCGTCGGCGGAGACGTGGCGTATGCAGGCCACGGTTCTGGCGCCTGAACCGGCGCGGGCCGACGCCCCTCCCGTGTTGGACAAGACGCTGGACGGCGGACGTTTGGCGCTGCGGGGCGAATGGGATGGGCGGGTGGTGCCTTCCGATGGTGGGCGTCCGGCGGGCCAATGGTGCGCTCCCGGCAGCGCCTGGGTCGGCCCCGTGCCGCTGCCCGGGCAGACGGTGCGACTGCGCCTGACCGGGTCAGTCGCCACCCCAGGCGCGCGTTGCGCGCTGCAGGTGCGGGCGCCCTGGGGCGGTGCGGCGGCGCAACTGGTCTTCGGCCGGCACGGCGTGATCACCAACACACTCGAATGGCTGCGCCCGCCGGATGACCCCGCGCGTCTCGGGGCGACAGGGGTCTACCGGGTTGAGTCGGCGGAGGCGGATTCCGGCGCCACCCGCGTCCTGCTGCACCACATCCGTATGGAAGTCGGTGCGTCCCCAGGTGCGGCCCGATGATCCCGAGTTTCAGCCTGGGTGTACCGCCCCCCTCTGCCGGACAGCGGCTGGACCTGTTCGTGCTGCGCCACCTGCCGACCTGCTCGCGCGCCGAGATCCAGGCCGCGATTGCCGACGGCCGCGTCTGCCGCAACGGGCGGACCACCAGCAAGGGGGCCAAGATCGAGGTCGACGACCACGTCGCGGGCCGCGACCTGCTTGAGATCGAGGACTACCGTATCCAGCCGAATCCCGATCTGCAACTGCAGGTGCTTGCGGAGACCGCCGACTGGGTCGCCTGCGACAAGCCGGCCGGTCTGCCGACCCATCCCCTGCACCCGCGTGAGCGCGAGACCCTGGCCAGCGCCCTGGTGGCTCGGTACCCCGAGATTGCCCGCCTGGGCGAACCCCCGCTGATGGGCGGCATCCTCCACCGGCTGGATACCGACACCTCGGGACTGGTGCTCGCCGCCCGTCACACCGCGGCCTATGCCTGCCTGCGCGCCCAGTTCACGGCCCACCAGGTGGCCAAGACCTACCTGGCGCTCGTGGCCGGTGGGGTGACCCGCGGGGGCGAACTCACGCACCTGTTGGCGCACCAGCCTGGCCAGCGCGGCCGGATGGTGGATGCGAACTCCCTGCGCAGTCCGGATCGGGCCATGCGGGCCGTGACGGCTTTTGAGCCGTTGGCGCGGCACGGCGGCTTCACCCTGCTGGAGGTGACCATCCTAACCGGTGTGACACACCAGATTCGCTGCCAGCTGGCGCTGGCGGGCTTGCCTCTGGCTGGGGACCGCCTCTATGGCGGCCCGATCCTGGACTGGCTCACGCGCCAGTTCCTGCACGCCTGCCGGGTGGTCTTTGCGGATCCGGCCGACGGGACGTCCCGGAGTATCGACTGCCCGTTGCCGTCGGACCTACGCGCGGTGCTGGAACGGCTGGGTTCCTGAGAGTGGGCTGTACGCAAGCGTTCACCGCAGTCGTCCGCCGGACGCTCGGCATGAACTGCAACTCATTCCGCGCGCGGAATGACTTCTAACGCTCGACGCCCTTGTTCGCCCGTCAGTCTTCCGGGAGATGTTCCAAGTCATCAAGATCCTTGTGTCGACCGGATGCGCGCTTGTTGAGCCGGAGGTATCTGCGTGAGATCAGGGTGACTCTCTGTCCGTCAATCTCGGTCATAACGCGTGCCGCGTAGCAATCGTCGAAAGACACGCCGTCGATCTCGTTAAGGACCTCAATTCGCATGGGCGGCACGCCCATGCGGACAATCTTGCCTCGCTCCTGGAAGAGCGCGGGAGTCAGACTGGAATCCTCCATCCCGAAGCCGTGAAAGACGTCGACCAGCTTCGCCGCATTGTCGGGGGAGATCGCCACCCAGATGTCCATATCGGCGGTTGCCCTTGGGTAGCCGTGATACCCCACGGCATAGCCGCCGATGAGCAGATAACGCACATCAGCGTCGTTCAACAACCTCAAGAACTCTCTGAAGTCGTCGGGAAGTGCTTGCTCGGCCATAGGCCACC
>CAZZCT010000115.1:0-16302 GCA_964652365.1 uncultured Lentisphaerales bacterium
CCAAGGCGCGCGCCGTGCTCGAAGGGCGCTACCACGCCACCACCGCCGACATCGCCGCCGTGGCGCTCCCCGTGCTGCGCCACCGCGTGATCACGACCTTCAACGCGGAGGCCGCCGGCATCACCAGCGACCAGATCATCACGAAACTGATCGAACGCCTGCGCCCGTCCGAGTCGCTGAATGTTTGATGAGCGCACCCACCTACATGCGGCTATTGCCGGGCAAGACCCTGGCAACCCTCGGGCGGATGGAACTGATCGCCCGCGGCGTGGTGGAGGGGTTTGTCTCCGGCAGACACCGCAGCCCGCACAAGGGGTTCTCGGTCGAGTTCGCGGAGCACCGCCAGTATGTGCCCGGCGATGACCTGCGCAACCTCGACTGGCGCGTGCTGGCGCGCAAGGACCGCTACTACATCAAGCAGTACGTCGAGGAGACCAACCTGCGCGCGACGGTGCTGCTGGACGCCTCGGGCTCGATGGCCTATGCCGGCAGCCAGGCCGCCGAGCTGGACGGCCGGCGGCTCACCAAGTTCGCCTATGCCCAGCACCTGGCGGCGGTCCTGACCTACCTGCTGGTGAACCAGCAGGACGCGGTCGGCCTGTTGACCTTCGACACGCGCCGGCGCGCCTACCAGCCGGCGCGCTGCCGCGCCAGCCAGGTGCGCCTGATCCTCGAGGAGATCGAGCGCACCGCGCCGGGAGGCGAAACGGCCCTGGGCCCGATCTTTCACGACATCGCCGAACGCGTGCCGCGGCGCGGCCTGTTGATCATCCTGAGCGACCTGTTTGACGATGCCGACGCGATCCTCAACGCCCTGCACCACTTCCGCCACCGGCGCCACGAAGTGCTGCTGTTCCATATCATGGCCGAGGAGGAGCTGCGCTTCCCGTTTGAAGGCTTCACCCACTTCCAGGACCTGGAGCGCAGCGGCGCGCACCAGGCCGTCGACCCGCACACGATCCGGGCCAGTTACCTTGATACGGTCCGGCGCTTCCTCCACACGATCGAGTCCGGATGCGGGCAGATGAAGGTCGACTATGTCCCGATGAACACCCGGATCCCGTTCGATCGCGCCCTGGCCGATTACCTGGCGCAACGGCGGGCCGGCGCGCACTGATCCGGCGGCGGGCCGGCGCTCAGGGACAAGGACATCAACGATGCTGTTTCTCAACAGTTGGCTGCTGCTCGGACTGGCAGCCGTGGCAGTGCCCATTCTCATCCACCTGCTGAACCGTCGGCAGGCGCGGGTGGAGCCGTGGGGCGCCATGCAGTTCCTGCTGCGTTCGATGATCAGCCGCCGGCGGCGGCTGTTGCTCGAAGAGCTGCTGCTGATGGCCTGCCGCTGCCTGCTGGTGGCCCTCACGGCGCTGGCCCTGGCGCGGCCGTTCATTCCCGCGGGTTCGCGCATGCCCTGGATGGTGGTGCTGCCGGCCGCCATGTTGGCGGTCGGCCTGCTCGGAGCCAGCTATGCGCTGGCGCCGTACCCGGTCTGGCGGCGGCGCCTGCTGGCGCTGGCCGCGCTGCTGGCCCTGCTGGCCGTGGGCAGCGTGCTGTTGGAGCGCTGGCTCAACCTGCGCCGTTTCGGGCGCACCAGCCAGCGCGATATCGCACTGGTGATCGACGGGTCATCCTCGATGCTGATGACGGTCGGCGGCAAGACCAACTTCCAGCGCGCCCTGGATGAGGCCCAACAGCTCGTGCAGGCCGCGCCGCGCGGGATCGCCTTCAGCATCGTGGTCGGCGGGGCGGTGCCTTCCGTGCTGGCGCCGGTTCCAGTCACGGACCGCCGCCATCTGTTGCGGCTGCTGAGCGAGGCGCTGCCGGTGCATGGCACCATGCCGGCTCTCGACACGCTGGCCGTGGCCGCCACCACACTGGCGCAGGGGTACCAGGGTGCCAAGCAGATCATCGTCATCGGTGATGGCCAGCGCATCGGGTGGGAAACCGGCGACCCCGAGTCGTGGGCCCATCTGCGGGCCGCCTTCGCGCGCCTGCCCAGCAAACCACAGGTGGTCTGGCGGCGCCTGCCCCTGCCGGCCACGATCCGGAACGCCGCGATTGGCGGCATCACCTTCTCGCGGCCGGTGATCGGCACCGACCGGCCCGTGCAGGTCGACGTCACGGTAGCCAACGTCGGCACCGAATCCGTCACCCCGCGCGCCGTGCGTCTGCGCGTGGGTGATCGCACCCAGGTGGACCGCACCGTCGGGCAGCTCGAACCGGGGGTCTCACGCACCGTCACCTTCCTGCAGACCTTTGACCGGGCCGGCAGCGCGGTGGTCGAAGCGGCGCTTGAGGTGGACGATGAACTGCCGGCCGACGACCGCGCCGTGCGCGTCGTGCAGGTGCTGCAGCGGCTGCGCGTGCTGGTGCTTGACGGCGAGGCTTCGTCGCGTCTGCTCGAACGTCCCGCCGCCTTCCTGGCCCTGGGGCTGCTGCCGGACGCCGCCCGCCTGCGTCCCGACGTGCCCGCCGGGCGCGCACCGGCCACACCGCCGGCCGCCCAAGCCAACCTGCTGGTTGAACCCGTGGTCATGCCGGCCACGGCGCTGGCCACGCGCCAGGCCTTCGACGACTACGCGGTCGTGATCCTGGCCGACGTGCCGCGCCTGCCGCTGGCCGCAGCCGAGGACCTGGGGGCGTTTGTGGCCGACGGCGGCGGGTTGCTGCTGACGCTCGGACGGCGCGCCGACGCCGCCTTCTACAACGGCTGGCGCGCATCGGGCGAGCGCATCCTGCCGCTGACCCTCGCGGAGTTCCAGGTGGCCACGCCCACCAACCGTCCGACGCTCGATATGGCCACGCTGACCCACCCGGCCCTGCGCGCCATGGCGGCCGCCTCCGACCTCGAGGGTGCGGCGGTCGAGCAATGGTGGCGCCTGGCCGACGATGACGCGCTGGCGCAGGTGGGCGTGCGCCTGTCCGACGGATCGCCGCTGGTGGTCGAGAAGCGCCTCGGCCGCGGCCGGATCGTGCAACTGCCGCTCTCGCTCGAGCCTGCGGCCGGCACGCTGGTGACCCGCCACTCCTTCGTGCCCTTCGTACACGAACTGGTCTACCACCTGGCCCGGCCCGTCGCGGTCGCGCTCAACACTCGGCCGGCCCGCAGCCTGACGCTCAACCTGAGCGACCGCACCGCCGAGCGCCAAAGCGTCGGCGGTGGCCTGCTGGGCGAGTACTTCGTGGACGGACGTATGCGGCGGGCGGCGCTCGTGCGCACCGATCCCACGGTGGCATTCGACTGGGGCACCGGCGCCCCCGGACCCGGCGTGCGGGCCGACAATTTCAGCGTGCGGTGGACCGGTTCGCTGCTGCCGCCGCGGACCGCGACCTACCGGATCCGCGCCAGCGCCGACGACGCCGTGCGCCTATGGCTGGACGGTAAGGCCTTGCTGGCGGCGGCCGGCGAGGCCAGCGTCGAACTCGTCGGCGGCCGGCGCTACGATCTGCGCGTTGAATACCAGGAGAGTGGCAACACGGCCCAGGTGCGGCTGGAGTGGGAGGCCCCCGACCTGCCCCGCCAGGTCATCCCGGCCGACCGCCTGTCGCCGGCGCGCGGGCGCAGCGTGAACGGCGCCGCCGCGACCGTCGAGACCACCCTCAAGGGGCCGGACGCCCAGCCCATCAAGGCGCAGTACGCCGTGGCCGCCGACAGCCTGACCTTGCAGGTTAACCGCAGCCTGCCGCCCGGCCTCTACCGGGCCCAGGTGCCGGCTGCGCTGGCCCCGCGCCTGGCCCCCATCACCGACCGCGACGGCAGCGTGCCCTTTGCGGTGCTGGTCGACAGCCAGGAGAGTTTGCTCGACCCGCTGGGGCTCGATGAGACCGATTTCATCCGGCAGTACGTCGACTTCCTGGTGGCGGGGGCGTTCGAGGACGTGCTGCGCGCCCTGCGCGGCAACGCCTTCGGGCGTGAGCTGTGGCGCCTGCTGACCCTGGCCGTGCTGGTGCTGCTGGTCCTGGAAACAGCCCTGACCCGCTGGATCGCCCTGCAGCGGCGCACCGGCGAAGAGGGCGAGGTGACCTTCGAGGAGTCGCGCGGACCCTCCGAGCAGTTCCGGCGCGAGTTGGCCCGTGTGCGGGGTGAGCCGGCCAGCCCGCCTTCGCAAGGGAGCGGCAGCAGTCCATCGGAGAGTGCACGTGTCGACTGATTCAAGCTTTGTGAGGACGGACCTGTTGCCGCCGACGGTGCCCGGCGCCGTCGTGGCGTTGCTGGCGGTCGGGGGCCTGTTGCTGTGGCTGGCGGTGCGCCGTCTGACCGCGCGCCATCGCGCCGATCTGCCGCGCTGGGGCGTGGTGGTGCCGCGGGTCGTGACCGCCGCGACCGCCGCCTGGTGCGGCCTGCAGCTTCTGGGCCGGTGCGTCGAACTCGGCAGCCGTTGGCCGCTCTGGCTGGCCGGGCTGGTTGCCGGTCTGGCGGTCGAGCTGACGGTGGCGCTGTACGGCCGCGAACGACGTGTGATCGACCGCCGGCTGGGCTATGCGCTCGTGGCGCTGCGCTGCACGGCGATCGTGATGCTGATCCTGATCCTGCTGCAGCCGGTGCTCAAGCGGACCGTCGGCCGGCGCATTGTGCGGCGCGTCGCGGTGCTGATGGACGACTCCGACTCGATGCACTTCACCGACCGCCAGTGGACCCTTTCGGAGAAGGTTGGCCTGGGCGTCCAGTCCGGGTTGTGCGGCGCCGACGAGCGCCAGGTGCCGGCCCTCGAGCGCGTGCCGGCTTGGCATGCGAGGCTGAGCGAACAGATGCGCGCGGCGCCACCGACGAACCAGGCCCCGACCACGCTGGTGCGCACCCTGCGCGAGGGCACGGCCCTGGTGCGCGAACTTCAGACCCAGGTCGACCGCCTGGTCGCCGGTCTGGACGCCGGCGCCGCCCGCGAGCAACTGGAGCCGCTGGGCCGGTTGCAGCGTCAGGCGCGCGACGCCACGCTGCCGGCCCTCGCCGAGCTGGTTCAGGCCAGCCAGGCGCGGCAGCTTGCGCCGCGCCACCTGGAGCGGCTGGGCGAGGCGGTCGACCAGTTGAACGCCTGTCTGGCGCCGGCGCGCGAAGCCGCCGACACGCTGGCCTGGGAACGGTTGCCCGCGCCGCGCCGGGAGGCCATTGACGCCCTCTGTCAGACCAGCCGCTGGGTTTTGGCCGAGTCGATTCTGACGCGGCGTGGCGCCGCCGACGAGGCCCTCCTGGACCGACTGGCCGAGCGCTACGACATCGAGCTGTACCGCCTGGGCCGCAGCCTGCAGCGGCTGCCCGCCGAGCAGGTCGGCGTGCTGGCCCTCGACCGCGCGGGACAGACCAACGGCGCCGTCGAGCGCGTGCGCCGCGACTGGCGCGGCTTGCTGGCCTCCAACAGCGCCCCGGTCGGGGTGGCCGCTGCCTTTCGCAGCGGCACCGACTATGCCGCGGCGCTGGAGACGGTGGCCCGGGAGATTCCCTCGGAGCAACTCGCCGGTGTGCTGCTGCTCTCCGATGGCCGGCACAACGGCGACACGGCCGTCGATCCGATCGCCCGGCGGCTGGGCCTGCAGGATGTGCCCGTCTCCACCATCCTGGTGGGCGGCTCGCGCCTGCCGTTCGACGCCTCCCTGGCCGATGTCAGTGTGCCGGAGTCGATCTACCTGGGCGACCAGGTGCGCGCCCGCGCCGTGGTGCGCGCCACGGGCGCCATGGGCCGCAAGCTGGCGGTGCGTCTGATGCTGGGAGGCGAGACGGTGGATCAGACCGAACTGGCGGTCTCCAGCGCCGACTGGCAGCAGGAGGTGCGGCTCGCCCACGCGCCGACCACCAACACATTCGGCCAGGCCGCGGAGGCTTCCGCCGGCCGCGCGGGATCGTCCGGGGGCGACGCCGGCGGCGTGGGCGCGCTGGGCTACACCCTGCGCATCGACCCGGTGCCCGAGGAGCTCTTTGCGGACAACAACGACTGGAACTTCGACGTGGCCGTGAGCGACGACCGCACCAACGTGCTGCTGGTGGACGACCGGCCGCGGTGGGAGTTCCGCTACCTGCGCAACCTCTTCTTCGGCCGGGACAAGTCCATCCACCTGCAGTATGTGCTGCTGCATCCCGACACGATCGACCAGGTCGCCGTGGCCGAGTCCCTGCCGCCGGCTTCGGCCGGCCGCGCCTTCGGGGACGCCGAGGCCGGCGCGCTGCCGCGGGACCGCGATGAGTGGCGCAAGTTCGACGTCATCATCCTGGGCGACGTGGGTCCCGACGTGCTCACCCCCGAGGTGGTCGCCGAGGTGCAGGCCTGCGTGGCGGAGCGTGGCGCCCTGCTGGTGGTGATCGCCGGTCCGCAGGCCATGCCGCATGCCTTCGCTGACGCGCGGCTGGGGGAACTGCTGCCGGTGCGCTACGAGGCCGCGACCGGCGGCTGCTGGATTCCGCCCGAGGACGCCTTCCGCGTGGTGCTGACCCCGGCCGGACGCGCCCATCCGATCCTGCAGCAATCGACCAGCGTCACCGAGAGCGAGGCGATCTGGGCCGGACTGCCGGAGATGCGCTGGCGCTTTCCGCTGGCCGATGCCAAGCCGGGAGCCGAGGTGCTGGCCTATGCCGTGGCTTCCGACGAGGCGGCCGAGGACTTCTCGGGTGTGACCGTGGCCGACGCCGTGGCCAAGCTCGAGGCCGAGACGCGCAAACGCAACCGCGACGCCCTGATCGTGGCCCAGAACTACGGCCGCGGCAAGGTGCTGATGCTGAACTTCGACCGCACCTGGCGGCTGCGCTACCGGGTGGGCGACACATACCACCACCGATTCTGGGGCCAGGTTGTGCGCTGGGGTGTCGGCGAGAAGCTGCGCGCCGGTCACGCCGGCCTGCGGCTGGGGACCGACAAGCTGACCTACACGCCCGGCGAGGCGGTGCGGGTCTTCGGACGCGTCGCCGATCCGGGATTCCAGCCGGTGAACGACGCCCGCCTGCTGGCCGTGTTGCTCCGCAATGGAGCCGAGCTGGTGCGCGTGCCGCTGGCCCACCGCGAGGGTTCGCACGGTCTCTACGAGGGCGGATTCCCCGAGTTGACCGAACCCGGGCGCTACACGGTCGAACTGCGGCGGGAGGATGGCGGCAAGTCTGAACCGGTGCGCACGATCCTGCTGGTCGTCACGGCCCGTCGGCCGGTGGAACGCTCCGACGTGGCCGCCAGCCGCGAGACTCCCGACCTGATGGCGCGTTGGACCGCCGGCCGCGTCGTGGCGCCCGAGCAGGCCGATACGCTCTGGAACTCCTTTGGCGCCGGCCGGCGCACGCTGTCCGAGACGGTCGAACAACCGCTCTGGAACAGCCCCTTCTGGTTTGTGGCGCTCGTCGGTCTGCTCACCGTGGAGTGGCTGCTGCGCAAGCGTGGAGGCCTGACATGAACGCGGATACGCTCCCGAACAACCTGCCCGGCGCGGCCCAACTGCCGCCCGAGGTGCGCCGGCGCCTGACCGCCATGGTGCGGCGCGTCCGCCGCATCCTCTGGCTGCGCGGGCTGCTGGCGGCCTTTGCCGTGCTCCTCTTCAGCGCGCTGCTGGTGATGGCGATCGACGCGGCGGTCCTGATTCCCACGCGGTCCGTGCGTTGGGCGCTCTCGGGTCTCGGCCTGGTCGCTGCGCTGGCCACGGCCTGGCGCGCCCTGGCCCGGCCGCTGCGCCAACGCCTGACGCTGACGCGCATGGCGCGCGTGCTCGAGAACCGCCACCCCGAACTGCAAGAGCGCATCAGCTCCGCGATCGAACTGCTGAACATGGGCGGCGAGGCTGCCGGGCAGGGCTCGGCGCAGCTCATCGCCCTGCTCGCGCAGGACGCCGAGGCCGACGTGCGCGGGGTGCAGCCCCGCCAGGAGTTTGCCGGGCGCACGCTCCGGCCCGCGCTGTCGGCGGCGCTCCTGGCCACGGGCGTTTTCGGCCTCCTGCTGCTGGCCTGGCCGCGCCAGACCCTGCTGCTGTTCACCCGGGCGGTCGCACCGCAGGTCGAGCGCGACAATCTGCAGGCCATGGACCTGGCGTTGCATCCGGGCGACGTGGTCTGCCTCAGCGGACAGCCGCTGACCATCCGGCTGCGCGTGCCCGCGGGCGGCGACCGGGCCGCCGAACTGCGCTGCCGGCGCGACGGGGCCGGCCAGGAGAGCACCGAACGCATGCGCCGCGTGGCGGCCGACCTGCGCGGGGCCGACTACGAGCTGTGCTTCCCGGCGGTGGCCGAGTCGTTCAGCTACCGCGCGCGCTACGGCGCCGCCCTGACGCGCGCCTACCGCGTCACGGTCCTGCCGCCGCCCGGGCTGACCCAGTGCGCGATTACGTTGGAGCCACCCGACTACACGCGACAACCCACCCGTGTGCTGCCCCCGGGCGAGTCCGCCATCGCCGGCGTGACCGGCACGCGGGTGTCGCTGAGCGCGGGCTTCAACCGGCCGGCCGACGCGCTGTTGCACCTGGGCAAGCGCTGCCTGCCGGGCGTGCCGCGGCCGGATCGCGGCGGCGGCAGCTGGCAGTTCCTGCTGGGCACCAACGCCACCGAGCAGTGGGCCCTGGCCCTGCGCGACGACTACGGCTTCACCAACCAACTGGCCTGGGCGCCCCTGCAGGCCTCGCCCGACGCGCCGCCCACGATTCGTCTCTACGAGCCGGCCGGCGCAGACCTCCGGCTGCCGCCTCACGCCCGGCTCGAGCTGGCCTACGACGTTACCGAAGACATCGGCCTGGCCGTCACCAACCTGGTTTGGCGGTTCGAGCCCGCTGGCGACGAGCACCAGCAGCCCCTGGCGCTCACGCCCGCGGGCGCCGGCCGCTGGTCCGGTGAGGCGGCGTTGGATCTGGCGGCGTTGGAGCTGACCGGCGTGCGCGACGTGCGCGTCTGGCTCGTCGTGCAGGATAACCTGCCGGCCGAACTGGGTGGTCCGCACGCGGTCCGCAGCCGCGAGATCAAGATCGTGCTGGACCGTCAGGCCGAGCAGCTCGAGACCCAGGACCGCAAGCAGACGCGGCAAGAGACGCTGCAGGCCATCGAAGCCGCCGCGCGCGCCCTGACCACGGCCGCCGACCAGGTCGCTGGCCTCAAGCCGGAGTTCTCCCGCGCCGACGTCGACCTGCCTGCGGCGGCCGTGCAGCGTCTGCGCGAGGGTCCGCTGGTTCTCGCCGCTCAGGCCGAGCGCGGTCTGCGTCAGGTGGCCGCTCGCGCCGAACAGGGGCAGTTCAACCCGTTCGCACAGGCGGTCCGGGCGACCCTCGACGAGGCGGTCCAACCGGCGCGCCGCGCCGCCGAGCAGATCCTGCTGGGTGAGATGGCGATGCGCGCGGAGCGTACGGAAGCGGCGGCCAACGCCTTGCGGGCCGCGGCCGAGAAGACCCGCGCCCTGCTGCCGGAGCTGACACGGCACGACGAACTCGCGGCTGCGGCCGAACGGATCGAGGACCTGGCGCAGCGCCAGCGCCAACTGGCCTATGCCATGGCGCGCGATCCGCAGGACCCGGGCGTGGTCGAAGCCTGGCGCCGCGATCAGGAACGGCTGGTGCGCGACCTGGCTCCGGTGGTTGCGGCTAATCCGGCCGAGGTCCGCCGCGGTCTGGCGGCCGTGGCCGAGGATCTGCGCGGCCAGGCCGAGGCCAGCCGCCAGCTGGCGCAGGAGCAGGAGCAGCTCAAGGGGTTGGCGCAGCAGCTGACCCAGCCCGAACAACGCGCCGAAGCCGAGCGGCAGATGGCCGATTTGGCCCGCACCGTCGAGACCCGTGAGGCCGCCCTGCGTGGCCAGTTGGCCGATGCCGCGCGCACCGCCGCCACGGAGATGGCCGCCGCCGCCCAGCAGGTGGTGCTCGCGGCCGACAAGGCCGAGGCTGCCGCCGCGCTGCAGCAGGACGGCTCGATGCGCCGCGCCCGCGAACGTTTCGATGAGGCCATCCGCATGGCCACGGCGGCCGCCGAACAGGCCAAGGGCGCGCTGGCGGGTGCACGCGAAGCCGCGGAACAGGCCCGCGCCGCAGGTGAGCCGCGCGCCGCGGCGATCGGCGCGCAGGTCGAGGCGGCCGCCGAATTGATTCAGCAGGCCGAGCACCTCACGGGCGAGGCGCGCGACCTCGCCGTCAACGCGGCGGCCCTGCCCGAGGATGAGCGCGCCCCGCTGTTGACGCAGGCGGCTGCGCGCGCGCAGGCCGCCACCCAGGCTGCCCGCGCGGCCGCCGCGCAGGCCCAGACCGCGCTGGCGGCGCTGGCCAAGGTGGGGGAGACCTACGAAGTACTGTTCGCCGAGGTCGGCGATGAAGCCCTGCAGGCGGCGCAGGCGGCCGAGCGGGCCGCACGGGCGGCGTCCGCTGCGGCTGGGCTCGCCGAGCAGGCCGCGGCCGGTCTGGCGGCGAATGCCGACCGCGCCCGCGAACAGGCTGAGGCCCTGCGCGAGGGCGCGATCGAGGCGCTGCGCGAAGCCCGCCTGGCCGCCGCCGAGGCGCGGGAGGCCGCCGACCATGCCGGCGAGGTGCGCGCACCGGCGGCCGAGGCGGCCGCCGAGCTGGCCGAACGGGCGGCCGACACGGCCGTCGCATCGGCGGACATGGCCCGCCGGACCGCCGGACTGCTGGATCCGCCGCCCGAGACCCCGGCGCTGGCGCCGGCCGATCTGGCGCGACAGGTGAACGAAGCCGCCACGGCCGCCACCAAGCTGGCCGCCCAGGCGGGCGTACTGGCGCGCGAAGCGGTGGCCCGGACCGCGACGCCCGAGCCGCCGGTGCCGGAGCAGACCCTGGGTGGGCTTCAGGAACGGCTGGCGCAGGCGGCCGAACGCGCCGAGGATCAGGTCGGGCAGGCCATGATGGAACTCCAGGCGCTGAAGCCCGAGGTCCAACCGCCCGCCGCGGCCCGTGATGCCATGGCGCAGGCGGCCCGATTCGCCGGGGACGCGGCCGACCAGCTTGAGGCCCGCAAGCCGCAGGAGGCCGTGCCACGCCAGCAGCAGGCGGCCCAGGCCATGGCGCAGGCCGCCCAGGGGCTTGACCAGGCTGCAGCCCAGGCCGATCCCGCGCCGACCGCACAGCCGGACCCCGCGCAGCCGACGGGTGCGGCGGTTGTTCCGGCGGCCCTGCCACACGACGAACTTGGTGAGACGGTGCAGCAGATGGCGGCTGCATACCAGGCCGCAACGGACCTGCAGGCGGAGCTCAAGCAGACGCCGCCGGCCGAACAGGCCGGCCAGAGCGCGGCGAAGGTTGCCGAACAGGCCGCCGGCGAGGCCGCCGAGGCGGCGGACCAGGCGCACGCGGCCGCCGAGAAGGCCGAAGCCCTCTTCGAGCACATGGCGACGGCCCAGCAGGCCGACGCGGCGACGCAGCAGGCCCAGGCCGCTGCGCAGCAAGCCATCCAGGCCGCCGCGCAGGCGGAGGCCGCCGCGCAGGCCCAGCAGGATCAGCAGCAGGCCGCGGCCGCCGGAGTCCAGGTGGCTGCGGCGCGGCAGGCCGAGGATGCCGCTCGGACGGCCGGCGAAGCCGCCGCGGCCGTCGAGGCCGCTGCCAAGCAGATGGGCGAGGCCGCCCAGCAGGCCCTGCAGGCCCAGCAGCCGGATCAGACCCAGAAGGCCGAGGCCCAGGTGGCACAGGCGACCGCGGCCACGGAAGCGGCCGGCCAGCGCGCCGCCGAGGCGACGGCCCGGACGGCGGAGGCGGACAAGGCGGCGGCCACTGCCGACGCGCCCGGGATCGACGCCGCGGCCCGCAAGTCTCAGGAGGCCGCCGCCGCCGCGGAGCGCGCGGCCGAACAGGCGCAGGAGGCCGCGCAACTGGCCGCTGAGGCGGCGGCCCAGCCGGCGGAGGAGCGGGCGGCACACCTGCAGGATGCGGCCGATCGGGCCGCCGATGCCGGCGAGACCGCGCGCGAGGCGGTTCGTCTGGCGGATGAGGCTCGGCAGGCGGCAGCCCTGGAGGGGCAGGCGGCCCAGCAGGCCGCCGGGCAGTCCGCCGCCCAGCAGGCCCAGACCGCCCAGCGGGCCGCGCAGGCTGCCACGCAGCAGGCGCAGGTCGCCCAGCAGGCTGCGCAGACTGCCACCCAACAGGCGCAGGCGGCCCAGCAGGCCGCGGGCCAGCTGGCAGCCCAGCCGACGCCGGCGGCCAAGCAGGCCGCGCAGGAGGTTGTCGCCCAACGGGTCCAGGCTACCGAGCAGGCCGCGCAAGCCGCCGGGCAGGCGGCCCGGACCGCGGCCGTTCAGGCCCAGGCGGCCCAACTGGCCGCCGAGGCGGCCGCGCAACAGGCGCAGGTTGCCCGTCAGGCCGCCGAACCGACCGCCACCCAGCCCGCACCGGCGGCCCAGCAGGCTGCGGCCCAGGCCGCGGCCCAACAGGCGCAAGCCGCGCAGCAGGCGGCCCAGACGGCCACCCAGCAGGCCCAGGCTGCCGGACTGGCCGCTCAGACCGCGACGCAGCAGGCCGACCTGGCTCGGAAGTCCGCCGGCCTGCCTGCCGCGGAGCGGACGGCTGTTCAGCCCGCGCCAGCAGGTCAGTCCGGCCAACCCGGTCAGCCCGGCCAACCCGGACAGGCCGCTGCCACAGCAGCGGTGGCCCAGGCGCAGGCCGCTGCCCAGGCCGCCCAGGCAGCTGCGGAGGCCGCCGGGCAGGTGGCGCAGCAGGCCCGGCAACAGGGCGCTGTGGGCGCCGGCCGCGCGGCTCAGCAGGCGCAGGAAGCGGCCCGGTTGGCGCAGCAGTCGAGTGAACTGGCCTCCCGCGCGGCCGAACGCGTGCAGGCCAACGTCGCGGCCGAGGGTGAGGCGGTGCGGACGCCCGAACAGGCCCGCGCCGAGACGGAACAGGCGGTCGCCGAGGCCGGTATGGCCGCCGACCTGGCGCAGGAAGCAGCCGCCACGGCCCGGCAGGCTGCCGCCACGGCCTGGCAGGAGACCAGCGAGTTGGCGCGCGGCGCGGCCGCCGATACCCAGCGCGCGCTTCAGAACGCGCAGCGCGCGGTCCAGATGGCCGCGCAGGCCACGCAGTTGGCGGGTTCCCAGGCGTCGGCCGAGAGCGCCGAGATGCTGGCGCAGACGCGGCGCGCCGCGAAACTCGCGCAGGATGCGGCCCAGCAGGTTCAGCGCGGCCTGCAGTCGGCCCAGCAGCCCGGCGGGGTGTTGCCGGAAACCCAGACCCGGGGTGCGGAGGAGGCCCGACAGGCGGCTGGCCTGGCCGACCAGGCGCGGGCGCTGGCCCGGCAGGCGGCCGAAACGGCCCACGGGATGCAGGTTGCCTCCCCCGCGGCGCAGGCCGCGGCCCAGGCCGCCGAGGCGGCGGCCGACCAACTGGCCGACGCGGCCCGCCAAGCCCGGGCGTCTGCCGCGGCCCAGGCCGCTGACCTGCAACCGAACGGGGCCTGGCGGCAGGACGACACGGGCCAGGTCGGGGGCGCCATCGCCCAGGATAGCCGAAACCTGGGGGTCCGCGAACTCGTGCCGACCGAGCTCGCGGCGCTGGGCTTTCCGGCCGCCGAGTGGGCGCGCATCCGGGGCACTCAAAGCAGCCAGGCCATGGAAGAGATGCTGCGGCGTGTGCCGGCCGATTACCGTGACCTGGTCCGGCGCTACTTCCTGGAACTGGCCCGCGAGGCTGCGCACGAGGATGGGGAGGTGCCGAAGTGAACAGTCGCCTGAACCGACGGCGGAGCTGGCCGAACGCGCTGGCCGGGTGCATCCTGACAGTATGCATCTCCGCCGGCGCGCGTGCCGAGGCGCGCCTGGCCGAACAGGAGGAGCGGGTGGACCAGTCGATCGACCGGGCGCTGGCCTACCTGGCCGCCAGCCAGCGTTCGGACGGCGCCTTCGCTGGCACCTGGGGTGAGACCGCCGGTGTGGTCGGGCTGGCCGGCATGGCCTTTCTCTCCAAGGGCTACCTGCCGGGCGAGAGCGACTACGGCGAGAACATCAACCGCTGCTTCGACTACATCATCTCCAAGGCCGCGCCCGACGGCTACCTGGGGGTCGCCGCCGATGGGCGGATGTACTCGCACGGCATTGCCACCCTCTTTCTGTCGGAGCTCTCCGGCATGATCGACACCAACCGGCAGGCGGTCATCGATCGGGTCCTGCCCAAGGCCGTGTACGTGATTCTGGCCGCGCAGCGCGTGCCGAAGGACGCCAATAACAAGGGCGGTTGGCGGTATGGTCCCGGTTCGACCGACAGCGATCTCTCCTGCAGTGGCTGGAACCTGATGGCCCTGCGCTCGGCGCGGTTGAACGGCGCGCCGGTGCCGACGCAGTCGATCGAGGATGCCGTGGGCTACGTGTTGCGGCACAACGACGCGCAGGGCGGTACCTTCGGCTACAACGGCACCTCGGACAGCGCCATCACCCAGACCGGCAACGGCTTGCTGTGCCTGGAACTCTGCGGCCGCCATGGCACGCCGCCCACGCTCAAGGCGGCCAAGTACCTCACACAGGTTTACACGCAGTTGCCGTCACAGGGTCAGGCGGTCTACGGCCTTTACTACACCGCGCAGGCGCTCTTCCAGATTGGCGGCAACGAGTGGCGCACCTTTTCGCGCTGGATGTACGACTTCTACATCCCGCGCCAGACGCCCGCCGGCGCCTGGGAGGGGCAGGGCGCGACCGCCTACAGCACGGCCATGTGCGTGCTGGCCTTCACCGTGCCGTACCGTCAGCTGCCAATCTACCAGCGCGACGAGACCGTCGACGAGGAGTGACGTGCCGACGGCGTGGCGGCCCGGGAAAGAAAAAAGCCATGCATCGAAATTACCGCTCTCGATGCATGGCGACGGGGACGCGCCCGTAAGTCAGCCGATCTCCCGGAGCGGGAAATCTAGGTCAGCGCGGCCTGGGCCTGCTTGACGATCGCGTTGAAGCCTTCGGGATCGTGAATCGCGATCTCGGAGAGCATCTTGCGGTTCAGCGTGATGCCGGCCTTGGTCAGGCCTTCGATCAGGCGGCTGTACGTCAGCCCCTGGGCGCGGCTGGCGGCATTCACGCGCACGATCCAGAGGCGGCGGTAGTCGCGCTTCTTGAGCTTGCGGTGTTCCGTCGCCATGCGCATGGCGCGATCGACGGCCTCGGTGGCCTGGCGGAAAAGCTTGCTGCGCGAACCGCGGAAGCCGGCCGCCTGATCCAGGCGGCGACGACGGCGCTCGCGTGAAGCCGGTGCATTGGTTGCTCTGGGCATGGGATATCTCCGTGTTCTGGGGTGTGGTCAGCTAGGGTCAGCTGTAGGTCGCCAGCATCTTCTTGGCTTTGGCCGCTGTGCCGGGGGCCACTACTGACATGCCACGGAGGTTGCGCTTGCGCTTGCGCGACTTGGAGCCATTCAGATGGCCCTTGCCCGCGCGCGATTGCAGGAACTTGCCCGTGGCCGACTTTTTCAGCCGCTTGGTGGCGGCCCGCTTGGTCTTCTGCTTTGGCATGATGCCCCTCGTGTGTTTCGGCGGTCCGGGCCACGTGACAACCAACCTGATTGCCGCGTATCCGCTCCGCCGGACATTCCGGTTTCCGTCCATCAAACCCGCCAGGCAGTCAGCCGAACAGCCTGGACAAGTGCGCAGGAACCGGGCTTCCGCAAGCCATCCGGCTCGCATGAAGTGAATAAATATAGCCGATCCGGCGGGCGGTGTCCACCCTGGACAGCAATCCTCAAACTGCGAGAGTTGGCCCGAGAGTTGGAAGGGTGGAATGCTGGAATCGTGGACGGCGGTGCGTTGAATCCTGCATCCCCATGCGGAGTCTTGTTTGTTCGCGGCGCAGCCCCGCGGACTCATTGTTTTTCTGCTCGTGTGTAGCGCAGCAATTCCAATTGTAAAGTGATGGGTCCATCTCCATAGCTAGAACCGCTGACCGAGCACCGCCTGCGCGGCCTGATAGCGCTTCACCAATTCCGCCGCAGCGGGCGGCTCGGTAACCAGCGGGATGATCAGAGCGCGGCGGCCATTGCTCTCGATGGTTGCCGGTTGCGGCAACCGCTGACCGTTGACAACGACCTGCGTTCCCCGTTTCAGTCCGAACGCCAGCAACGCCGTCGCGGCGGCAGGATCATGGGCTTGCTCGCCGTTGAAGGCGTGGTCTACGGTGAGCGTCTTGATTGCAGGTTCGAGGGTGACACAGCCCAGGCCGGTTTTGCCATCGGCCGCGATCTCGATGCCGTCGGCGGCCGTCAGCGTGAAGTGGTTCAAGTCCGGCAGCGGGTTCCAGGCCGAGACGGTGCGGGTGGCAGGCTCCCATTGAAGCATCGCCTGCTGACCGGGTGTGGTGGTCAGCACCGCGCCGCCCTTCTCGATGCGGCCGGTGGTCGCTTGTTGGCTGAAGGGCGAGTCGCGCTCGACGCCGGGCGGCATGGCCGCGTCCTTGCCGT
>CAZZCT010000116.1:0-16293 GCA_964652365.1 uncultured Lentisphaerales bacterium
CATCTCCTTGGCGTGCTTGGCGTCTTGGCGGTTGAGACCAATCCGCGGTTCGGACCAAGTTACCCCCTCGTGTGTTCGCGGCGCAGCCGCGCGGCCGGCTCGTCCATAACTGGAAGTTGTTGTCCGCAGATTTCGCAGGTTTCGCAGGTTTTAGCAGACCTTGGTTCATCCCGGAAACGGGAGTTACACCACGAAGGACGCGGTGCGGGCCTTCCTGGCCGGGTGCGACCAAGTCGAGCGCTGCGAACACGAGGCGGACGACCCGAAGCGCAGCATGCTCGAGCCGGATCCGGCAAGACGATCACCGAGCGCAAGCCCGTGATCTCTGACAACGAGCAGGCCAGCAACCAGCGCCAGGATGCTGCCGACCTGCGCGACGAGATGGCCGGCGAGTGACACGCGCTCACCGGCTTGCCGAACCGGCTCCCGATGAGGGACCGTCTGACCCAGGCGATCACGCTGGCGGAGCGCCATGGCAACCATGCCGTCCTGATGTACCTGGATTCGGAAAGGCACCCAGCACGCGCCGCCACCCTCCCCCCCTTGCGCTAGCGGCTCGGCAGGAGCCTCGCCCTCCCGGAGCCCAGGTCCATGCGCTGGTGAGGTCAGGGGCGGGAGGGCGAACGTCCTCGTGAGCCGTGATTGCATGGGCATGCGCACGTCGGGGCGGCAGATTCGGCGGCAACTCCCGCAGTTTGAGGCCTGCGTGCAACTACTTGACAGGCGGAGTCCGGGATTGGGATCATGCGCCTCCATGTCTGCCTCGTCCTTGGATCTGCTGGTTCTGACGGATACCCACTTCGTGGCTCAAGCACGCCACGCCTGCACCGAGCCCCGTCGTCACACGACGTTGGGGCAGGTCCTGGTCCGCAAGGCGCTGGCACGGCTGCATCGAACGGGAGTCGAACCGGGGCTCATCGTGGTGCTCGGTGATCTGGTGGACGATGGTTCGGCCGCCGACGCCGAACTCGATCTGCTGGCCCTGGCAGGCGAATTGCGCCGCACCGGCATCCCGGTGCTGGCCGTGCCGGGCAACCATGACGGTCAGACCGACACGCTGGCGCGCATCTTTAATTCTCCCCCCGGCCTGCACCGCGTAGGCGACTTCGGGTTCCTGCTGTTTCATGACACGCCTACGACCGGCGAACACTACGCGCGCGACGCGGCCCAACTCGCCCTGCCCGAGCAGACCGCGCAACGCCACCCCGAACTGACGCTGGTGGCACTGCAGCATCACCCACTGGACCCGCCGATCGAGTCGTCCTACCCCTACCTCCTGGACAATGCCGCCGCCGTCCTGGCCAGCTACCGTGCCGCCGGCGTGCGGCTTTCGCTCAGCGGCCACTACCACGCCGGCCAACCGCCGCACACGCGCGACGGAACCGACTACCTGACGGCCCCCGCGCTGTGCGAATCGCCCTTCCGGTTCCTGCACGTGCATCTGGAGGGACGCGAGGTCCGCACGACTGAGCACGCCCTGCGAATCGCCGTGCCCGGCCTGACCGATGTGCACTGCCACACCGAGTTCGCCTACTGCGGCACGACGGTGTCGGCCGCCCATGCGATCGCGATCTCCACCGCACTTGGATTGGGGACACTCTGCCTGGTCGAGCACGCCTTTCAGCTCTACTTTGACCGCGACGAAGCCTGGAGCTTCCGCTGGCAGCAGCAACCCGACCGCGTCGCCGAGCTCTTCCGCACCGCGTCGCGCGGGCGCATGGCGGGTTATCGCGCGTTCGCGAACCAGTTACGATCGCCTTTCGTGCGGATCGGGCTCGAGGTGGAGCTTTGCGCCGACGGCAACCTGCTGCTGGCGCCGCCGGACGCGGCGGGATGGGATCTGCTCGTCGGCGCGATTCACGAGATCCCCGGGTACGTACGCGGCGTGACGTCGGCCGCCGAGGCGGAGCGCCTGTTCCTGCGGGAGGTCGACCGCCTGACCGACCATCCCATCGCGGTGCTGGCCCATCCCTTCCGGTTCTTTGCGCGCAAGGGGCTGCCAAAACCGGAGCACATCTACCCGGTCGTGGCCCGGCGGCTGGCGGAACGCGGCATCGCCGCCGAGATCAACTTCCACACGAACCAACCGGAACTGGCCTTTGTCCGGGAGTGCCGGGCACAGAACGTACGCCTCGCGCTCGGCTCGGACTCCCACGACCTCACTGAAGTCGCGGAGTTCGCGCCGCACCTCGACCTGCTCGCGCAGGCCGGCATCGCCCCCAGCGCACGGGCTGGTCCGTGGCTTCCCTGACGCTGCGGCGGGCGGCACACGGGTGCCCGCCGCAGATTGAGCAAGCCTGGTTTCAGCGGGCCACGTAGGATCCCGGCCAAGGCATATCCGGTCCCTTGAGCCAACTCGAAAACTCGGTCAGGGATTCGTTGGGACCCCATGCCTGCGAAGCCAGCACGCCGATCAGCGCGAAGACCAAGAGGATCGAGGCCACGGCCGAGACGACGAAGAACCAATGCGCCCGGTCCACCACGACCACCGGGACACTGCCGGGAGGTGCCACCCAAGGATGCGCATCATCGGCTTCGGGCGCCTCGCCGGGGGCGCCGCCGCCGGCGCGCACGGTGACCACCGGCGTCGCGGCAGAGGTCGGACGCCGCACCTTGATGGTCTTGCGGCGCGTCAGGGAGGCGCCGGAATCGCCGGCGTCAGCCTCGACCTCCGAGATGCGGGCGGTGGCCAGCTTCGACGTGGGCAACCGCGCCGTCTGGCTCGCCGCAGAAGCCCCCACCGGTACGGCCACCGGCACGACCGGGCCGGTGGATCCGGATGAAAGCGGCACGGCCAGCGGCAACGGCGATGTCGCCTTGGGGCTGGCCAGTTCCGCCGGCCGTTTGAGTCGAATCGTCTTGGGACCGGCTGGCGCCTGGCCGGCGTCTGGCAGCGCGCCCAGTGCCGCCTCCAGGGAGATGCGCGAGGTCTTGGACTTGGAAGCCTGGGTCTGCACGTCTGACGGGCCGCGCAGACCATCCGGCGCGCCGGATCCGGGTTGCGGCGACGAAAGCGGCTTGACCCGCACGGTCTTCAGATCGGCGATAGAGGACGGGCCAGCCGGCGCCTCGGGCTCCGCCGTGGCCACGGCGCTCGGCAACGGAATCCGCGAGGTTTCGCGCTTGAGGGGCGAAGCCGGCACACCGGGTTTGATCTCCGGCGCCACCGGCACGCCGGGCGCCTCGCTGCCGGGCCGACGGAGGACCGGCCGCCGCAGGGTGGGCGATTCGGTCAGGGGGGCGTCCGGCTTCTTGATCAGCACCTGTCTGGGCGGAATCCCGCTGGGGGTCTCGTCGGGCGCTGGGTTCTGTTCCTGGTCAGCCATAGTGAATCCTCCGTCAAATGTCTGGATGCGGCGATCGTGCGGCGCGGGGCCAAGCGAGTCTCAGACCGCCATGACCTCGATCTCCTTGGATTTCAGCTCGGTCTCGATCCGGGCCACGTGCGCATCGGTGCTGGTCTGGATTTCACCCAGGCCGCGGTCACGTTCGTCCTCCGTGATCTTGCCGTCTTTCTGAAGCTTCTTGATGAGTTCGTTCGCATCGCGTCGCACGTTCCGGACCGCGACACGCGCTTCCTCGCAGTGCCGGCGCGCGACCTTGACGATCTCCTTCCGGCGCTCCTCGTTGAGTTCCGGAATGGGTACACGGATGACCCGCCCATCGTTGCGTGGGGTCACGCCGAGATTGGCGGCCAGAATGGCCTTCTCAATATCGGGCAGGGCGGTTGGGTCGTAGGAATTGATCACGATCAGCCGCGGCTCGGGCGTGGAGATGCCAGCCAGGTCGCGCAACCGGGTGGGTGTGCCGTAATAGGTGACCTGCACGTTCTCGACCAGTGCCGGTGAAGCCTTGCCCGTGCGCAGCCCGGAGAACTGCTCCTTGAGGACCACGAGGCTCTTGTCCATCTTCTCCTCGGCGTCCAACATCACGTCATCCAGCGTGTCCATGGTCCGTCCTCCATTCAGGCACTGGCGCTCACGCGGTTACACTCTCGGCGAAATCGCCCACCAGCGTACCCACGTCCTCACCGCGCACGACACGTTCCAGCGCTTCGACGTCGAAGAAGTCGAAGACCACGATTGGAATCCGATTGTCCATGCACAGGGCGAAGGCGGTTGAGTCCATGACCTTCAACTGCTTCTGCAACGCATGCAGGTAGCCCAACCGCCGATAGCGCCGCGCCGTGGGATCCTTGCGTGGATCGGCCTCGTAGACGCCATCGACCTGGGTGGCCTTGAGCAGGACCTCGGCACCGATCTCGCTGGCCCGCAGCGCCGCGGCTGTGTCGGTGCTGAAATAGGGATTGCCGGTGCCGCCCGCGAAAATCACGATCCGGCCCTTCTCCAGATGTCGCAAGGCGCGTCGCTGAATGTACGGTTCGGCCACCTTGGGCATCTCAATGGCGGTCTGCAGGCGCGTCTCAAGGCCGATTCGTTCGAGTGCGTTCTGCAAGGCCAAGCCGTTGATGATGGTCGACAGCATGCCCATGTAGTCACCCGACGTGCGGGTAATACCGCAGGCCTCGCCGACCGCACCGCGAAAGATGTTGCCGCCGCCCAAGACGATGGCCACCTGGCAACCCATGCGGGTCACCCGCTGCACGCGCAGGGCCATGGCGGCGACGGTCTCGGGATCAATGCACTGCCCAGTCTCGTCGCTGCGCAAAACCTCGCCGCTGAGCTTCAGCAGCACGCGGCGGTAACGCACCGGCTCCTCAATTGCAGCACCCAAGGCAGACTCCTTCACGCCTGACCGGCGAGTTGACGTTACGTTATCCCAAAATGGGCCGGAACGTAAACGGAAAACTGCGGCCGCGCACATGCCCATCAAGCCAGGTTGTTGTCATGTGGACCGAATCGCGCAGTTTTCGGTCATCCCCTCAGGTGTGAACCTGAAATCAAGCGCTTTCGGCGGATTTCCCTGCCTGGCAGCGTGTCGTGACAGAGACTTGTCGGCATCATGTGTCTAAGTCCGACACGCGGCTAGCGGAGATCCTTGCGCATCGCTGTACCGGGAGCGGCCGGCGCCGTCAACCCCAGGCGCAGCACCGGCAGGATGTCGCGCTCCAGCGTGGTATCGAGATCAAACAGGACGAACCCGGGCGCGCCGGCCGCGCGGATCTGCCGAATCTGGTCGATGGCGGCCGCGGCGTCCAGGCGGCTCTCGGCGGCCGTGATCCCAATTCCCGGCAGGACGTGCCGCCTCAGCCGGGGCGTACGCGTCTGGTTCTGGAGCAGGGCCTGCAGCATGGCCGCATCCTCGGTGTAGTTCATGGGCGCGGCGTAGTCGATCAGCCCCTGGTCGATCCAGACCTCCCATGCCTGGCCGACCGCGTCGACGCACGAGGGGTACTTGCCGTACACGGCGGCCGTCAGCCAGCGGCCGGGTGTCTCGCGCCGCAGGGCGGCCCGCACGTCGGCCACGAAGTCGGTCACCTGCCGCGCGCGCCAGGCCAGAAACTCGGCGCGCACCGGCCCAGCCTTGATCGCGGCCGGCCAGTCGGGCAAGCGCCGGCCGCGGGCCTGTTCGAAGCGCTGGCGGGTGTGCGCACCCAGCGCACTGGGCAGGTCGGGGTAGCGCACGAAGTCGAGGTGCAAGCCATCGACCGGGTAGCGGCTGGCCAGGTCGGTGAAGGCGCGCACGAGGTGTGCGCGCGCCTCGGGGCTGGCGGGATCGATCCACTCGCGCGCCGTGCCGGCCGCGTCGGTCAGGAGCCACCCCTTGCGCCGCAGAAAGTCCAGCCGTTCGGGCGTGGCTTGGGTGGTACTGAAACAGAGCGCCCAGGCATGCACCCGCAGTCCCAGCGGGTGGGCCGCGGCCAGGCACTGGGCCAGCTGGTCCCCGGCCCCGGTCAGCACCCGCGAGGCCGGCAATCCTTCGGCCCGGCAATGCGCGAATCCGGCGCCGGCGACATTCACGAACAGGTCGGAAAAGCCCGCCTCCTTGAGCACCTGGCAGGTGCGCGGCCAGTCCCCCGGGTAGAGCCCCTGCCCGGAGTGGTCCCAGACCCCGCGGATCTCGCCGCGGCGCGGCTGCTGCAACAGGCCGTAGACGGTCAGCATCTGATGCCGCAGGTCGCTGGCCACCAGCCAGGCCTCGGCGCCGCGTCCGGCGCGCTGCAGCGCCCATGCGGCCTGTTCCACGTGCACCGCCTCCGCGGCGGCCGTCGCGGCGCGGCGACGCTGGGCGGGGTCGGCCAGTTTGGCGGCCGCCGCCACGGCGGCCTGCGGGTTGGCCAGCTCGCCGGCCCGGCGCGCCGCCAGGATCTGCGCCGCGGCCGCCGGCCCCCACTGCGCGGGGTCGCAGGCCGCAATCAGCGCCAGCAGCAACTGCCCCTTCGCTCGGGCATCGCCGTCGGCGAGCAGCACGTGGGTCATCCAGAACCCGGCCTCGGACTCGAGCCAGGCCGCCTCCGGCATGCGTGTGCCGCGGCGGTCTTCCCACCAGGCCAGCACGCGCGCGCGGTCCGGCAGCGGCGTAGCCGGGAAGAGGTTGGGCGAGCTCTGAAGCACGCTCGCCGGCACATTGGCGGGCCGCGGCGTGGCAAAGCGCATGCGCGACCAGCGGCCGTCGCCGGGCGCGCGCGCGTACTGTCCGAGACGGACCCCCATCAGTTCGGCCAGCTCGGGCGAAGATGAGTAGCACACGATCAGTTTGCCACCCCGAGCCCGGTAGGCCCGCAGGTCGCGCAGCTGACCTGCGGTCAACTGGCCGCAGTAGACCAGCACGGCCACCCGTCGCGACTGAAGCGTCGTCGCCAGGGCCGCATCGTCGGCCAAATCCGCCTCAAGCCCGTTTTCACGCAGCCAGCGCACCGCATGGCGGGCCAGCGCCAGGGCGAAGCGCTGCTCACCCGCCGCGGCCAGCGATTCATGGCCAGCCACCACCACCGGCCGGGACTCGGGGGATGGGCGCGCCGCAGCCGGAGCGACCGGCGTCACGGCCAGCAGCGCGACACTGCAGGCGGCTGTCGCCGCCCGCTTGCATCGCCCCGCAGAAGCCGCTATCTTGCCCATCGACATGGCATGGAATGTACTCTATCTGCATCCCCGCTGTGAGAAGAAAGTGGCGGATATCTGCCGGGTCCACCGAATCCCACACTATCTGCCCCTGCGGCGGGCCACGCGCACCTACCAGCGTCGGCAGGTGACCTTCGAAACACCGGTCTTTCCGGGCTATCTCTTCACGGACCTGGACGCCAGCGGACGCGCGGTGGTGCTGAAGACCAACCATGTGCTGCGGATCATGTCGCCCCGCAGTTCGTTCCACCTGCTGCGCCAGCTCGTGCAGATCCGCCGCGCGCTGCGGGCCGACCCCGGGCTGCGCGTGGTCCGCCCGCTGGCCAAGGGACAGCGGGTGCGCATCGTCGGCGGGCCGTTCCAGGGCATCGAGGGTGTCGTGGCCCGACTCAAGGACGCCCGCAACCCGGTGCGCGTGATCCTGAATGTGGACCTGCTGGGCAAGGCCGTCTGCTGCGAGGCCGGCGCCGAACAACTGGAACGACTGGACTGAGCAGCGTGCGTCCGGACCGGCCGCCGCCGGTTCCGTCCATGCTGAGCCTTGGAGAAATAACTGATGTCGCATCGCCACCACTCCAACAGCGGGCATACGCCGCGCGCCCATTCCCCGCGCGAGCCGCAGGGCCGCGCAAGCGCGGGCCGCCGCCATCGACGGCTGCGCCGCATTCCAGGGCCGCTGCGCGTCGTGGCCGTACCGGTAATGCTCCTCGTCGCCCTGGCGTTTGCCTTCGGCGCCCTGCGGGAGAACGCGCGCCTGCGCAGGGAGCTTGCGGAGTTGCACGCAAAACTCGCGGGCCAGCCAGCCGCCACCCCGGCCGGCACCCCCACCCCCCCCTCGGCGGCGACCCTCGCGCCCGCGCAGACACCCTTGGCGCCCGCGCCGGACCCGGTCACCAACCGTACGGCCGCCCGGCCGCCGCCGGCGCCGAGCGCGCCGAGCGCCGCCGAGGCGCAGCTGTCACCGGCCCTGCGCGAAGCGTTGCGCGAAGCCCTGGCCATCCGCCCGAACGCCGCAGTCCTGCCGCTGGGAAGGCCGGCGCCAGCCAGCCGCAAGCAGACGCTGGCTCCCTTCGCGGACGAGTTGGTTGCGGCCTACACCGCCATGTCGCAGAACGAGAACGAGAAGGCCACGGCGCTGCTGGCCGAGATCGCCGAGACTCACCCCCACTGGCCTTATGCATTCTTCTACCTGGCCATCACCACCCGCGACCGGGCCGTCATGGACCACGCCAAGGTCCTGTTCGGCGCAGCCGAACAGGCCGGCCTGTTGCCACTGGAGGGTACTTTCTACTGGGGACTGGCGATGCTCCTGACCGGCGAGAACCAGCGTGCCCGCGCGTTTCTGACGGGGCTGGCCACACGTTGTGTCGGCGTGCCGCTCCTGCTCGGCCCCGTCTACGGCCCAACCAGCATTCCGCCGGACGTGCAGCGCAGCCTGGACGCCATTCCCGGGCTGCCGGACATCCGGCGCATCGAGCCGCTGCTGGCCGCATCGGCACCGGTGGCCGCGCCGGACTCGGGCCAGCAGCCCGCAACCCCGCCCTGAAGCCGTGAGCCCGCGACCGGTTGCACGGGAGCCCGCATCGACGAGCCTTCCGCGCGGCTGCGCCGCGAGTGTTCGAGGGGGTAACTTGCGCCCGAATGTCCAAGGCATGGCCATGAACCTCACAGAAGACGGGCTAGTTTGTACCACGGGTGGGAAAGCCGGCCCACGGATGCAATGCGCCAGTTTTCGCCGTGATTATGCGGCGCACAGGCGACGTCAGCGGCAGACCCTTGGGCTGCCACGCAGGCTCCCCCATCCGTGGGACAGCCTTGCCATCCGTGGGGCGTGCTCTCAGGAAGGGCGGGTCAAGGGCCTGCCCCGCCCCTACGGCAGTCCGCCGCCGGGCCGCCAGCGGCCACAGAGTCCGGATTGTCGCTCGTTCTCGTCCTCGGGAATCGAGTACGAGGTCGACGACGAGGACGATCAAACACGCGAGTCGGCGGACGATTCGGAGCGTCACCTCGTAATCCGTAATCGTCGCCCGCAAGCGTAAACCGAAGTTATGTTCGAGCCGAGTCGCCATCAACCTGCGCGTCACGGTCGGGCAACGTTCGCTCACCCATCAGGCCTCACACTCGCGCACCCGCACAATGCCCAGCGCCCGGCGCGAGAGTCGGTCGATCTCGATGATCGCACCCTCAAGGACGGCCGGGCCGCGCGCAACCTCCAGTCGGGCCGGCATGCCCGTGATGAACTTGCGCAGCACCGGCTCGGTCTCGCGCCCGATCACCGACTGTGACGGTCCGGTCATCCCCAGATCCGTGAGGCAGGCCGTCCCGCCCGACAGCACCCGCTCATCGCTGGTCTGCACATGGGTATGCGAGCCCAGGACGGCCGCGACGCGGCCGTTCAGATGCCACCCCATGGCGATCTTCTCCGAGGTCGCCTCGGCGTGAAAATCAACGATCACGGGCGTACCGGCCGGAATCGCCTTGAGCAGTTCGTCCACGCAGCGGAAGGGGCAGTCGGCCGGCGGCATGAAGACCCGGCCGATCAGGTTGATGACCGTCAGCGGCCCCAGCGCGGTTTGCACCGTGGCCCAGCCGTGTCCGGGGCAACTCGGCGCAAAGTTGGCCGGGCGCAGAATCCGCCGCTCGCGCGCGATGCAGGCTTCGAGATCCTTCTGGTTCCAGGCGTGATCTCCCAGCGTCAGAACATCCGCGCCCGCCTTGAAGAGCTCCTCCGCGAGTTCGGCCGTGAGCCCGTTGCCAGCCGCGGCGTTCTCGGCGTTCGCGACCACGGCGTGCACCAGCCCGGCCTGTCGCAAGCGCTCGACGGTCACGCGGAAAATGCGGCGTCCGGGCGCGCCCACGATGTCTCCTACCACCAGCACCTTCATGTCAGTCACGTCCCCGCGGGCGCCATTCAGCGCGCGTATTCGACGAACCGCTGCTCGCGGATCGCCACCACCCGGATCTGGCCGGGAAACTGGATCTCGGCCTCGATCTTGCGGGCCACCTCACGGGCCAGAATCATGGCCTCGTTGTCATCCATGGCCGCCGGGTCGACCACCACCCGCACCTCGCGCCCGGCCTGGATTGCGTAACTCTTGCGCACACCTGTGAAGGCATTGGCGATCGCCTCGAGCTTCTCCAGGCGCTGCACGTAGACCGCGCTCGATTCCGAGCGGGCGCCCGGACGCGAACTGGAGATGGCGTCGGCGGCCGAACAGAGCACCGCGTAGAGGCTGGCAGCCTCGACGTCGGAGTGGTGCGCCGCGACCGCATTGACTACCACGGCGGACTCGCCGTGGCGCGTGAGCAACTCGGCCCCGATCGCGCTGTGGCTGCCCTCGACCTCGTGATCCATGCTCTTGCCGATGTCATGGAACAGGCCCACCCGGCGCGCCACGGCCGCGTCGAGCCCCAGATCCTCAGCCATCATGCCCATCAGGTGTGCCACCTCGAGCGAATGCTGCAGCACGTTCTGCGAATAGCTGGTGCGGAACTTGAGCCGCCCAAGACGGCGAACCAACTCGGGATCGACCCCCTGGATCTTGGCCGTGTAGAGCGCGGCCTCGCCGGCTTCACGGATGGTTTCCTCGATGTTGGCCTGAACCTTGGCCACGACCTCCTCGATGCGCGCCGGATGAATGCGGCCATCGGCGACGAGTTGCTCCAGCGCCTGCCGCGCGACCTCGCGGCGGATGGGGTCGAAACAGGAGACAACCACCGCCTCGGGTGTGTCGTCGATCAGCATGCTGACCCCGGTGGCCGCCTCCAAGGCGCGGATGTTGCGCCCCTCGCGCCCGATGATCCGCCCCTTCAGGTCGTCACTCGGCAGTTGCACCGTGCTGGTCATCGTCTCGCTGGCGTGCGAACCGGAGTAGCGCTGGATTGCCAGCGTGACGATCTTGCGCGCGTCGCGCTCGGCCGTCTCGCGCGTCTCCTCCTGCATCCGCCGCAGCAGACCGCCGGTCTCACTGCGAACCTCGGCCTCCATCCGCTGCAGCAGGTCGCGCCGCGCCTCATCGTGCGTCATGCCGGCCAGGCGCTGCAGCCGCGCCTGGGCCTCGGCGGCCATGCGATCAAGCTCCTGGCGCCGCTTGGCCAGCTCCTCCGCCTTGGCCTGCGTCTCCTCGTGGCGCTGGGTCACAACCAGGTCGCGCTTCTCGATGACAGCCACCTTGCGGTCCAGATTCTCCTCGCGCTGCGTTAACCGCTCTTCGACGTCCTGAAGCTCCTTGCGGCGCGCCTTGGTCGACCGTTCAAACTCCTCGCGCGCCTTCACCATGTCGGCACGGGCCTGGATCTCGGCCTCCTTGAGCCGCGACTTGACCTCCTTGTCCGCTTCACCCAACCGCGCCTGGGCCTGTTTCTCGACCGAATCGATCTGCAATCGCCCGATCAGGGTGCGGACGGCGTAGCCGACAATCAGGCCGGCCAGGGCCGCCAACAGTCCAATCACAACTTTGTCCATCGTCCCTTTCCCATGTCCCTGCGCGCGCGTTCCGCGGGCATCGCCTATTCGCGGTCCCGCGCGCCTGCCCGGCGCGGCTGGCTGCCGCGGAACAGGCCGGGAGCCAGCCGCATACGACCGGCTTTTTGAAAGGATATTCCTTTCCGCCGCGATTCTCAAGCCTGACCTTCGACAACCGCGTAACCCGTAATCGTCAACCGATAGGCGACATCCCCGGACATCCCCTCCTCAGCCAATGCCTGCGCGTCCTTCGGATCGAGCTTCGCGCACTCGCGGGCGATCGCGCCTGGATGGTCTCCTGTTTAGCGGCTGATGGTAACGGCGGCGGCCAGGGCTTCAATCTCCGGCCCGGCCTTGGCCAGGGCGGCTGCGTCGGCGCAACGGACGGTCAGCAGCAGCGCGCCATCGCCGAGCGGCAGGCAGCGGATGTGGCGGGCCAGCAGCGTCGCGCCGAGGTGCGCCACCGGTTCGAGGCGGTCCTCGACCAGCCAGGCCGGCACGCCGCTCCACAAGCCGGCGACGACGTCGCGCTGGTCGACCGGCGAGGCCACTGGCAGCAACAGGGCCGGGTCGCCGGACAGACGCTCAAGTGTCGCCTCACCACCGCCGGCGAGCGTCACGACCTGACGCGGTCCGCCGCCGCTCCACGGCTTGCCGGTCGTGTAGGCGGTTGCCGCCGGCCCCGTGAGCTTCGGCAGTTGGGGGCCGCCCATGGCCACCGCGGCAGCGTCCGCCCCGGCAAAACCGAGCACGCCGCGAACGTCGTAGGGCCACTGCGGCCAACGGCAGGCCAGTCCATCGGCAGTGAAGGTGATCTGCACCGCGTCGGTGGCGGTAGCGCCGGCCAACGACACGCGCACCTCCTTGCCGGCCGTAAGTGCGAGCTGCAGCGGCGTGGGTGGCGGATCGGGGTTGGTGTCGCCCGACGGCAGTCCCGCGGTGCGCCGCGGGAACGGTCCCCAGGTGACGGCGGCGGTGCCGGCGCAGTTGCCACTCAACACCAGATCGGTGCCGGCCCTCCCCGGCACCAGGCGCACGCCGCTGAGCAATGGCCCGGGTGCCGCCTCGGTGACATCCAGGAAGCGCGGGTAGTCGGCTGCCGATACGCGCACCGTCAGCGTGGTCGCCGTTGCAGCGAGCACCGGCACCGGCACCGCGGCGTCGGTAAGCGGATCCCACGCCGTGACCGTCGCGCCGGTGCCACGCAGGTTGGCCAGGGTCAGGTCGTAGGTCTGCGGCACCATCGCATAGCGCGCCATGTCGAACGGCTCTCGGCTGGCATCGCGAATCTTGCCCATGTCCTGGGTGACGACGTAGAAGCCGATGGCAAAGCGGTTATCGGCCAGTTGGAACGGCAGGCAGGCGAAGTCGTCGCGCTGGAAGCGATCGGGATTGGCCGGTGTACCATCGCCCTTCCACACCAACCGCGGGTCGTGTTCCACCAGGCGGGTCAGCTCCAGCTTGCGCGCCACGTCGATGGCCTGGCCACTGCGCATCAGCTTTGCCACCCGCCCGATGGTCAGCAACTGCGGGCCGACCGCGGCGCGCACGCGCTCGGTCAGCTTGCCACCGTCCTCGTCCAGCAGGCGGAAGAACGCGTCGGGCAACGTGCCGAGCGAACCGTCACCGCCGTTGGTGGCGAAGACCGTCGCCATGGCAACCCCCTTGTGCGCCAGCATCACCGTCTGGCGCAGCAGACCGCGCGCGGCGATGGCGTGCATCAGCACGGCGAAGCGCGGATCGTCGTCCTTGGCACCGGCCTCCTTCAGCACCTTCTGGCCGAAGGTCGCGCGGTCGAGGTTGGTCTCGGTCTCCCACACCTCGGCCGGACGGCCGCTGCCGTTGTGGCTGTAGCGGTGGTGGTTGGCAAAGGAGATCGGACCGCCACTGGTCGACGGGAAAGGCTGGATATCGCGGGTTATGAACTCAGTCTTGTAGCCGTAGAGCCAATACTCCGGCATCGCCACACGGTGCACCGGGACGAAGAAACTGCCGGGCAGCACGGTGTGCCAGTCCTTGCCGTCCGGCTTGCCGTCGGCCACACCCAGGGCGTTAAGCGGCCCGATGGTCGCGAAGTCGACGTGCTGGGGGTCGAGCACCAGCGGTTCAAGGCCGGTATAGTAGTGGCGGCTGAAGCCGGTCTGGCCCGGCCAGTTGTGGTTGCCGGCCGCCCACGGGCTCTGACTGGAGAAGCCGTTGATCACGCGCACGCCGGGGCACTTGTTGGCCGGATCATGGGTCCAATCTACGGTCATCGGCAGGATCGCCTCGTGGCCGCTGGCCGCTCGGCCATTGCGCCGGTATTCGATCCCCTTGGCGAACTCGGGCTTGGGATCGCAGTAGTTCTGGATGTTCAGAAAATTACTGCCGAAGGTGTACTCGTTCCACACTTCCAAGTCGAAGCCGGCGTCGGCCGCACCTTCGGTGCCGAGCCCCTCCTTGGCCGTCGCGGCGACCACGGCAACGTAATCGATCCACCCCTGCAGAGTCTCGGCACAGGCCGGATTCGGCGTGCCGTCCTTGAACACCGAACCGGAGAACGGACGGTATCGCAACTCGGCCAGGCTGATCGTGCCGGCCTTCAGCTCCTTGGGCATCGGTGCCGACAGCTCGCAGCGGCCGGTCGCGGCATCGATGCGCTCAATCAGCGGGTATCCGGCGAGGTAGTCGGTCAGATTGCTGAAGCCGGTGTAGCCAGCGCGGACCTTGGTGGTGTCGGCAAGGATGACGAAACGGCCACCTTTGGCGACATCGGTCTTCAGTGTCACCGTGACCGGCCGCATCGGGCACGGCCCGCCGTGGTGGGCGTTAAGCAGAATGAGCGGACGGATGCCGTGTCGTCGCAGCGACTGCATCTGCGCGATGTTGGCGTTGCGGTTCCACTGCGCCTTCAGATCCCAGTTGAGCGTGCCCCAGCCCCATTCGACGCGCACCTGGCGGAAGCCGGCCTCGGCCAGCAACGCGGCGCTGGCCTCGACCTGCTTGGGCTTGGGGGTGAAGGTCATACCCAGGTGGTCGAGGTAGCGCTGCCCCGGCCAGGTGTCCATATAGGCACGCCACGGCGTCAAGTAGTAGGATCGCAGGCCGAAGGTGATTTCTGCCTGCTTACGGTCCTCGTAGGGGCCGGCCAAAACGGCGGTGGTGGCGCCGGGGGGCGGGAATTCGGCTGCGCCCAACCAGCAAGGGCAGAACGCCACGGTCAGCACGAGCAATATTGAGGGAAGACGCATGCGAGATGTTGCGATAACGGGCAGCGTACCATGTTTCGGCAGGCGCGCAACCTGATTTCGGAGACCATCGAGCGCATCCCCAATCCCCGCTCCATGACACCTTCAGCGTCGCTGTTCTCTGTTGCCCACTCCGGTCACGATCCGCTAGAGTCGTCGGTAAAGCGCGCCACGTGTCGATGCTTCAAACTGCGCGCCTGGCCAGGCAAAGCAAAGATCTGTCATGAACAGTTCGGAATTGGGGATCGGCGTGATTGGCGCCGGCGGACGCGGATGGCTCTCGCAGCACGCCCATCAGCCGCAGGATGGCGTGCGAATCGTGGCGGCCTGCGACGTGGTCGACAGCAGCCTGGACCGCTATCGCCAGACCTACGGAGCGGAGCTTTTCACGACCCGCGACTATCGGCGCCTGCTGGAACGGCCCGACGTGCAAGCAGTCTTCGTGACATCCCCCGACTTTCTGCATGAGGAGCACGCCGTGGCCGCGCTGGAGGCCGGCAAGAGCGTCTACCTCGAGAAGCCGATGGCCATCACCCTCGCCGGCTGCGACCGCATCCTCCAGACTGCTTGCGCGCGGCGGCAGAAGCTCTATCTCGGCCACAACATGCGCCACATGGCCTTCGTGCGCAAAATGAAGGATCTGGTGACCGCCGGCGCCATCGGCGAGGTCAAGGCCGGCTGGTGCCGCCACTTCGTGGCCTATGGCTGCGACGCCTACTTCAAGGACTGGCACGCCGAACGCGCCAAGAGCACCAGTCTGCTGCTGCAGAAGGGTGCCCACGACATCGATGTCCTGCACTGGCTGTGCGGCGGATTCTCGCGCCAGGTCACCGCGCTGGGCGGTCTCACCCTGTACGACCGGATCTCCGACCGCCATGCGCCCACCGAACGCGGCGACGCCAGCTGGCATCTCACCAACTGGCCGCCTTTGTCCCAGAAGGGCCTGAACCCGGTCATCGACGTCGAGGACTTGAGCCAGATGCTGATGCAACTGGACAATGGCGTCCTCGCGAGCTACCAGCAGTGCCACTACACTCCGGACGGCTGGCGCAACTACACGATCATCGGCACCGCGGGGCGCATTGAAAACTTCGGCGATGAGCCCGGGCGCTGCGTTGTCCGCCTCTGGAACCGCCGCACCGGCTACAACCCCTATGGCGACGAGCAGTTCTTCATCGCGCCCGAGACGGGATCGCATGGCGGAGCCGATCCTCGGATCGTGAACGAGTTCGTGCGCTACGTTCGCGGCACGGCTCAGCCAACGACCTCGCCGATCGCCGCCCGCTACAGCGTCGCCGCCGGGTGCGCCGCCGCCCAGTCGCTGCGCGAAGGCGGCCAGCCCTACACGATCCCGCCCCTGCCGGCAGACGTGGTCCGCTATTTTGATGGGCCCTGAGGCGGGCTACTCCCGCAACCCAATCTTCGTCGCGATCTTTGTCACGCTCACGTCCATAACTTGGACATTTTGTCATAGTTACGCCCTCGAGCATTCGCGGCGCAGCCGCGCGGCCGGCTCGTCCATAACTTGAAACTGCCGTCCGCGGTTCCCGCGCATTTCGGTTCAAACCGCGGCTGGTCG
>CAZZCT010000117.1:0-16099 GCA_964652365.1 uncultured Lentisphaerales bacterium
AAGGTGGCTCACTTTTAGTGCGTGCCTGGCTCAGTTCTTAATGCGTGTTTGCGGGATGCGCGGGATGGAGCCGGAACAGGTCAAGCGGGCGGTGTTGCGACTGCTGGCGGGGGTGCCGGTGAGGACAGTGGGACGGTTGAACGGTCAGGCAGTCGGGCGGTAAGGCGGCGGCGCAAGGGTCACCGGGAAAAGTCAGTCGAATCGGACGCGTAGGATGGGGCGCAACACGGCGACTAGAATCGACTAGAATCGACGAGAGTCGACGCGAATCGAGCAGGGAACGATGGCAGTGTTGAGTGTTGAGACGTGCCCCTTAGGCCTCAATCGGTCGTCCCAGGAAGGTAACGCGAACTCCCTTTGGCGCGAGCAGTCGAGCCAACTCTTTTGCCAGAGCTTCGCCGCGTGCATAGTAGGCGGGTTCATCGTCCAAGTCATACACCTCAATGAGGTCATGTACACCATACATCCTTCGCTCGTATGTGCCTGCCCACGCAACAAGACGTTCTTCCAAATCAGAAAGTTCGGGCATGTCCGGCCAATGACACGCGATCTCTGTGGATTCCCCTTGATCGTTCCACGCATATGTGTCGGCGACGTCTGGAGAGATGTCGAGTGACTTTGGTGGCGGGTAGGCGTCAGTGTTCATTCAGTTTCGGCGTACGGATTCGTGCCTAAGACGAGTGTCATGCGTAAGGGCTCGACGTGGGGAGTCTGACGGTTCGGACGGGATGGGCTGGCCGGTGGCGGGGTCAAGGCCGTCGGCGAGGCTGCGGAGGATCTCGGTGGCGCGGGCGGCGTTCATGGGTGGGCGACGTTATTTGCTATCTTCAGGGCTGACCCTGGCTGCTCGACCCTGGCTGCTCGGGCTGACCCTGGCTGCTCCCCATGCCCCCTACCTGCTGTGAAAAGTGAATGATCGCTCTTTCATGACAATCACTTTTTCCTTGTCGGTCGGGATGTTATCGCGGTAGAAAGGCGTGTCTGGGTACTGGCCCAGTGCTGACATCTCAAGGAGTATCTCCAGCGCCCGACCCCCATCGGTCTTCCTACAACGGCGCGAGTACCGCCACTCAATGCCACCATGCCCCCCCCCGCTACGCCAGCGTATGGCGTCTTCACCATGGGGAATAGCGACCTGCCTTGCGACCGGATAACCCACAGTTCCTCCGACCTAGCACCAGTCCCGCCTCCGAGGCCTACTACAAGCAACAGCACAAGAGCACCATTCTCTAAGATGACCGGTTCAAGCTCAAACGCACCGTAACTTGACTCGAAGCGCAACTCGGCGAAGGGAGTACGGTCTATGGACAACAACTCAAGTAAGAGGCTGTCCTGTCTATCCTCCAGCCTGACCTCATCGTTGGTTCGTACTCGAACATACCGAGTGGCGCATGCACGTTCTGACCGCAACAGGTAGGTGCCGTTGGTTCTGATGACCATACCACCTTCCTGCGATGTTGTCCCAGTCATTGCATGGGCCTTCACACACACGACTAACGCAACGATAGCCGGAAGAGCCGCCACCATCTTCATATACCGCTCCTAGGATAGATCTTGAAGTAATGATGCTTTCCAACGTCAGCCGTCTTTCTCCATCTCCAGATCGACTCGTCGACCTGGTCGGGATTACGCGACGGCCTATCGGGTATGTTCGGGTAACTATGGAAGACGGTTGCCCCCTCCAACCGAAGCATTGGGCCATGTGCATTCAGCAGGAGCACGCCATTCGCGCTGGTGTTCCATTCCTTTACTTCCGCAAGTGTCTCGAAGCTCATGGGATTTGCCGAACGTGACCACTTCGCGTTCGAGTTAGAGACTGCGTCAAACCCAGGCCGTTGAAATACTACCCCCCTGACGTTGTTTGGATAGGGACTTGTGTACCTAGGGTTGTTAGGGTTGAAACCGGCTCTGTTCGCGGCAACGCTCACGACTGCATATTTGTCATCCCTGTCGCCGCTTGTGCCTTCCGCATACGCCAGACGCGAAAGCAGCAGTTCATCGTCGGAGAACCCGGTACCAGTGAGCAATGCCCAGAGTCTTTGCCCTTTACTGGGGTCTGTAACCCTTATACCTTTCTGTAGTTGATCAACTCAAGCTGTTCAACGGAAAGCCCCAGGGCTGCTGCGATTGATGCTCTTGTCTCGCCACTGCTGTCAGAGCAGCAATAGCCATCCCTTGTCCATTCTAGCAACCCCAGAAGATCCGATTCGTTTACGGGATCGTTCGAACAAAGACTAAATCCATTTGGACCCGCCATCTCAGCAAAAGGATCCAAGGAGATGAACCGTCCCATGCGAGCTGAATAGTGGCGCATCCCAAAGTAGTATAGCCCCGTCTCGGCGTCGTAATGCTTCGTGCTGAACCGGAAGGCGAAGACCTCGCCCAAATCGCCCGTCTGGACCGTCTTATTCCCGAACGGGTCATACTCGTAGTGCGCGACAACCGTGCCGTTGGTGCTGACATAATCGGTGATGTTACCGTTGGCGTCATAACAGGGGAAGTAGGAAGTGCCGTCGCGGATCACGGCCAGAAGCCCACCGATGCCGCCCGCTCCTTGCAGGGTACCGCTGAGGTCCAGGCCCCAGACGTAGTGGTTGGTGGTCGTGGACTGCTGCGTGGCGACAGTCTCGCGGATCAGATTCCAGCCGTCGTATAGAAAGGCGTGATCGGTGATCAGTGACCAGTGGTCGGTGTCCCATTCGTAGATGCGCTTGGCGACGCGCCGGGACTGATGGTCGTAGAGGTGCTCAACCCGCACCTCCGCGTTCGAGGCGGCAATGAGACGGTGTTCGGCGTCCCATTGGAGATGCCAACCCTCACCCCCGGCCCCTCCCCCAGAGGTGGAGGGGAGGAAAGACATGTTCCCGTCGAGGTCATACCCAGGCGCGAGCAGGTAGCCGTTCGTGATGCTGGTATATTGGTTCAGGGGATTGGTGACATAGGCTTTAGCCGCGCCGTTGTTCGTAGCAACGGTGCGGTTGCCGATGCCGTCAAACGCATAGAGGTGTTCGTTCATTCCCATGGTCGCAGCAGTCAGTTCGGAGCGTGGGTTGTAGCCGAACACGTTGGTCACGGCGTCATTGTCGAGCCGGCACGTACGCCTGTCAATGGCGTCGTTGAGGTAGTCGAGTTCCCAGAACCCGCATTGCATACCGCAGCCAGCAGATGGGCAAGAAGGCCAGCGGCGCTATTCGTGGCCACCATCGCTCCGAGCTCCGGGCCGTGATATCGGCTCAATATTGTTCAGAACGGGAGGTCCCTTGCCGTCCCACGTTGTTATGACTACACCTCGCAAAGGTACCATCTTATCGTAAACGGCATCTTCTAGCAGTTTTCCGGATTGATCCCAGATCCGACTGACACCGTGTATGAGACCATTGCTGTAGGCTTGCCTGCGCGCAATTCTGCCGCTCGCGTACCAACTGACATGTTCCCCGGCAAGCGCGCCATTGCAGTAAGCGCCGGTGTGAGCTAATGTCCCATTATTGTGCCATGTCGTGTATGGTCCATGAAGCCGGCCGGCAACGTAGGTGCCGTCCGTGATCTGTTGCCCGTCAGGTAACCACAGGCGACAGAACCCATCTCGGAACCCGTTAGTAACAATGTACTCTGCACGTTTCCGCTCTCGAGCATCGAAAAGCAGCAAGTGTCCGGTGAGTTGTCGTCTCTGCACGCGGTTCCAGACCTCCTCTGCGATGTCGGCTTGACTTACAGACATGACATTCTGAGTGTGGTTGTTCGGAGTGACTAGTAGCCACTCGGACTGACTGCCAACCAAGAAGCGATGGGAGGAATGCCAGACAAGCCAATACAGAGCGGTCAACCCAAGCGTGGCGGAAAGAATCGTCTTACGCGATACGATGCGCACCTGAAGCCCCCTATCTTGAAGACGGTGGTGGCGGTGGATCTCCAATAGGCGATGCGTAGACATGAAAACCCAAAGGCTCCAGGGTGATATCATCATCGTCACTAGCCACTCTGATTTTGCGGTGGACGGTGAGCCTCGCGTCAACCGCTCCGTGGAAAAAGTAATCACAGTGCCTCTTCACACCCTGAGCTATTCCGTCAGGGTATGTCCATAGCAGACGAACATCACTCCAAGTCGACTCCCACGTTAAGTCAGCACTCGGTGTGCCGTGTCCGGTAGTTATTGACATCATGGGCTCGTACCGGAGACGTCCGTCTTCCCCGTACAGACGGCACTCCCCCGTCGTTGATCCAAACCCAAATACGGGTTCCGCGTAGACTGTTAGCTTGCGAGCCTCAAAATAGCACCCCTCTTGCCGCGTCCCGGTCCGATAGCGCTTGGACGGAGCGGACCCAGGCAGAGTCTGCGGAACCCCCCAATAGACGGGATATCGGATGGGAATTGGCAGCAAAAGGTGTGCGGGACGGTAGACATACGTTTCATACTGCACTTCACCTCGCCATTTTACACACTTGGAGAAGTCGGTGATAGCCGTACGGACTGACGCTCCGGTTGTTTCGCGGCCGAGAATATCAACCAGGCCAGCCGGGTTGTTCCGTACGAACGCGAACAGGTTGAGACCTCCCTTTTGCCCAACCGGATCGCGGCTCATCCATCGCATTAGTTCGAGGGAATAGAAGCGGTAGCCGTAGTAGTACAGGCCGGTCTCAACGTCGAAGTACTTTGTGCTGAAGCGGAAGCGGAACTGATCGGCCATGGCGCCGGACTGGGCGATGGTGCCGCCGAAGGGGTTATACGCGAATTCAGCGACAATCGCGCCGGACTCGGACGCATAGGCCGTGACGTTGCCGCTGTGATCGAAGAGGGGGAAGTACCACACGCCGCCCATCTGAACCGCGAGCAGGCCGCCGATACCGCCCGCGCCTTGGAGGGTGCCGGAAAGGTCGTTGCCCCAAATGTAGTGATTGGTGGTTACGGATTGCTGAGTGGTGATTGTCTCCCGAACGAGATTCCATCCATCGTAAATGAAACTCCGTACCTCCGTGCCTCCATACGAGACTTTCAACACGCGGCGAGATTGATGGTCGTAAGCGTTGGAGACGATACAGAGGTTGTTGGAGTATGCAGCAACGAGCCGGTTCTCGGCGTCCCAGGCGTAAGTGAACGTGCCGTCCCACGTTAGGTTTCCGTCCGTATCGCATTCCGGCTCAATGGTCGAACCGTTCGCAATGCTGGTGTATTGGTTTAGTTCGTTGGCGGTGTATGTGTTGGTCGTCCAGTTGAGTGAGGCCCAGAGCGCATTGCCGATGCCATCGTAGGCGTAGCCATAGACGTTCGTGCTGATAGAAGCACCGGTCACTTCAGAGCGGGGGTTGTACCCAAACGCGTCACCGTTGCGGGAGATGACGCGTCCGATGGCGTCATGGCCGTAGATGAGCGGGTCTGTCGGCACGCCGTTGACGTTGTTGGTAACGGCCGTGATGAGACCGCGATAGCTGTCGGTGGTGACCACACGTGATATAGTGTTGCTGTTTGTGACGGTGATTGTCCAGCCCGCGTTGATGCCACCGGGCGCGTACGCATAGGCCGCGGTGAAGGCCGTGTTGGAGACCGACGCCAGCCGCCCGCAGTCGTCGAAAGCATAGGCAACTGCGTAGGACTCGCCGAGCGCAATGCCCGAAAGGCGGCCGTGTGAGTCGTAGGAGCGGGAGAACGTCTCGCGCAGAGTCGCCGGGGCGCAGAGGGCGACGGCCTCGTTGGTGAGGAGGCCGGCGGACGTGTAGGCGTAGAGGTTGGTCGAGACGCCAGCGGTGATCGCCGTGACCATGCGCCCGGTACGGTCATGGGCGTAGGTCACATCGGGGGTGGCGTCGGAGTAGTCGAGGGAGGCCAGTTCATTGGCGGCTGTGTAGGCGTAGTCGGTCGCGAGGTCGCGCGCCCAGGTGCGGGTGGCGAGTTTGCCGTCCGGGTAATACGCGTAGGACGGGCCAAGTCCGTCGGCATAGAGCTTATTGGTGAGGAGGCCGGTGGCGTCGTCATACAGCCAGCGGGTGATGTCAAGGCTCCAGTCTTGCTCGTCACGGACCAAACCGAGTCCGACGGTTCGGCCGAAGGGGTCCTGGGCGTGCTGAGTGTAGTAGACGGCGTTCCCGTAGGAGTACATCGGCGCGCCGTTGGCTGCATGGTAGGTGGAAACCTCGTGCTGCAGGGGGTCTGACGAAGAACTCCACAGGAACCCGGACCAGTACTCCGAGATGTGCGTCGTCACGTTGGTGACGCTGCCATCCACCACGCCCGTCGAGGCAACGTCACCGTTGGCACCATATCCGGTCAGGCTCAGGCTGTCACGCGGTCCGGCTTCGGCCGTACGCCGGCCGAAGCCGTCATGGGCATAGGTTACGGTACTCTCGTCGGGAGCGGTGACGCTCACAACCCGGCCGGCGACCAAAACCGTTGTTTCGGGCTCAGCGACGCCACCGCGAAACGTCTGGCGGGTGACGCGGCAGGCGGATGAATCCGTGTGTTCGCGCGTGAGCACGACGCTGCCGGAAGCGTCGCGGGACAGCGTCTCGGCGGTCAGAAGCCCCAGGCCCGATGAGCCACCCAGGCCGGAGATGCGCGTCCGCGAGAGCGAGTTGGTGAACGGCACCGATGTCCCGTGGGGATACGTGACGGTACAGGAGGTTCGCCACCAGCCCGGCGCGACGGACTGCCCGAGAAGGGTCTCTGCCGCACGCTGCTCGTACCAGGTGTATTGGTCAGTCACCCGGTCTGGTCCCGTCAGATCGATCTGGTCGTCCAGGTCGAGATCGAGCGCGGTCCGGTAGAGATTGCCGAGTTCGTCATGGGCGTGAAGCGTACGCGACAGGAGCTCCGTTGAGTCATTCCAAGTCTCGACGGCAGACAACCGAGCCACCGCATCATAGCGATTGCTGGTGACGATCCAGGCGCCATCGAAACCGGGCCGGCCGGAGGCCACGGTGCGCCCCAGCAAGGTGTCGGTCAGGGTCTCGGCCTCCGACAACTCGGCGTTCCAGACCTCTTCCATTGTGGTGGTATCGACAACGCGGCCAGAACGCAGGGCGCTCCGCGCGATTAGCCCATCCCGGGGCACCGACTCCCCTTGCGCTTGCATGGAGGTCAGTTGGCACCACGCGAGATCCTCTCCCCAGAAGGCACCCCATTCCTGGATCTCGCTGAACTGCGCCCCGTCGGCATGGGAATGCCGATAGGTGTCGGCGATTCCATCGCCCCAGAACGAGTCATCTCGCAGATAACGGTACCGCACGGTCTCGCGGCCGCGTTCATCGACTGTGATGACCGTGTCCCCCGAGATGTCCGGGAAGGTGGTGCGGCTGACCAGCGGCGTGTAGCCGGGGGCGGGAGCGCCGTTGATGAGGACGCGGCGGGTGGTGTTGGTGACGCGCCCGAGGGCGTCATAGGCGGTGTCGGTGGCGGTGTAGGCGCCGCCGCTTCCGGGCAGGGCAGCGATGGAGCGGTCTTCTTCGCGGAAGAGGCGGCCCTCGAAGTCGTAGTCATAGAGGCGTTCGGCGCCATCGCGTCCGATCGTGGCCACGCGGTGGCAGCAGTCCCAGAGGTTGGTCTCCGCCGTGCCGTCGGCATAGGCGACGGAAGTCTGGCGACCGCGGCCATCATAGCTATAGCCGGTCCAGTCGATGCGGGCGTGGGAGGTTGGATCGGCAATGGGCGCGGTGGATGTGACGACGTAGGTCTCGCTCAGGTAGGTGCGCAACCACTGAAGGTCGCTGACCTCGACATGAAAGGTGGTGCGGCCGGGCAGCCCGGAGGGGTGCTCGGCGGTGCCGGAGACGGTGATGACGCGCAAGTGGGTGGCGTTGCCACCGGGCGTAAAGTTGGCGCCGTCCGCATTGGCCACGCCGGTCTGGTAGATCATGGTCGTCTGTGAGTCGTCCGGGGAGAGCGTGCACAGTGTGCGGCCGGAGCGCCAGTCGCCGGTTTCTTCGGGGTAGGAGATCGTCACGGTCCGGAGGTCGCCCACGTCGCCGAAGGCCGCCGTTGGACCCGCGGCGCGCTCCACGATCTCAGCCACGGCGGCAATGCCGCACCAGTTCGTGGGGCAGAACAGCCGAAAGGTACGGGTCATGAGCCGGGGCGGGGCTGACTCGGGAACAATGTACTCGGAAACGGTGCGGGGGGTCTCGGGGCGGAGCGACAGCGTGTCCTGGGCGGGGTCGAGCGAGGCGTAGCAGTTCGAGACCACGCGGGAGGATGCAAACGCGAAGGGGTTATCGGCGCCAAGCGCGGGCGCTGCGCCATCCAGCCAGGGCGAGGCGGCGGTGACCACGCGGCCCGAGGCATCATAGGCCGTATGGGTCCACGAGTCGTCGTAGCGCATGACCAGGCGCGGCCGTCCGTGACGGCCCGGGACTCCCGGAGCGTCCCAGTAAGTGTAGTCGGTGGCGTGGAAGACGGGCTCGGAGTTGTTGTCGTACCAGTAGGTCTCGTCGCGTGTGACGCGCCGCAGGGGCGCGCCGGAAGAGCCGAAGTTGGTGTAGGCGGTGCGCGTCCAGGCCAAGACGCTGCTATCGGGTCCGAGCGTCTTGCGCTCCTCGACCCAGGCGCTGCCGTTCGAGCTGACCAGCAGCGTCTCAGTGCGGAGCACAGGACCAGCCGGCTGACCGGGGTCCGGCTCTCCATGGCGCGTGCGGGTCCAGGTGCTGGCGTTCAAGGCGACCTCGGTGTCGTAGATTACCAAGCCGCCTCTGGTGCGCACGGCGCGGAGCGCCGAGGTGTTCCCGCTGGGGTTTGAGAGTGTCCAGACGCACGACTCGTCTTCGAAGGGCGAGGCGGCGGTCAGCACCAGCGAACTGCCTTGCTGGGAGACGGTGAGCGTCCGCCCCGCGCCGCAGGCCACCGTGAGGAGGGAACCATCTGGATTGCGTGTGACGGTGGTGCCAGGGGGCAGTAGCTCCTGCAGAGCTAAAGGCGATAGCACGATGGGCGCAGCCGGGAAATCCAGATAGACGAGGCCTGCCGAACTGCCGGCATCGAGCGAACCGAGTCGCACGTGGAAGCGGGCGCCGCCGGTCTCCGAGAACTCGAGATCCCCGTCGCCGAAGCCGCAACTGCCGCTGGCACATCCGCCACAGCAGGACGACTCGGATGTCCCACGGATACACTCGCTGTGGGCGGAGCCCGAGCCCTGCCGGATGGTCCGCCCGTTATACTGCACCTCGTAGGACGCGCCCCCGAACGGCAGGGTAAAGACTGCCCGGTTCGAGACGGCGCCGACGCACGTTCCGGCGATGAAGACCGAGACGGCGACTGCCGCGTCGGCGCCCGGGCCGTCATCCACAACAACCTCCAGGAAACCATCGGTGCTATGCGGGACGATGTTGGTTGAACAGTCGAGCAACTCATAGGGCCATGCGCATCCTCCGCCAAACGTCTGAGTGCGAAGTTCTGCGACCACCAACGGCAGCAGGGCATTGGTAACACTGCCCGAACGAATCAGGATGTTGGCCGGGCCGGGTGCGGTGCCGGTTGTATCGCAGGTGGCTTCGCCTGCAGCGGAAAACTGCAAGTAGCCGGCCTCGAAGGACACCTGGCCGACCCCCAGGCTCTCGAGGGCGTTGCGCTTGGTGAAGCCGGTTCCGACCGCAGCGGGCAGCGGGCTGCCCAAACGCACTTTGAGCGGCAGCGTCTCGCCCGTGAAGATTACCGTCGGCGGTGCCGCCAGGAGCGGAGCGGCAAGTAGGATCGTCAAGAGGATGGCGCTTCTCACGGGTTGGTCTCCTCAACGAGTTCGAGCGTGACCGAGGGCGTCCAGCGCAGCAGGTAGATTGGCTGCGGGACCTCAATCGCTGTGGCGGTAGCACCAGCGTAGACGGAGACGCTCACCGAACCGCCCGATCCAGCTTCGGTGATCCAGAGGCTTGAGTTCGGTGGTGAGGATGCTACGTTGGCGAGAGGAGGCGCCGCTAGGTACATCTGCTGTCCGAGCGTCCAAGCGCCCGATCCGGAGGGATTGGAACTGACAAAGTACTCGCTCCAGAGATCGTTGAGCGGCGTCTGCACCATTGTTTGTGTCAGCAGGGTGAAGTAACCTGGGAAGCCGCCACCCGCTAGGTAAGGTCCGCAAGCCGGAGTAACGAGCCAGGCGGTCAGGTCTGTGCCGGACTGGGGGCGGTAGTCGGATGAGGTGGCCGTGCGGAACCAGAGCACGTTGCCGTTCGCGTCGCGCCCGGTGACGACGAATGTGCCGTTCGAGAAGCCACAAAGCACGATGGAGGTGGACTGGAGGTTCGTGCTGAAAAGCTGGACTCCTTCGGACCAGAAGGCGACGAGGTAGTCGGCGGCGGCCGGATCGATGGTCCAGGAGAGGGCATTGGTGCCACCGGCGGAGACGCCGACCCGGAAACCCCCGAGCGGGTCCGTGCCGAGTCGCCACTCCATGCCGTTGGGGATGCCGTCGCCGTCGGCATCGCTCCAGTCTGACTGCCAGCGCGTGAACAGACGGGACAGTTCCCAGGCGTCGGGTAGGCCGTCGGCATCACTGTCATCGGCGGCACCGTACTCGTCGCAGCCGATATCGGGAGTCGCGTCGCGTGGCTGGCCCTCCAAGTCGAGCGTGCTACCCTCGCCGGGGAGTCCTGCGCCGATGCAGGGCGAGGCGGCCGTGACGCGGCCGGAGACACGCGTGAGCGGCGGGGCGGACACCAGGCCGCTGACGTTCCCCGGACCCGTGTAGCCGCCTTCGACTGCGCAGTTGCGGAGCGTGAGATCGTGAGGGACGTCGATCATGTCTGTACCCGTTCCGGGGCCACAAAAGAGAGATTGCGATAGGGACACGGGGAAGTAGGTGCCCCAGTAGTCACTGACTGCGTCGCCGGTTTCAGCAACGTTTTCTATGAATGTGCACTGCTCAACCGAGAGACTCGGAGGATGAAACCAGTCCGACGCGTCCCAGAGGATGCTGATTGCACCCCCGCTGGGCGCTTCATTTCCGACGAACAGGCAGTTGCGCATGGCGACACGGCCGGCCATATCGAGGAACACGGCGCCACCGCACGTCCCCGCGCGGTTGTTGTAGAAGACACTGTCGCGCACGCGCGGGCTGCCGTGTCTGAGGAAGAGGCCGCTGCCGCTGCCGATTGTCGCGCAGTCCCAGACCGCGCATTGCGCGATGACGGGCGAGCCACCCCACGATTGAAGTGCCTCGAAATAACCCCCGCCTCGCGTGATTCCCAGCCCCCATAGCGCCGTGTGACGGTCGGCTCCGCTGCCAAGAGAAAGCACGTAAGTGACGCCCTCTCCGTCGAAAATGACAGATCCCAGAGGACCCTCTGCGCGCAAAAGCACCGATGGCGAGTCAGTCCAGATGCCAACGTTGCCGGTTCCGCGGTAGACTCCCGGGTGCACCCGCACCACGGTCCCTTGGCCGGCCACGGCAAGAGCGTCCGCCAGAGTCAGGAATGGCGCGGTGGCAGACCCGTCGCGCTGGCCTGCGACAAGAGAGCGGCAATCGACGTGGATGCTGAACGTTTCAGGCACCGCGTTGTTGGCCGACGGATCGGTGCCGTGGACGTACTCGTAGAAGTTTGGAATGTCGTCGCCGTCGGGGTCGTCCATGTCGTCGTCAGGGTCGAGCGGGTTCAGTCCGTTGGTCACCTCCCATCCGTCGTCCATGCCGTCGCCGTCAGTGTCGTAGCTCAGCGGATCGGCGCCGTGAGTTTCCGCTTCTTCCCTGTCGTCCAGACCGTCGCCGTCAGAGTCGGTCACGAGCGGGTTCGAGAGGGGCCTGATGGCTGCGGAATGGCATCTGCCGGCGTCAGCATCGACTGCCGGCCATCCCGTATCGAGTTGCGGCGGCACGTCGGCCTGCCCGCAGTAGTTCTCTCCCCATCCCTCGACGCCGTGCCATCCCCACCCCAGGATCAAGGCAGCCGGCCAACGGCCCAAGTTGTGATACCCGCCAGCAGAGATGGTGACGTCATTCTCCGCGAAATGGCGCAGCTCTGCCTGCCCGGAAGTGTCGTCACCCCATCCGACCACGTACCCATCGGCCAACAAGGCAAGCGAATGACAGGCGCCGGCAGCCACGGCAAGGGCATTGGTGCCAAGCACGGGAACGGACGCCTTGTCGCAGCTGTCGTCGCCCCATGCGACGACTGTTCCGTCTGCGCGCAACGCGAGCGCATGGCAGTCTCCAGCGGAGATCGCAACCACGTTCGTCACTTCCTGTGGCATGTTGGTTTGCCCGTACGTGTTATCCCCCCATGCCGCTACACGCCCGTTATTCAGAAGTGCCAACGCAAAGCTGCCGCCAGCGGACACGGCGACCGCGTTAGTGACCCAAACTGGCACAGTGAGCTGGCGAGCCGAGTTGTCGCCCCATCCGGTCACCCGACCGTCGGCCTGAAGGGCCAGCCCGAAGCTGGCGCCAGCACTGATGGCCACCGCATTGGAAGCCAACACGCCATCAAGGTTTCCCCAGCAGCGAACTCGACCATCGGACAGCAGGGCGGCCGTAAACCAGTCCCCTGCAGATACGGCCACTACGTTGTTCAGACCGGGCGGCACATCAGTCTGGCCCGACCAGTTGTCTCCCCACGCCACGACCCGGCCCGTCGCGACCTCGCGCCAGTCGGAGAGCCCGTCGTTGTCGGTGTCGGTGTCGTTGGGGTCGGTGCCGTAACCGTACTCGGCGAGGTTGCTCAGTCCGTCGCCGTCGGAGTCGAGTACGGCATCGGCAGGGGCAAGCGGATTGAAGCCATGGAGAGCCTCCCAGCCATCCGTTAGGCCATCGTCATCCGTGTCCGGATCGAGCGGGTCACACTCGTACTGGCCGATTTCCGCCGCATCGTCCAACCCGTCGCCGTCGGAGTCCGCGGCGTTGGTGCTGGTGCCGAAGACCAGGAGTTCGCGGCCGTCGGAGATCCCGTCGCCATCGGTGTCGAGATCGGCCCAGGCCGCATTGAAGAAGCCGTTGGAGGCTGTCTGCGCGGCGTGCCAGAGGTCGAAGGGCGCGGCGGCGTCCAGCGTGCCGAGAAGGTCCCAACGGTTGCTGGAGAGGAGGTCTTCGCGGCCGAACAGGTCCACGGGCGCCTCGTCGACCGGCGTATAGAGCCAGATCCGGAGCGTGTTCGTGACGCTGCCAGCACCGATGCCCGCGAAGGCCAGTTGGTTGGTGTCGGCCGGCGGTACCGGCGGCGTGCCAGCCGGCGGATTCGTGGCGGCGATGGACCAGGCGGCTTGGATGGCCGGCCACTCATTGGACGCCACAAGCGTCAGCGCCACGCGCAGGCGGCTGCGGTCGCGCCGGAGGTACCAGTCGGCTAAGTCGTTGCCGGTGAGGTAGGACGGCGGCGTGCCGTACTGTTCGCTCACCCATTGCTGGGGATCGAAGCCCGTGGGGACCGCGTTGGTCCGAAAGGCAGCTTCCGCCGCGCCGTAGTAGTGCCAGCGCCGGGGCGTATCGGTCTGTTCGACGGCGATGGCGGTCCAAACGGTGGTGGTTGGCGAGAGCGTTTGGGCCGCGAAAGAGTTGGTGACGGATGCCAGTTCGCCGGCCGCGTCGAATGTGCAGGTGCCGGGTTTGAGACCAAAGACGATGTCACCTGGCGGATAGAGAGCGGGCAGCCCCTCCAACCCTTCGTAGGCGCCTGCGGCTTGGGTGTCCACGTCAGCCCACGAGGTGAGGTGCGGCATTTGTGCGTGGCAAGGGTTGGTCGTCACGAGCATAGCCGATGCGACGAGAGCGATCGATCCGGCCCTGTAGGTCATGAGACTGGCCCCTCCGAAACTCGCATGTGCGCGTCGTGGTCCTCTAGGGTGTTCTGCCGCCGTCCGGGCGGTCTACGGCGGACGTGTCCAGCGCCAGAGGCTGTGCGGGTGCATCCGTGACCCCCTTGAGACGCAAGGTGACGACGGGTTGCAGCAGGTCATTGGTGAGGACGTAGGTCGTTTTGCGCCAAGCGCCCGTACTGCTCCGAAGGTCCACTTCGATCACGGCCTCAACGATCCCGGTGGGGCGAATGGTCATTGGGGTGAGGCTACAGCGAGCGCCGCAACAGGTGCGGACGCGGTTGATCGTGAGCGGCGCATCACCGCGGTTGGTGATAAAGAAGACGCCGTAGGCGGTTGTACCGTTGACGTGGCCCAGATCGATCTCGCGTTGCGCGCAGTCCAGCAGTGGAGCTTGCGCACACCAACCACAAGAGACCATCATCAGTGCCAGCATGGCCGAACGACCTGCTATCAGCAAGCCAAGCATGGAACCGCTCTGGCTGGCACACATGACAGGGTAGACCATAGTCGCTTGGGCTGCCCCGCGCAACCCCGAAATGCTGCCCGAGTGCTGACATGGGACCGAGGTCGATCGGAGCCCGTCTTCGTGGCTCAACCGACAGAAACAGAAAGCCGGGCGGCAGGCGATCTGCCAAGCCCGGCAGTGTCGAACTGAGGTCGCCGCCATGCCTTGAGCCCGGCAGCTTTACGTCCTGGACGGGACCGTCACCGTGTCCGACAGGATCATACTGTGCCCCATGACCGGCCTGGCTGTCAACGCCGGGAACTGCTGGCGACCCGCGCACGCCCCCGGCACGTCCATGCACAATTCACACGGGTGCAGGGTAAGAGCGCGGGCACCAGGGTTGTCCAGAGATGTTGCCTCCGGTAGCCTTCAGACCGCGACGCCAAGACGCCCCGCAACGGTCAGCCGGTGGCGGCGCGGTTCAGTTCAAGCAGGCGTTCGAGGATCTGGTCGTCGGTCAGGTCGGCGGGCCAGCCGTAGGCGGCGAAGACAGTGGTGTCGAGGCGGCGGTGGGTCAGGTCGAGCCATGTCGGCCGCTCGTTGTAGAGGCGGGTGAGGGTGCGCGGTTTCTTGTCGCTCGAGTCTACGCCCACAAGCCACGCGTCACGTTTTGCGACCAGTTCGCGGGCGGCGGCAGCAATGGCTGTGTGATGTGGATCAGTCGTTGGCTCATGGCCAGGCGGCCAGGGCAGGGGAAAGGTCTCGAAGCTTGTCGTCGGCGTGTAACGCGCGCCGCTCTCCTCCTCACGGAGTTGCGTGCCCTGCGCTCGTGACCAGACTTCGTGGATGCGTGATTGCAGAACGCTGAAAAAGTAATCGTCGTCACGGGCGAAGACGAGAACCTGCTGATTGCAGAGCACATCGGGCGAAACCCAAACGAAGATCCGGTGTTTTGACACTTCAGGCGTGGCGAGGAATCGGGTTCTGGCCTGCAGTGCCTTTCGCATGCCCGGACGTGCCTCGGCGTACTGCCACCATTTTGCAGCGTAACTGGCGCGCTTGTTCTTGGACCGGATTGGATAGACGTGCTCGCAGACATACTCAAAAGGCATTTCGTATTGCGCAGCTTCTTCCATTGGTAGTAGCGCAAAGTCGATTGTCCATTTGCGGCGGTTGGTGTTGACCAAGTCAATGCCGCTGGCAACAGGGCGCACAACATCGGCGTTCGGGCGCCCATTGGGATTGCCGGTTGCCGTGAGCATGCGTCGAGCTGCGGTTTCGTCGATGTCGAACGGTGCTTTCGGCGAAGCGCCCATGAAGCAGATCGCTGCGTTGTTCCTGAGCACTCCGGCGGTTGTGATGTCTGCCGCCGCAGTCAAGTCAGGGTTGATCCGCGTGACCGGTCGGCCGTCGAGAAGGTGGTGTTCACTTGAGCCATTCTCGAAGGCGACGATGCTGACATGCACGGTGGCGCCATCCAGAATCCAGTCGCGGTCCGAGATGGCCCAGAAGATGTCGCCGGTCTCCTTGATGCGCTTCAGTACCTCGCGGCTCGCCCCGCCGCGGATGCCTTGCGTGGCCAGTAGACCCGCACGTTTGCAGTGGCCGGCGGCGATGTGGTCGCGGGCCTTCTCAAACCAGTAGCAGCAGAGGTCGGCGAAGGCTGGCACCCGGCCCTTGTACGTATCGAAAAGCCGCCCCACGTATGCGTCACCAAGCTCCTGCCGAATGCGGTTGCCGCCCAGGAAGGGCGGATTGCCGACGATGAAGTCTACCTTGGGCCATTCGGGTTCGCCGCCATCAGCAAGGATCGCGTCCATGCGACGGATGTTATCGGAAAGCGACCGCAAGACGGGATCGGCGGGGAAGCCGAAACCGTTGGCACGAATCCATTGCAACCAACCAATCCAGACCATCATCTGCACCAAGTCGTG
>CAZZCT010000118.1:0-15937 GCA_964652365.1 uncultured Lentisphaerales bacterium
CGAGGCTCCTGCCGAGCCGCCAGCGCAGGGTCAAGAGCACGAAACTGCGGCAGGCCGCGCGGCAACTCTCGCAGAACAGGGCGTACGGACGAGGGTTGACTTGGGTTTGGGGAGTCCGCTATGCTGTTCGGGTCGGTGATCGGATTCGCTGATCCTCACGTGCCAGGAAATCCCGCAATGAAGTTCTGCCGCTTGATTGGATGCGTCCTCATTCCGAGCCTGCTGACCGCCGTGTCGCTCCAGGCCGCCCCGTTCGATCCCCTGTTCCGGGTGGTCAATATCACCGGGCCCTGCCAGGTGCGCAGACCCGGCGAAACCACCTTCGAGGCCGCCACCCGCGGCCGGGCCTATCCCTACGGTACGGTCGTTCAGACCCTGAAGCTGGGCACCGCCACGGTCGTCCTGTCGAGCGACGACACGGTTCAGGTGGGGCCGGAAACCGTCGTGACGCCAGCCTACTGCGCAACCGGCGGAGTCGGCCGGGCCCTGCTGCTCGATGCCGGCAAACTGGTCACATTCGCAGACATCAACAACGCGCCGGATGCCCTGATCGTGGTGACGCCCGTCGGCCAGTGCAGCGGCCTGAGCGGCCGCGGCGAGATCGCGCTCATGCCGGCGCCCGACGCGTTCATCCTGACCGCCATCGCCACGTCCGGCGGCGCCATGACGCTCAGTGGACCTCAGTTCACACTGCCCAAACTGAAGGCCGGCTACAGCGTCCGGATCGTGACGGCTCGCGACCAGTCCCTGACCCGCATCCTGAATACGCTGGGTGACTACGCGGTCGTGATCGATAACGGCACCCCCCAACCCGTGACCATTCAGACCACGACGCGGGCCACCATCCGCATCTGGCGCGAACACGCGCCGATCGGCGGACGGCTGATCGTGTCGGTCGTAGCCACCGGATCGGACGGCAAGGGCCGCGAGTGCTTCGCCTTCGCCGTCGGCCAACCGCTCGTCGCATCCAGCACCAGCCTCGACTGGAACGTCGATGACGCGTCCGCCACCAACAACGTCCCCGCCACCCCATCCGCCGACGAGAAGCAACCCGCCGCCCCGGCCGAGGGCGGCAGCGATGCCCTCTGGCAATGACCCCCTGCGAGGCGGCGCGGCGCGGAGGCCGCCCCGTCTCGAACACGCCCGGCATCGCCGGTTTTCCGTCCACAAATTTCCACGGCCGCCCGTCGAGTTGCGCGCTTCGGCAGGTGGCCCGTTTGCAGATCGAAACCTGACGCGCCCGAGGTCCAACGGTGTTCATCTACCATTTCAACCGCCTGATCCGAAGCCGCATCCTGTGGGGTGCGTTCGCGCTGGTCACCGTGTTTGCCTTTGTCTCCGTGGACTCCTGCGTGCGCGGCACGCGTGGCGACGACCCGGTCGGTCGACTCGGCGGACAGGCCGTGGAGCCCCGGGATCTGCAACGGGCTGAAATGTTCGTGCGCGGCATCGGCCGGCGCCGCGCCGACCTTCCGCCCGCCTTGGTCCAGACCCAGGCGTGGGAACACCTCGCGGCCCTCCGAACCGCCCGCGAACTGGGGCTGGCCGTCGTGCCCACCGAGGTCCGCCAGACGATCCGCGAAGCCCCGGCCTTCAGCGTCGGCGGCCGTTTCAGCGAAGCCCGCTACCGCGCCACGCTGCAGGAGGCGCTGGGCGTGACCCCCAGCATCTATGAGTCGTTCATGGCCGACCAGATCGCCCTGGTCAAAATCGCCTCGACCCTCGACGCCGCCACCTGGGTGGCGCCGATGGAGCTGCAGGATGAACTGGCCGCCTGGACCGACCGCCTGACCGTGCAGATGGTCGTCATCAGCAACCGCTTCGCCGATGCCGACCTGAAGCTTCCCGAATCCGACCTGCGGGCCTTCTACGAGGCCGACGTGTCCCGCTTCGACGTGCCGGACCGCGTCGGCGTGCGCTTCGTCGCCACCTCGGTCTCCAACTACCTGCCCTTTGTCCAGGTGACCGACGACGCCATCGAGAACCACTACGACGATAACGCCAGTCGGTACACACAAGCCTCGACCAACGGCCTGCGCGAGCAGATTCCGCTGCCGGACGTGCACGACGCGATCGCCGCCGAACTCAGCCTGGCAGAGGCGCGCTACATGGCCGGAACCAACGCCAGCCATGGATTCCTCGCCACCGTCCAGCAGATGACCAGCGCCGCGGCCTTCGAGAAGCTGGCCGGCCGCATGGGGCTGGCGGTCCAGACCTCCGGGTTGTTCAGCGCCAAGGCCTTCCTGCCGGGCATCGATCCCGACGCCATGGACGACTTCCGCGAAGCGGCATTCGACCTCGATGCGGAACGCGCGGATTCGCGTTACGCTGTCGTCGAGGGCGGTGCGTTTGTCTACGTGATCGCGGCCATGACCAACAGCCCCGCCCATACGCCGGCATTCGAGCAGGTGATCGAGCAGATCCGCCCGATGGCTCTGGCCGAAGCCCGTGACAAGGCTTTCGACGACGACCTTAAGAAGGTCCATGCCAGTCTGCGCCTGGTGCTGAGTGACGGCAAGTCGTTCCGGTTCTCCGCCGCCGCCCAATCGCTGAACGTCGCCACGTCGCTGACCTTCAGCGCCCATGCCGTCAGCCGTGGGGAGTTCCCCCACAGCTACGCCGTGGTGCCGGCCGCCATGCGCCTGCAACGCGGCGAGATCTCCGAACCCACCCGCGTCTCCGAAGGCGCCGTGGTGGTCTACCTGGCCGACCGCGAACCGGGCGATCCGCTGTCCGGCGAACTGCTGCGCACGCAACTGCGCGAAAGCCTCGCCCGTCGGCGCCAGGGCGCCCTGGTACCCTCCTGGATGAAGTGGAACCTCGCCCGGATCGGCCACGCCCCGGCCCGCACCTATGCGTCCGAAGCGGGCGGTGACGACCGCGAGACGGACGACGAGGAAGAGTAGCTCGCCGTGTGCCATCCAGCCGGCGCGGATACCACGGAGTCCCTCCGGAACCACACGCCGGCGCTACTAGCCCGGACGCACGAAGCCTCGGTCGACCGGCATGGTCACATGTTGAGTCGCCGGGTGCCGGACGCCTCGGCGGAAGCGGGGTTGCGGTAGCGCAACTCGTAAGCCGAATCCCAGTCCGGATGGCCGGACACGCGCAGCACGATCCGCACGGCATCGGTCTCGGCGAACGGCAGCACGATGCGCGCGGTCGGACCGGCCAGGTTGCACTGGGGCCGCGTTCCCGCATGATCCCAACGCAGGACCAGCTGCTCGTGCACGCCAAGCCGGATCCACGCTTCGACCGCACCGGCCGGCACGGACCGGGGACTGTCGTTCAGCAGAAACAGGTCGAATGCCAGCGTCTCGCCAGCCACCCAGACGAACCTGGCGAAACGCGCACTCGCCAGCACCGGCCGCAAGCTGCGGGCCACGGCCTGGTAGGCCTGCTTGGGCACGCAGGGATAGTTGATGAGGCTCATGTTGGCGGCGGCCGGCCAGGGCTCGTTGAAGCACCAGTTCAGCGCCATCGCGGCCCGCGGCTGCTGGCGTCGCGCCTCCTCGAAGAGGCACGTCAACCCCTCGCCCTGCAACCGTTGCCCGTGGTCGACCAACTCGGCCAGCGTGCCGCTGACGCCGAAGTAGTCCTCAATCACGTCGAGCAGCAGGTGACTGTTGTCCGCCCAGGCCTTGAAGGCGTGGTGTGTCTGCCAGGCGGTGCCCGGCTTGGGCGGAAAGAGGTCGGCCTCGGGCAGGATCGCACGCAGCGTGGCCTCGTCGGAGGGGCCGGGGCATCCGAACTCCGTGTAGGCCGTGCAGGCGGCACGCGCAAAGAGCTGGTAGACTTCGTCGCCGCGGACATCGCGGAAGACGTAGTGCCCGTGTCCCATGCCGTCAAGCGGCGACGTCGGCAGAAACGGCCGCTGCGGATCGAGGTCGTAACAGGTGCGGTTGAGCAGCCGTAGCGCCAGGTCCTGGTCGGTCATCCCGGACCAGACGTTGAACAACTCGTTGCCGCCGCACCAGAGCACGAGGCTCGGGTGCGGGCGGAGCGACCGGACGATCGCGCGCGACTCGCGTTCGAGCACCCGCAGGTATGCGGGCGTACCCTCGTAGCGGTTGCAGGCCAGCGGGAACTCCTGCCAGACCATGATCCCGAGTTCGTCGCACAACTCATGGAACTCGGCCGGCGGCACAATCGCCCCACCCCAGTTGCGCAGCAGGTTCATGCCGGCGTCGCGCGCCAGCGTCAGCAGCTCGCGGTAGCGCGCCTGGGTGACGCGCCCGGGAAAGATGTCCGGGCACACCCAGTTGCTGCCCTTGCCGAAGACACGCCGTCCGTTGACCTCCAGCGTGATGGGCGGATGGCTGCGCGACTTGGGGAAACTGCCGTTCTCCGGCTCCAGCCAGGCGCCTTCGTGCATGATGAGGCGCACGCGCCGGAAGCCGACCTTCAACTCGCGCGTGTCGCGCACCGCGCCACGGCCCGCATCGCGCAACTCGACCCGCGCCGTGTAGAGGCCAGGCGCGCCCTGATCGTGCGGCCACCACAACTCCGGCGCTTCCAGGCGCGCGTGCAGGATCTGGCCGGCCGCACCCTCAGCCATCAATGCCACGGTTCCGTCGGGCGCCTGCAGGGTCCAGCGCACCTGCTCCGGACCGCTCAGGCTCGTCTCCGCATCCAGGCGGATCTCGGCATGCGCCAGGTCCTCGGACAGCTCGTAGAGGACCTCGGCCCGCCGCAGGTGGTTGGCTGGCCGGATCTCCAGGAAGGTCGGGCGCCAGATGCCCAACGGAATCAGGCGCGGATGGAAATCCCAACCATAGCTGACGGCCGGCTTGCAACTCTGGTTGGCCTGCGAGCGGTCGACCGGCGTGGCGTGCGACTTGGGCGCCGGAAACACCAGCACGTCGAGCGTGTCACCGTCGTGGGCACAATCGGTCAGGTCCAGCTCGAACGGCGCGAACATGCCCTCCTGCTCATGCAGCGTCTCCCCGCACAAACAAACCCGGAAGCGATAGTCGACGCCGCCGCAGACGAAAACCACCCGCTCGCCCGCGTCGCGCGGCGGCAACGCCAGCACGGTGCGGTAACGCCAGAAGCAATCCTCCATCCAGCCGTAGTCGTTCCAACGGTCGGCCACGTGGGGGTCGCCCCAGCCCTGCGCGGCGGCCCAGTCGAGTTGCACGGCGCCCGGCACGCAGGCGGAAACGAAGTCCGCCGGCTCACCGGCTTCGTCGGCCTGGTGACCGACGGTCCATGTCAGTTCGTGGCGTGTGTGCATCGCACCTGCTCGTCCAGACGGGGTGAACGCGGGACCTGACCGCGACGGGCGTGAACCGCCACGCGACGGCGCGCGGTCGGCCCGGCCCGCGACGACGAAACCGTATCACAGATGGACCGCGGCGCCAACCACCCCTCTGCGTCATCCGGTCAACCGCCCGCCCTCTCTCGTGGGGACGACGTCGAGTAAGCAGGGATCGAGGAACGTCTGCGCCAGGCGGAAGTCGCGTGGCGGACGAGCCGGGCGCCGCTCCGGTTCGCCGCCACCGGGTTCAGGGGTTCACGTTTGCCTGCGGCGGCAGGTCGGCCTCCGTCCGGCCCAGCACCACCTGGTCGAAGGCGGCGGCGCCGCCCACCGCCGCGACGGCCAGGGTGTCGATGGGCCGCGAGCCCTTCAGCAGCGGCCACAGGTCCACACGCACGGTAGTCCATGCCGCTGGGATCATCTCGGCCACCTTGACGGGCGTCACGTTCATCAGGACCGTAGGCTGACCCACGTGGAAGGCCGCGCCACCCACGCACAGCGTGATGCCGGCGGTCTTGGCGTCCAGGGCCTTCCAGGCAAACTGCAGCCAGCGATACTGCCCGGGCTCCGGGTGCTCGGCAATCTCGAACCGCCAGTTGGGCAGCGTGTGCCCGAAGGGCATGTACCACCGCGGCGCCGTGTCGCGCCCGGCGTCGACGCGAATGCAGCGACCGCCGGAATAGGGATCGACCAGCAGAAACTGCGCCGGACTGCCAGAGTTACAGAGCGGCTTCAGGTCCTCATCCTGCTCGTCGAAGAGCACGGCCCGAGGACGTCGCGCGACGACGTCCGGATGGGAACAGCCGAGCGCCTCGCCGTGCAGAACGAGCTCGCCCAGTCGCAAGTTGCCGACCAGGCCCCACGGCATCACCAGGCGGAAACGCGCCGCCGCCACCGGTTGCGGGAAGCGATGGGTGTGCACCGGCGCGTCGGAGAGCAGGTTCATCACGGGCAGCCAACGCTCCTCGGCGGCGTTCCAGTATTCAAACGCCGCGTCGCGCAGCCACGACTCCGGGTGCGCCGCGTCCTCGAACAGCGTCAGGCCGGTCACCTGCACCTGCGTGTGGAAGAAGTCAATCAGCAGGTAGTTGAAGGGCGACGTCTCGGCGAACTGGTTGACGTGATGCCAGCCCAGCCAGGGACCCGGCGGCGGCTCGGCCTGACCGTCGTGCAGGCGCGCCACGTCATGCTGCAGGCCGATTTCGCCGCCCCAGTGGCCGGACGGCACGAAGCGGATCGCCACCGGCCGGTCGGCCAGCAGGTTGGGAGCGAGCGGGAGCGGCTGCGCGTCGGCGTTACTCCAGGAGGCCACGCGCGTGGTCGGCGCGCCGTCGTCGGCCAGCAGCCGGTCGCGCACGTCGGTCGCCTCGGGCTGGAGCCGCACGCTCCAGCGCGTCTCGTAGCGCGGTCCGAGCCGCAGCACCCGGCCCTGCCACGTGCCGGCCAGCAGGTCGCCCTGAGCGGTCCAGGCCGTGGCCGCCACCGCGCCCAGGTCGCGCGTGTGAAGCACCTCGCCGCTGCCGGCCGCCAACACCCACAGGCTGCCGAGGTCGCTGCCGACCGCCACGCGCGCGCCGTCTGGCGCGATGCGCGGACCGCGCGCGGGCGCATCGCAGGCGAAGGTCCAGCGGAGCCCATCGGCGACCCCGTAGAGCTTCAGCAGGTTGCCCTGCGTGACCGCCAGCAAAGCGCCGTCATCGGAAAGCTCAATGGCGCCCGCCTCGGTGGGCAGCGTGTTGACCAGCTTGCCGTCGCGTAACAGGTAGACGCGCCCGCCTTCGGTGGTGGCCGCCAGTGCCAGCGTGCGGCCATCCTGGCTGGCCTCGATCGCGCGCACCTCGCCGGAAGCGGCCAGCGTCTGCTGCCAGCGCCGCGTGCCGTCGGCGGCAGCGTAGGCGCTCACGGTCGTCCCCTCCACGACGACCAGGGTCCTGGCGTCGGGCGCGGCCAGCACCGCGGTGTGGCGCGCGACCTTCCACCAGTCCTGTTTCCAGCGCAGTTTGCCGTCGCGGGTCCAGACGGCCAGGCCCAGGTCGCCGGCGCCTGCAATCCAACTCCCGTCCGGCGCCACGGCAAAGTTGTTGATGCGGTCCTGCAGGAGCGCAGGCACGAAGCGGTGAATCAGCCGCTTCGGCAGACCGTAGAGGGCGAAGCGCCGCTCCAGGCGACCCTGGTCGCTGACGCGGTAGAGGTGATAGCCCTCAGCCGAGTTGAAGTCAAAACCCTGCACGGTGAAGCCGCGGCGGTCGGCACGCGGGGCGAACGCGAAGTAGTGACCCACGCGGCCGCGCCAGCGGGTGCGGCCCGTGGCGGCGTCCACGGCATACAGATTGTGGTCCCAGTTGTTGGCGTTCATCAGCACGGTGTCGCCATCGGCGGAGAGAACCAGCTCGCGGATGTGCGGACCGAAGGCATCCTCAGCCGCTGCCACGGTCCATCGTGACGGCCCGGGGCCGCTGGTCTCGAACGAGGCGGGGGCCGGCGCGGCGGACGCTGCCGCCAGCAGCCGGACGGGCGCGACCGCCGGCGTCAAGATCAACGCCAGGCTGGCACCACGGCCGCTGAGGAGTTCCTCGGCCTCCAGCACCTGCGCGCCCGCCGCGGCGTTGCGACCGGCGTGCAGCGTGCCGGCCGCGCCGTCTGCGCCGGCCGTGGTGACGGTCTCGTCGAGCAGGCGGCCGTCGGCCGCGCGCAGGCTGACCCGCACCGGCACACCGGCCCGGATCGGCAAGCCGGCGGCGTCCAGCACCCGCACCTGCCAGGCGAACGCCTGGCCCGCCTGGACGGCTGGCGGACCGCGCAGGTCGACCGTGTCGATCGCCGCCGGCAGTAAAGCGTAGATCCGCGCGGGTGTGCAGCGCAAGTCCGCCTGCACCACACCGTCCACCGGCGCGACCTGCCGCCGGGCCAGGACGTCGTAGACCGCCGCCGTGTCGGCCGGCAACTTCACCGGTACCACCAGCGGCATCTTCGACGTCAGGCCCAACGTCACGCGCCAGAGTTGGCCGGGGTCGAGCGCGGGCAGCGTGTTGTTGACGAGGAATAGCACGCGGCCGTCACCCGTGCGGCGCTCGGTCAGGAACACCTCGTCGCACGCCACACCGGCAGGGGGTGGCGCAACGGGTGTCAGCGCGCGCTTCAAGGCGGGCAGATGGGCCCGCACGTAGCCCTGGAAACGCCAGTAGGCCGCGTCGTCGCCGGCCTGGCTGGGGTCTTTCTCGAAGGTGTCGAACGCGGTCCCCAGCGGCGTGAAGCCGGCCACGAGGTTGGTGCGGCAGGTGGCGTCGTGGAAGACCCGCGTGCCGGCCGCCTGGGCCGCCTGCAGGGCCTGAACCAGGACCGGCTCCGGCTGCACCCACTGGTCCACCAGCAGGACGGCCTGGTACGGCTTCAGGCTGTCGGGCGTCAGGTCGTCGGTGAAGACAATGCGCGCCGGCGTGTGGTTGTAGAGGCAGGCGGTGTAGGCCTCCCAGAGGCGCGCGAAGTGACGGCCAGTAACGCCCTGCCATTCGTCGATGCGGAACTGGCGGCCGCTGGCGATGATCGCCACGCGATCGTTGCTCTGCAGGGAGGTGAACCACGGGCCGTAGGCACTGAGCACGCCGCCCAGCGCCCGCCAGACCGAGAGGTAGCCGTGGTCGGAGAGGCGGCTGTCCTCCGGCTTCAGCCCCCAGGGGTGCGCCAGGCCGGAGAAGCCGACGCCATCCGCACCGCGCATGATCATGTTGAAGAGATTTGGCAAGGCCTGGTCGCCGGTGCCGGCGTCGTTCCACAGCTCGGGGTGACCCCAGCCGCGCTTGCCCGGGCGCTTGTAGAAATCGACGTTGTGCGGCGGCACATAGGGCGGCTGCACCTGTTCCCACTGCACGTGCAGGTCCACCTCATCGACGTTGCTCAGGCAGACCGGCGGGTAGGACTCGACCTTGCGGTAGGGACACGAGTTGGCGGTGATCACGTCGGGCTTGACCGCCCGCGCCGCCTCGGTAAAGAGCTGCTGTGCGTCGACCGCGAAGCTGAAGCGGCGATCGGAGACCTTGTCGAGCACCGGATCCCAGGCGCCGGTCTCCTTGGCGCGTTTCACGGCCGCCTCGTAGGCGGCGGCTTCGGCGGCATCCACGGCGTCGCCCTTCAGACCGCCGTAGTGCCACCAGTTCATCGACAGCACCCAGCCGCGAAAACTGGCGAACGATTTCAGGCCTTCAGTGATTGTGGCGATGTCACGGCACATCTGGTCCGGTGTGCGAGCGTCGTGCCCGGTACCCAGTGGCAGTCCGGCGTCCATGTACAGCGCCGCGGCCATCTGCGAGATCCCTTCGGCTGCGTACCCGGCCAGTGTCTGCACCAGCGCCGAATCGAGCAGGGCCTTGCCCGGTGCGGCGGCCAGTGGATCGGCCACCAGCCGTTGCGCCAGGCCCTCGCCCACGCTGCGGATGCGGTGGTCGCCCAGCAAGTCGCCGCGCTGTGCCCCTGCACCCAGCCGGTCCACCGCCAGGTTCAGCCCCAGGCTCGTCGCCAGTTTCAGGCGCGCCGCCGCCACGTCGGCGCCGACCCAATAGCCATCGGTCAGGTCCACCTGGGGGTAGGTTGCGCCGTAGTCGCCGTACTGCACAAACTGGAATGGCTGCGGACGCATGCCGCGGCCCAGCACCAGATGCTGGGGCACACCGGTCAAGCCGGGCGCAACGACGGCGAGTTGGTAGGCGCCCGGCAGCATGCCCGCGGTAGTTTCTGGACCGATCGTGAAGGCGACCACGTTCGTTGCCGGAGCCAGTTCCAGCGTCTCTTCAGCCAGCGCGCGCGTGCCGTCCAGCAGGCGCACCGTGACGGATGCCGGCCGCGCGTTGGTGCCTGCGCGCACCGTCACGGTCGCCGGAATCGCCTCGCCCCGCCCCCAGTAGACGCGGTTGCCGGGCGTTAGCACGGTCGCCGTGCCGCGCGTGCCGGGACCGCGGATCTCGACGGACGTTCGCACCAGATACTCGGAGGCCAGGCCGCCTTGCAGCGGCTGGGTCTCGGGGGTAACCTTGACCTGGTAGAGGCCGGCGCAATCGGCCGGCACCGCCAGCCGGCCGTCCCGCCAGGCAAACTCGCGGTAGGCGGTGGTGCCCAGCGGACAGGCCCAGACGCGCCAGCGCGGGGCGGTCCGACGCCCGCCGGCGGAGAACTCGACGGAAAACGGCACGTCGGCGCCGGCGGTCCAGACCTCGTTCGAGAAGCTGACGGCCAACCGCTCGTAGTCGATGTGCACGGTATTCATCGGTTCACCGGTGGTCCGGTTGTACCGCTGAAAGAGTTCATGGGCGTGGCGCCGCCGGAGGTAGAGCTCGTTGCCGCGCACGCGCAGATCGGTGATCGGCCACTCGGCCGTCGGCGTCCCCGCGCCCATCCGCAGTTTGAGTGCGCCGAGGTCCGTGCCATCCGGACCCAGCCGGCCAACGGACTGTCCCTGCGCGGCGATCCAGAGGAGGTTGCCTTCGTCGTCGAGGTCCCAGCCGGCGAGGTCGCGCACCGCCGGAAAGGGCTTGGCCTGGCCGTCGAAGCCGATGCAGCGGCAGGCCTCGTGGCCGGAGCGGACGATAAAACGCTGCGTCTGCTCGCACACGCGGAAGTCCGTCAGGTCGCGATCCTGGTCCGAGAGTCGGGGGGTGGCATAGGCGGCCACGATCTTGCCCGTGACGGGGTTGAGGCGCAGGATGCGCTGGCGGTGCTGGTCCAGGCCGTAGAAGTCGCCGCTGGCGCCCACCTCCACCCGTCCGGGCGCATCCCAGCCTACCTGGTCGCCCACCAGGAAGTCGTTGCAGAGGGCGGTCCGGACATAGTTCGCATCGAACAGCAGCACCGACCGCTGGAAGTGCGCGGCCGCCACTGCCAGAATGCCCGCGGCATTTGCCGCGGCGTTCACGGCGGCGTAGTGGGTCGCGCCGCCGACTTTCGCGCTGCCGTCGGGTCGCAGGCGCAGCACGTACGGACCGCCGGCGTAGACCAGCCCGTCGCGCCCGACGGCCAACCGGGCGTCGGTGCACGCAAAGGCGGGGTGCTCGCGCGAGACGACCTGTTCCACTGTCACGGCGGCAGCGGGTGCGGCAGCGGAGATCAGAACCGCCACCGCCACCCGCTGCGCCCATGCGCGCGCGCATTCATCGTTTCGCATCGTCAGACCTCCTGCCAGAGTGATCATTCAGACATTGCAGGCGCTGGCCCCCGCATGTCAAAACCGGCCGGCCGCCACGCGTCCGCGTGTCCAGGCGAGTGCCGCCGGCACGTCGGGGCAGGCATCCCCCACCCCGCAGCTCTGCAGAATCAGGCCTTCCATCCCCAGTTCGGCGTTGCGCGGAAGCAGGTACTCGTCGTAGTGACGCTGGTTCAGGCCGCGGTAATTGTCGCCACGGGCCACGCCATTCGTGTCAACGAACCGCGCCACGCGTCCCCGCGCAGCCTGCCAGGCGGCCGCCGGCCCGGGCGCCAGGGGCAGCCGGAATTCGCCCGGCCCCACGTGCATCTGGATCGATCGCAGGTTGGTGATGCGCAGCACGTTGGCCAGGTTGTGGCTGTAGTCGCCGCAACAGTGCAGGTGGATGCCGCCGAAAGCCACGCCGATGGCGCTGTTGTAGGGCAGCGCGAACTCGGCGTACAACGCAGGGCTCAGCATTACCAACGGTGTGTCATCGGCCAGGCAGATGCCGATGTTCGCCGAGATGCTGGGGAAGTTGCGGCCGGGAAAGCCGGGATGCTCCAGTTGGCGCAGATGCGCGGTCATCAGTTCGATCGAGGCGTCGGTGATCATGCGGCAGAGGTGGTGTACCGCCGGGGGGTCCGTCAGGCAGGCCATCAGCAGTTCCTCGGCCGGCAGGATGTGCGCCGCCACGCTGAAGGGACTCTGCAGGTCGATCGTCCACATCGGCAGTTCGGTGCCCAGTTCGCGCTGGGCATAGTCGACCCAGGCGGCCAAGCGCCGGATGGAGGGCACCTCGGCCAGCGGCGTCGGCCGCAGCGCCCAGACTTCTTGGACCGAGCCCAGGGCCGGCTGGGTCCAGGCGTCACCGGATTCGGGGTAGACCACCGGGCAGCCGAAGGCCTCGGCCAAGGTCACCACGGTGCAATGGGTATCGATGAAGGGCGGCCAGTCGTTGTCCGTGGCGGCCAGGGCCATCACCCAGTTGACGGCACGCCGGCGCATGGCCTGCACGTCCATGACCTGATCGCGCACCGACGGGTTCTCAAAGGACACGCCGGGCTCAACCACGGGAATCGCGGCGCCCGGTGTGCAGGCATAGGCGGCGGCCAGCCGGCGTTCGGCCAGGGCCATGCGATCGCGGTACGGAGCCAGATCCAACGTTGGCATGCACACCTCCCAAGGCCGCGCTTCGCCCGCAACACAAATGAACCGCCAAGGCGCCAAGAACGCCAAGCATTCACGATTTCCTTGGCGCTCTTGGCGTCTTGGCGGTTCGTCTTCCTGCTATTTGTTGTCGTCCGCTCTGTACAAGGTGCTACCACGCGCGGAATGTCGCAGGACGCCAGCCGCCGGCTCAGCGCCCGGCGGGCCGGCTGGCGCGGCCGGCCGCAAGCAGGTAGGTGTGCTGCGCCTGCACACGCAGGGCGCCGGTGGCGGTCACGTCGGCGGCCGTGCCGGCGGTGAGGTCGCGGCAGCGAAGGCCGGATGCCACCGCGACGGCGCCGGCGCGAAACGCGAAGAGCGCCTGGTGGCGGCCGTCTGCGGCGGTCCAGCGCACCCCGGTGCCACCCGGCAGGATCTCACGATGGTGCATGCACGGCAGCACCGCGCGGTAGTCGTCATTGGCCTGCCGCAGCGCGACGGCGTTGGGCGCCGCGTCGGCGCGCTGGCCCTGGGCGCCAAACAGGTTGAGCGACAGCGGCGCCTTGTTCGCCAGGAAGCGGTAGTAGGTCCGGCTGCCATCGAGGCTGCGCGCCCGGCTGGAGCCGGGTGCCGGGATGACCGAGTAGCCGATCCCGACCGAGCATTGATACGCCAGGGCTTCGGACCCCGGCCGGTCATAGCGTCCCTGTACGCCATGCTGGCCCTGCCCCCACGGGCCGAGCGACTCGATCGTCATGTGCAGCCCGGCCCGCTGCCAGGCCGCCATGATCGCCACCAGCGCGCGCCACTGCGTGTGCGGCTGCAGCGTGCCCTTGTGCGGGTTCTGGGGGTGGGCCGGATCAGCCGTGTAGTAGCTGACGGGCATGAAGCCGAAGTTGTAGAAGGAATCGTAGAGAAACCGCCGCACGCCGGTGGCGCGCGCCGCCTGGATAACCGCCTGCTGAAACATGGGACCGAACTCCGTGGTCAGGTCCATGCCGACGATGCAGTCGTAGCCCGACTTCCACCAGTGGCGACCGTCCGGCAGCCGGATCGGGCAGTTGGCAAAGGTCTTGGCCAGCAGCGGCGAGTGGTAGCTCTGGTGCGACCCGATCCAGCTTTGCACCGCCACTCCCTGGGCGGCGAAGTCATCGGCCAGCCGGCGGTAGGCGGCCGGGCCGCCCAGAACCTCCGCCACCTCGTACTCATGCGGACAACACATGTTGCCGACATTGGCGCCGCGCAGCGTGCCTTCGCGGGCCCGGGTCATGTCATTCTGCCAGAAGGGATCGATGAAGACTTTCTGCACCCCCAGCGCGGCCGCGGCGGGCAGCAGGTCCTGACGGTAACTCTCGGCCGTGAAGCCGTGCCACAGATTCTGAGACAGCATGGTCTCCACATGCGGCCGGCGCATGCCGTGCTGCCCGAGCGCGTTGTCCTGGTCAGCGTCGAAGACGCGAGTCCACTGGTTGAGCTGGTCGGTGGCATCGCCCAAGCCGCGGGCCAACCCGATGAACTTGGGGATCGAGGCGGCCTGGCGCGCGGCGTCGAAGAGGTGCTTGTCGAAATGGAGCACGCAGGCGGCCCCCGGTTCGCGCGTGACGACCGTGCGGATCAGCCCGGGCGCATCGAACAGACCAACCAGGGCGTTCGCACCGCGGTACTGGTAGTCGAAGCCCTGCTCAGAGGCCCAGCGCGGCACGTCATAGGTCATCACGGGATTGAGCGGAAAGGGAATGTCGGCCGCGGTACGGTAAGGCGTGGCCTTGCGCAGGGTGACGCAGGGATCTTCGCCCATCTGCTGGCGCAGCAGGGTCACCCCTTCGGCTCGCCCGTCGAGTTCCCACGAGGCGCGGTCGAGCAGGTACCAGATCGACCGGCGGGCGGACTTGAAACGGAAGTGGTAGCGGAAGCCCTGGAAGGTCCGGTCGCCCAGTTGCCGTTCGGCGCGCTCGATGATCCATTCGAGGGTGTCGCTGGCCAGCACGCGCCCGTCCCAGGGCCGCGCGTTCCAGATCGGATCGAGCGAGTGATCCAGTTGCACGTGGACCGCACCGGCCGTGGCCAGTGCGCGCGTACGGATTACGAGCCGATTGGCCGTGGCGGAGAGGTCCTCGACCTCATAGCGGTCATACTCCAGGCCATCGAGGGTCTGGGTGAAGGGCCGCAGCGGCAATTCCCCTGACCTTACGACGGTGCCGTCAATGGTGATGCGGCCCAAGCCCAGCAACTGCCGCCCGCTGGTCTGCAACTCGATCTCGGCGGCGCCAACACGTAGATGCTCCATGGTCAATCCCCAGCACGGCACGCCCGCCCTACCGGCCCGCGGACGCCCCTGCGCCACCTCGTTCAGTACCGGAGTGGTGTGCTCGCGGGTACTTTAGCATTCTACCCATGCATCGCGTCGATACAAAATGAAGCGCGTTCCTGATTCCGGTCAGCGTCAGGCCCGGATGCGCCGCTTGCTGCCGCTTGCGGTGTGCGTCGAGTTCTTCTCCCAACGCGCAGATGCGGGCGGTTTGCGGTTTGCGCCTTGACACCCCATCGCAGTCGTAGGGGTCGGTCGCCGAGATAGAAGGCTGCCAGGTTGCCGTCGTAGTTCACGACTGCGCGGCGCGACGTGCCCCAGTTCTCTGACATGAGCAGAATCGGATGGGATGGTAACCAGAGATGGGCGTTGCCCGAGCCGCTGTAGGAGCCATCGGCACGCCCGCCGCACCGCCGTGCGTCCGACCATGCGCCGGCGGCTACGCACCCGCCGGTCCCAGGGCGTTGTCTTGGGCCATCTTCAAGCAGGCCGTTTGCCTGCCGCACACCGCATCTGTCCGCGCGGCCGGGACAAGCCCGGCCCTCCATCGCCATGCGCGAAGCGTGGAGGGGCGTCCTTGTGTCGCCCGCGTCTGGTTCGACAGTGCAGATAGCCGCCCGCCTCAGCCGCGCAATCCTGTCAATCCTGTTAATCCTGTCAAAGAAACTCTCCGGCCTTCCTGTCTTCCTGATTCAAGAATAGAGACGTTTGTTCTGACAGGCTCAGGAGGCGGCTCGCCTACACCCGGCCGCTGTACCGGCCGTCGGGCAGTTTCCGCGCCTGGCCCACAATCACGAGGGTCTCCAGCAGCGCAGCCACGCGGTCGGCATTGGCCCGCGCGAATCGCCCAGCCAGAAACCCCGCATCCACCGGACCGCCAGCGACTTCCAGCGCCGCGCGCAAAGCCTGCACCTGCTCCGGGATCTCCGCCGGCCAGGGACGACGGCCCGATGCCGCACGGACGGATCGTTTCTTCTCGGTGTCCGACCTCTGCCCTCCGACCTCCGACCTCTTTTCTCTTCTCGCCAAATGCCCTTCCAGCACGCGTCGG
>CAZZCT010000119.1:0-15759 GCA_964652365.1 uncultured Lentisphaerales bacterium
TGGAGTTGGCGTTGATGCCGTCCTCGCCGCAGGTGAGGATGTGGGCGAACCAGAGACTCTGCACGGCCTCGGTGAACGTGCGGGCGCCAGCCGCGGGAACCTGGTCGCAGCGCGCCGCCATGGCCAGCAGTCGCGCGCGATCCTCGTCCGTGGCGCTGGTGGCCGCCTGCCGTGCGGCCTCGGCATGGCGCCGGCCCAGGCGGATGCCGGCGTCGCACACCGACAGGGCAGCTCGCCAGAAGTTCTCCTGTTGCGGATAGTTCGCGTCGGCCAGGTCGGCGGCCGCCAGCTTGGCCTCGATCCCCGCCCGGATGCCGCCGAACCCGAGCCGCAGCACCTTGGCGAAGTCCCGGATACTGTGGTTCTCGATCCAGCCGTTTCCCCAGTAGACCTTGCTTTCGTGGTCGTTCGTCGACCAGAATCCGCGTCCGCGCGACGCATCCGCGTCTGCCAGTCCGACCTCAACATCGGTGAACCCGCCGCGCAGCGCGTCCGGCGTCCCGTGCCAGGTGTTGGCCGTCAGCACGGCGCTGGTGAGATCGTCATCACTCAGCCCGAAAGCGGCCTTGACGGTTACGGCTTCCGGCCCGGAAAGCTGGTGCAACCCCTTTTCCTGCGCGGGACGAAGGTGTTCTCCGGCCAGTTGCCAGTCGGACCCGATCCGCACGGGGGCTAGTTCAACCAACTCGGCCAGGAACGCGGCGCGTCGTTGCACGCGTGACTGGCCCGGGCAGGCTGCCCGCCAAAGGGCCACGTCGGCGATGGCGGGGTGGGTGGCAGGGTTCCAGGCACCGTGCTGTGCCATGGCGACGTCGCGCAGTCGAAGCAGCCGCGGCGGCAACGAGGTGCGAATGTCCGATCTGTCATGCATGGGTCACCTGTGTCTGCCGGCTGGTGGCGGTGTGTTCCTGCACCGATGTTCCGGTCTCCGGGTTTCGCGCCCTCACGAGGCGGGGGGTGCGCCAACCGTGCGGTCCAGATCCACGAAGGTGCGCTGCCCGGCGTGCCGCAGGCAGGCGCCGTAGCGGCCCTCGAAACGCAGGCCCGCTTCATTCCACGTGAGCGGCTGGCGGGAGAAGAAGAGCGTGTCAGCGATGCCGTCGCCGTGCACCTGCACGCCCACGATCCGGTCGCCTTGCCGCAGCAGGCGTGCCGCTACCGGCGCCTGACCGGCGGCCAATGGCCGCAGGATGGCCACAATGCCGCGCGGAGCGGGTCTTGAAAGCTGCAGGTGACGGAGCGTGAAGGACTGGCCCCGCTCGCGCAGCAATACGGGGTCCTGGCGTACCTGCGTCTCGGCGAACTCCTGCTCCGGCAGGAGCACCTGTAGGTCGGTGCCGTAGCGGCCGGCGAAGCGGTAGCCCCCGGCGGCGTCGTACGTGTGAGCGTCGGCCACGACCTGCAGGTGCCAGTGGGTCAGGAGGCCGTCTGGCAGGTCAAGCTCGTCGTGGATCACCACGTACTCGTCTTTCACCCAGCAGATGCTGCGGGAAACGGCGGGACGCGGCTCGAGGAAGCGGGCATGTGCCACCGCCACCAGTTCGGCATTGCAGTCGTCGCTGAGGAAGGTCGGTTCGCCGGGGTCCAGGGCCTTCGGATGCACGCCCTGGCAGAAGTCGACTGCCGCGTCGCTGTGGAAGCGCTCCACGTGGCCCGGCGCCAGCGGTGTGTGGGCCGCGTGGAACGAGAGCGTGCTGTGGCGCCACGTCTCGCCGGCTTCACCGCCGTCATATACTAATGGTGTGTAATCCGCGAAGAGCAGCAGGCTGCCCTCGGTGCGGTGGTAACGGTAGCCGCCGGGCCCCTGTTTGAACAGCAGGTAGAACTCGCGATCCGTCCCGAACGCCCCGCGGAACACGCTCCCGAAGCCCTCGAGCCGGCGGCTGGTCAGCACGGCCGGTGGCGCCGGGCGGAGGTCATCCGACTCCAATGCGGTGAACAGGAGCGGCAGATTGCCAAAGGCTCTGCCGTCCGAACCGCCGTTCTGGTAGGCCCAGGCCAGCAGGTCCGCCAGTTCGGGATCGCTCCCGCGCAGGGCCCGGCCCATCAGGGCGAAGTGCTCTGGGACCCAGGTGCCCAGGCCGGCATGGTCGCCGATCGGCGGGACGCGGCGTGCCTTGGGGGCGGCGCGGTAGGCCTCGACATCGTAACCCGTGGCCAGGCGCGCAGCATCGATGGGGAAGGGGGGCGTCAGCAGCAGCACGCCCCAGCGGAGGAAGTCAGGCAGTCGCGTGACGGCGGCGGGGTCGATGCGGCCGCGGTGCCAGAGGTGGAACAGCAGGTTGATACGGCACTTGAGCGCCTGGAGGTAGTAGCAGGGCGGATTCTCGTACCACTTGCCGCTGCCGGGAGTGCAGTAGGCATCGAGCGCGCGGTAGGTCTGCTCAGTGGCATGGCGAACAAAGGTCTGGGCGTCGGGGTTGCCCTCGAACACCAGTCCCACCGTGCCGACCACGTCCACGCGGTCGGCCTCGAAGTTGGCGTTGCGCGCGCCGTAGCGCCAGTTCATCAGGTCGGTTTCCAGATGCATGTGGCCCATGAGCATCAGGAAACGCCGTACCAGGCGCTCTTCGTCGGGCGTGAAGACGCCGCTGGCGGCGATCAGGTCGTAATCCTCGGCCCAGGCGGTGATCGGACGCGCGCCCACGGGCGAGTACATATCGGCGTGGTCGCGTCCGAGCAGCGTCATGCGGCAGCGGATGTGGGCCACGCCGACCAGTTCCAGCTTCTTGCGCCAGGCGATGAGCGGGTCGCCGTCGACCACGAAACGCACGCCTTCGGCCGGTCCGGGGAGGTTCTCGCCGGAGGCGATGCGCTGCCAGACTTGCGCCAGTCCGGGTTCGTTCCGCTTCCGTCGCAGTGCCCGCAGCTTGTTCCGCTGTGCCACTACGAGGGGACGTGCCAGGGTGTCGGCGACGTCCAGCTGCCAGCGGCAGAAGTCGTTCAGGCGCGGCGACGAGAACTTGTGCTGGACGCGTGAGAGCTCCTTCCACGGGCCGTCATTTTGCGCAAGGGTCGACACCAGCAGGCCCCACTGCCGCTCGCCGTCGAAGAAGCCAAAGCGGAAGCAGGCGTCGCCTTGCGACGTGGTGCGGGCGGTGATCATCGAGATGGTCGAGCCGATCATCTCCGGGTAGGGCCAGTCGAGTTCGCGGTTGCCGTCGTCCGGGCCCTGCGCGATGCGTGCGAAGGCGCGGTCGATCCAGTCGCCGCGGCGAAGCGAGAAAACTCCGATGTAGTCCTGGGCCTCGAGCCCCTCGGCCGTCATGGCGTAGGCGAAGGCGCACTGCGGATGCCACCACATGACCGATTCCTGCAGCCGAACACGCTCGGTGTTCTCGGCGGTGAGGGTGTGCCAGTGGGGTGAGCCGTTTTCGGGCGTCCAGTGCACGAAGCCGCGGCCGCCGCCGAACTCCGGCAGGGCAAACTCGAACGCGCCCGCAAGGTCGGCCGGTGCCTGCTCGCGCACCAGCAGGCAGGCCTCGTCGCGGTAGGCCGTGAACTCCAGCGCGTAGGTGGCGCCCTGGCTCAGGGTGCAGACGGTACGCACCTTCAGCAGCAGCGGACCGCTGGACAGCACGGTTGTGATACGGTGCGCGACGGTCACACCGGCCGGCAGCACGAAACGCCCCTGGCCGCGCCAGATGCCGTCCGCGCCGCGCACCGACAGCAACGGCGGCGTGGCGTCGTGCGCGGCGGTGCCCCAGGCGATGCGGAAGGCCGCGCAGCCCGTGTCGATCACGGCGGTGGTGCCGTCGGGATCGGGTTGCGGCAGCCAGGCCGCCGGTGACGGTCCGGCCGCAGGCGTGGCGGCCGGCGGCGGTTCGGCGGTATAGAGGGCCAGCAACCGGTCGGAGCGCGCTGGCAGGTCCGTCAGGCAGACGACCGAGTCGGCCTCAGCCTGGAAGGGCAGCACAGCGGGTGTTGCGCTGGGTGCACAAGGGTCGAACGATACCAGCAGCGAACCTGGTTCGGGTGGTCGGTCGACCTGGAACTCGTAGGGCTGGCGCGGGAAGTCGTAGTAGAAGGGGTTACGTAGTCGTTCGACCCGCTGTTTCCGATAGCTGCGACCCCCGTGGTGCAGGATTGCGGGCAGAACGTCCTCAAACGGCTCCGGCGGCGCGCTGCGCCACTCGTCGACCGTGGCTTCGACGGTGGTGGTGCCACCGGCCGTGACTGTCAGGCCATGCGCGACGAAGCGGGTTGCCACGTCAAAGGCGTCAGGGTCCAGTCGGACGGCCAGGAAGGCGTGTCGGCCGGCCGGCACCTGTGCAAAGGCGAACTTGCCCTGCGAGTCGGTGCGCGACTCCAGGCTGCGGAGGCTTCCGATCCGCGGATAGTAGTGCATGTCGGGCTGGTTGAAGCTGGCTGGATCCTGCTCGACGATTTCGACGGCCAGTCCGAGCACGACGGTGCAGTCCGCCACCGGGGTCTGGTCGGGGAAGTGCAACTCGCCGCTCACCGCGCCGCAGAGCGGGGGGCGCATGTCCGGCGCCGCTGCCGTCGCACGCGACCGCGCGGCAACCTGGGCGCGAAGCGTTTCGCCTTGCTCGTGGCGGCCATTGGCAACCAGGGCCGCAGCAACCCGCAGCCGCAGGTCGTCCGTGTCGGCCGCAGCCAGGGCGCGGTCAAGCGCCTGGTCGATCTGGATCCGGCACTGTTCGGCGTAGGTCTCGTAACCCAGTCCGTCCCTGGCCTCCGCCGAGGTACGGTAGAACTCGTAGCCGGTGAGCTGGCGCCGAATCTCCGCCTGGCAGAGCGCCAGGCGTGTCGGGTTCGGCATCTCGATCTGCGAAAGCTCCTGCAGCATTGCCAGCGCGGTCCGTGGCTCGCCCAGCGCGCGCGCGACATCATAGTGGAGCCACAGCAACTCCTGCCATTCAGCCGGGGTCGTCGTGGGCGGCGGGTGCCGGAGCAGGCGGCGCGCCGTCTCGTAGCGCCGGGCGGCCAGGGCCGCGCGTACGGCGGTGACCGCGGAGACGGCATCAGGACCGGGGGAGGGGGGAATAGGGATCCGGTGAGGGTCGTTCATTTGGGGAACTGGCTGCGGTTACCGATAGATATTGGATTCGGGCGAAAACACGTTCGCAAACGTATGCGAGCTCGCCTTCGGTGTCAATTGCAACCCGCTGGGTGGCTCGCTCCCGGGAACGCGTTGCGTCGGGGGCTCATGGTGTCTGGCAGCGGCCGTCAGTTGTGCGGCGGCGCGGCCAGATCGAGGGTGACTCGCCCCACGACCTCCCCGCCCGCGGAATCGATGTTCAGTCGCAGCGCCACACGACCCAGTACCCGCAGCAGCAGGGGTTCGTCGCGGGTGGGACGTTGGGAAGCCGCTTGGGGATGGCTCTTCGGGCTCTTGACCGTGCCGTGGTTGGGGCATGCGACGGTGCCGGTTGTCGTGTCCAGCACCAGATCGACCGCGTTACCGCCGACCGGGCACTTCGTTCGCATCGCGCCCGCGGGCACGCCGGCCTCCTGCAAGCCGGCTGCCAGGCTGGCGAGGTCGGCCGGGAACCGCCCGAGTTTCTCGTGGTACGTTGTGACTTGGCGTTCGCACTCGCGCATGGTCGACACACAGCTGGTCTGCTCGCTTCGCGTCGCCGCGGCACGCTTGCCATCGGAGAGGCATCGCAGCAGGCGCGGAAAGTCGACAAAGGCCAGTACGCCGCCGACACCCTCCGGCCCGAGCGCCGCCGCCACCTCGGGCACCGCTGGCACACCAGTAGTGGTCGCCTGCGGTTGCCCTAGCGCCTGTTCGATGGCAAGCGAATCCAGCGCGAACAAGATCCGGCGGCCCGACCGTGCGGCATGGAAGGCGTCGCCGCGCCGGCGCGGAAAGCTCCGGATCTCGGCGCCACCGCTGCGGGCCACGGTGAAGCGTTGCTTGCTCTCGCTCACGATGAGGCAGCTCAGGGCCTCGTAGGCCGCCTCGGCAGCATCGTCATCGCGTGCCTCCGCGACACAGAGGAGGTTGGGCATGCGGCCGGTCGGTTGACCGCCGGTGAAGGCGAAGGCGCACTGGCGGCCCGCGAGCGGTTGGGCGAGGTGCGAGATGGCGGCGATCAGTTGCGGGTCGTCGTCGGTCATGCTGGCCATGAAATTGCCCCACAACGTCAGGAGCTCCGGCGTCAGGCTCGTGGCGAATACCAGCGGCGCATCCGGCGGGAGCGCCTGGATGATCGAGAGCTGCGCCGACTTGGATGCCAGCAGGCGGGCCAGGGCGTCGACCTTCTGGAGCCGCAGATTCCCCTTCAGCGTGAGCGTGTCGCCGGCGAGTGCCGCGAAGACCGAGAAGCCCTCGCAGGCTTCGATCATCTCCAGCGTGCGCGTGGCCGGTGGCGACAGGGCCGGTGCGTCGTCCGGGGCCGAACCTCGGGACTCCCGCAGCACCATGGCCCGGAACAGAGGCGCGAGGCGTCCGGGGTTGGCATTCAGCAGGAAGAGGCCGTCGCCGGGCGGCGGCGGTCGGATGGCGCGATGGCGGCCGGCGTACGTCTCGACCGCCAGACGCACCGCGTAGGCCGATCCGAATAACAGGGCCTTGTCGGTATAGGCGCAAGCCTGCCGATCGGACGCCATCAGCGTCACGCCATCCAGTTTCTGAGGTGCTGCGCCGCCGGGTGCATCCGCTTGCAGCGCTTGCGTCAACAGGTCGATGCGGGCAATCGGAAGAATGCAGAGCAGGTCGTCATCGTCGATGCGCGTGCGCCCGTTTGGGTCGGTTCGCACCAGCAGGCCGAACGCAGCGGCGCCATCGGGGCGCAGTCCCAAGGCGTCCAACGCGGCCAGGAACCCTTGGTCGCGGTCGACGGCGCGGCGGGCGGGGAGCATCCGGATGAGGTCCCGGTCAAGCTCGCCGCGCCCGTCGGCCATGCCGGCGCGCTCCAGGCGGCTGACCGTCTCGTGGTAGGCCGTCGCGAGATCCCTGGACGCCACGCTGAGGATCGTCTCCTCGGGCAGCCAGCGGGTCAACTCGCCCCAAGCCGTCCCGGGTCTCTCTTGGGCAGGCGCCCGCCCCACGAGGCACAACACCAGCGCCAATTCCGACAGTGCTGCTCTTCCCAGACGCATGCCAGCCTCCTTGTACGTCATCATTAAGCCGTCCGTACGCCAATCTGTCAAGGCCGGCGCCATGGCTGCCAGCCGTGGCGAGGCCTTCACCGCCTCGGCGGCCTTCGTAAGCCAGAGCCGGCATTGGCTCCGGACCGCCGCGAGACGCGTGCAAAGGCTCTTGCCTCGGCGGAACCTTCACGGCACAATTCGCACCACGGCCGCGTCTTCCGCTGCCCGGCTCCCACGGCGCCGGCACGGGGCGAGGCCCGGGCCCAGGCTGCCGCGCCTGGCGGGCCGGCCCGGCATCTCAAGGACACAACCTATGCAGACACCCTTCAATGGCCTCGGCCTCGGCCTGGGCAACTTGTCGCTCCTCTCGAACGCCCGGACACGCTCGATCTGTGCGGAGAACCCGACCGGCGCCAAAGGTGGAGGAGCCCGGGCCGCCGCGTCCGATCAGGGGGCCTCCCGTGAGCTGGGGCTGGGCTGGAAGGTTCGGCCCTGTATCTCGATCGCTCCGGGCGAGACTGTCACGGTTGCCGACATCGCCGGTCCCGGCGCGCTTCAGCACCTGTGGATGACCGCCGCACATCCGCGCTTCACGATTCTGCGGATCTACTGGGACGGCGAAGTGCAACCGAGCGTCGAAACACCGTTTGGGGACTTCTTCTGCAACGGGTGGGGCGTCTACGGGCAACTCGCCAGCCTGCCGGTATGCCTGAATCCCGGCTCCGGCATGAACTGCTGGTGGGAGATGCCCTTCCGACGGCACTGCCGCATGACCCTTGAGAATGTGGGGCTGAAGCCGACGACGTTGTTCTACCAGATCGACTATACGCTGACCGAGGTGCCCGCCCACGCCGCCTATTTTCACGCGCAGTTCCGCCGGGTCAACCCCGTACCGTACGGCGAGGTCTGCACGATCCTGTCCGATGTACGGGGGCAGGGTCAGTACGTCGGCACCAGCCTGGCCTGGGGCGTCCACAACAACGGTTGGTGGGGCGAGGGCGAGATCAAGTTCTACCTTGATGGTGACGCCGAGTTCCCAACGCTCTGCGGCACCGGCACCGAGGACTATTTCCTCGGATCCTACAACTTCGATCCGGGTACCGCCAACGAGTGCACCTTCGGCAACACCCTGGGCGAGGCCAAACGCTACCAGCCCTACACGACGCCCTGGTCCGGGCTGCACCAGGTCATCCGGCCCGACGGAGTCTACAACTCGCAGATGCGTTTCGGCATGTACCGTTGGCATGTCATGGACCCGATTCGCTTCGAGCAGGACCTGCGCGTCACCATTCAGGACCTGGGCTGGCGCACCGGCGGACGTTACCTGCCGCTGCAGGATGACATCGCCTCGGTGGCCTACTGGTATCAGACCGAGCCCCATGTGGAGTTTCCGCGGCTGCCGGAACGCGACCGGCTTGAGGTGGTGTGAGCGCCGTGCGGCGGCGGACGGGTGCGCGCCTCTGCCTGGGGCAAACGGACCCGATGCGCATAGACCGTGACTCGTGGGAGGTTGACATGCACGCCAGCGAAGCAGAGTCGGTCGCCGTCGCTCCGGCCAGTCGCGCCAGTCCGCGGCCGCCGCAGACACGCTACGCGCTGGGCGGTGAGTTGGGCCGCCGGCTCAAGGCGGTCACGGCGCAGTGGCTGCTGCCGGCGCCGTTCGCCAACCCGCGCCTGCTGGAGATGTTTCGCGAACGCGATCTCGATCCGCCCACCAATCAGGTGCCCTGGGCCGGTGAGTTCGCGGGCAAGTACCTGACGTGCGGCACGCAGATTCTGCGCCTCACGGACGATCCGGCCCTGCGCCGCCAACTGGCCTGGTTCGTGGCCGAACTCGCCGGCCTGCAGGCCGATGATGGCTACCTGGGTCCCTGGCCGAAGGCCTGGCGACTCAAGCCCGGCACGCCCGCCTGCGATTGGCCGTGGGATGCCTGGGGCCACTACCACGTGATGCTTGGCCTCCTGCTCTGGCACGACCTGACGGCGGACCCCGTGGCAATGGCTTGCGCCCGGCGCATCGCCGATCTCCTGTGCCGGCGCTTCCTGACCGGGACCGAACGGCTGCACGACACCGGTTGCCACGAGATGAATCAGGCGCCGGTGCATACCTTGGCAATGCTATACCGCCAGACCGGGAAGCTTGAGTACCTGGCCCTGGCGCGTCGCATCGTCGAGGAGTTCGCGCTCCCGCCGGCGGGCGACTACTACCGCCAGGGGCTTGCCGATGTGCCGTTCTACCGCACGCCCAAGCCGCGCTGGGAGAGTCTCCACCCGATCCTGGGACTGGTCGAGCTTCACTATGCAACCGGTGATGCGACGTACCGTCAGGCCTTCGAGAACCTCTGGTGGTCCATGCTGGAGGGCGACCGCCACAACCATGGCGGGTTCACCAGCGGCGAGCGCGCCACGGGCAACCCCTGCGACGGAGGCGCCATCGAGACGTGCTGCACCGTCGCTTGGTCGGCCATGTGCGTCGAGATGCTGCAACTCACCGGCAGCTCCGTAGTGGCGGACGAGCTCGAGCTGACCCTGCTGAACTCCGGGTTGGGTCTGATATCGCCTTCCGGCCGTTGGGTGACCTACAACACACCAATGGATGGCATTCGCGAAGCCAGCGCCCACAGCATCGTGTTCCAGGCGCGCGCGGGCAGCCCCGAACTGAACTGCTGTTCCGTCAACGGGCCGCGCCTGCTCGGACTGGTCGGTGAGTGGGCCCTGCTGGCCGGCGACGCGGGCGAGTTGCGCCTGAACTACTATGGCCCCGGGCGACTCGAAACGGTGCTGCCGTCGGGCCGGACGCTGCGGCTGACTCAGGCCACGCAATACCCGCGGAAAGGACGTGTGACCGTCACCGTCGAACTGCCTGAGTCCGAGCGCTTCAAGCTGTCGCTGCGGATTCCGTATTGGTCGGAACGCACGCGGGTGCGGGTCAACGGCGTGCCCTTCGGCCCGCCGGCGGCCGGCAGCTACTTGGCCCTCGACCGCGTGTGGCAGGCCGGCGACCGGATAGTGCTCGATCTCGACCTGCGCCCCCATTTCTGGGTCAATCCGCACCGGGCTCTGCCGCCCTTCGAGGCCGACTGGACCGTCTTCGGACCGGCGCCGCGCACGGCGGACGAGCAGGCCCTGAACCTGCCGCCGCAACCGGTGATTGAGCCGACGCTCGAGACGGCAGACCGGATTCCCCAGACCCTGACCATGAATGGAGCGGCATTCGGCGCGGTGACAGTGCGTTCGGCCGGCGGGCTCCTCACGGCGAGTCCGGCGCTGCCAGCCCTGAGCCCGCCGCCGACCTATGTGGCCATGACGGAGTGGATCAGCGAGCAGGAGGACCTGTTCGAGCTGGCCTTCTCGGCGGACTGGTGGGCCTCCTGGTGGATCAATGGGCGCCTGCTCTTTTCGAACTTCGCCTGCGGCGGCAATGGCGGCACACTCGATTCCCATGCGCATCGCCTGACGGTGCCGGTGCGCAAGGGACGCAATCTGCTGGTTCTGCAACTGGGCGCAGGATCGCAACGCGGCGGATGGGTCTCTCTGGGGCGCGGGCCGCTGCAATCGCAGGCCGCGCCGGCGCCGAGCGGGCCGCAGGTACTCACGGCGTCGGTCTATCGAGGCCCGGTGCTGATGGCCTATGACCCTGCGTTGAACGGCGGCAACGCGGCCCTGTCGGCGGGTCTGGACGCCGCGCACCTGGACTTCGAGCCTGGCGAGACTCTGCGGACCTGGCTTCCGCCGCAGCAGCTGCTGCGCACGCGCAATCTCGATGGGCAGACCGTCCAGTTGTGTGACTTTGCCAGTGCCGGTCTCTCGGGCAGTCGCTATCTCACGTGGTTGCCCGTTCGGTTTGCTGCACCGGTTCAGTCGTCGTTCAGCCGCCGGAATCCGCTGCGCAGTGTGCGTGGCGTGCCGCGCCGCCAGCCGGAATGATCCAGGAGACAGCCTATGTGGATGAGCCGCTCACCTGCCTGTGCCAAGCTGCGCGCCGAGTTCGACGCCGTGCCAATCATCGAGACGCATGAGCACTACTGCGGCATCTGCGCGCCCGAGCCGGAGCTCGATGTGCTGCGCCTCCTGGCCTGGAGCGGCTACTACGCTTCCGACCTGCAAAGTGCGTCGGCGGATTTCAGCCCGCGGATCAGCGTCGGCATGTGGAATGGCTCACCGCTGATTGAGTACCTGGCGGACACCGCGGTGCCCTTCGGGGCACGGTACGCCGCCTGGCGCAAGTACCATGATCGCATCTGTCACACTGGCTATGCCCGGGCCTTGTTCGAAGGCCTCCGGGTCTGCTGGGACCTCGCCTCTGTTGAGCCTCAGGCGCTACTGGCCATGCAGGCGCGGATGCGATCTGAGCGCAATCAGGCCTATGCCGACCAGATGCTGGCCCAGCACGGTATCCGCGCCATGGTCGTGAATACCAGCCTCACGGAGGTCCTCAGCGGGCGCCTGCCATATCGGGAGGGATTCGCCCGCTTCGTACTCGACCTGCCGCAGTACCACGATGTCAGCAGTGAGGCCTCCCTTCGCAAGCCCCACCTGGAGGAGGCGCTTGGTCGCAAGATCATCACGCTCGACGACTATCTGGAGGGCTTCAGTCTGTTTCTCGATCGCGCCGTGGCCTTCGGAATCGTCGGGTTGAAGGATCAGAGCGCCTACCAGCGTTGCATCAACTATGACAACCCGACCCGCGCGGCGGCCGAGGGCGTCTTCAACCACCTGATCGCCCATCCGCGTGAGACACTCGGGACGGCGGCCTGCCGGCCCTTGGACGACTACCTCTTCAACCAATTCCTGCGTCTGGCGGCGCGTCGCCGGTTGCCGGTGCAGATCCATACGGGGCACATGGCGGGCATCCGGAACGAGATTGCCAAGACCAACCCGGTTCACCTGACCCCCATGCTCGAACTGCACTCCGACGTGACGTTTGACCTCTTCCACGGCGGCTGGCCCTATCTCGGCGAGTACCTGTTCCTCGGGAAGAACTACCCAAACGTGAACCTGGATTTGTGCTGGGCGAATGCCATTGACCCGGCCTATTGCGTCGAGTTCTTCAAGCGCGCCGTGATGACCGTCCCTCACACCAAGGTGATGGGTTTCGGCGGCGACACGCACCTCTTCGAGATGCAGATCGGCAGTGCCATTCAGGCGCGCGACAACATCGCGATCGCCCTGGGCGAACTGGTCGATTCGGCCTGGCTCAGCCACGCCGCGGCACTGGATGTGGCCCGCGCGTGGCTGTTCGAAAACCCCAACCGGCTCTTTGGTCTGAACGTGGCAGGGTAGGGGCGGGGTGTTGGCGTCCGCTGTGCCCGCAGGTGCTTTCGGCTGCTACGGGCCGTTCGGCTTGCTACCAGTCATCCGTGGTCCGTGCTGCCGTTTTCAGAGTTATCTGTCTGGAGCATGCGCCCGATGCGGGTCCGGCATTCCGCCATGGCGCGACCTGTGTGGTAGATGGCTTTCCAGGGGTTGCCGATGTCGCCGACGATCACCGCACCGTCGCGTGTCAGCAGTTGGCGCCATTCGCCCACGGACGGGTTGATGAAGTAGGCCTTGTCAAACGCCCACGTTGCGAAGAATGCCTCCAGGCAGCGGTCGTCGCGCAGCCGTTCGTAGGCATCGAGGAACCCGACCAGCACCTCCGCGTTCTGCCACCACTCCTTGTCCCTGACCAGCGCTTCGCCCTGATGCGGCCCGTCACGAAACACCCCCCCCTTATCCCGGTCGAGCCCGTAGCGGAGGGCGTGATCGGTCAAACGGCGGGTGGTTGCCTCGAAGTGATTGACGGGCAGTCCCAGAATCTCGCTTGCACGGTTCAGCAGCCACGCCAGTTCCAGGTTGTGCCCGTACGAGGTGGTATCCGTAGGCGTCGCGACCACCTCCCCGACGGCCCGTTCCGCATTCCAAGTGCGTCGGATGTTAATTGCTGGAATCGGTTTGAAATCGCGGTCGAACTGGTTCAGGCCGCAACCGCTCACCGGGTTTACCATCCGTTCAAGGATGACCTTGATGACTTCAATGAGCTTGCGGCGGTGAATCTCCCGGCCAGAGCACTGCGCCAGCGTTGTAAACGCCTCCAGGAGATGCATGTGCACGTCGAGCGACTTGCGGTCACCTGCGTGGAACCCCGGCGCCGACACCGACCAGTCGTTCTCGAGGTTCTCGTAGTAGCCGCCCCGGCCGGTGTCCGCGCCGTACTTCTGGAGCAGGTCAAAGGTGCGCTCGGCATAGTCGAGGCCTCGCGGATCACCCACTGCCAGGGTGTACTCCGCGAGCGCGTAGATGGCGAAGCTCTGGCCGTAGACGACCTTGCCGTCGTCCAGCAAGGCCCCGTCCCGTGCGACCTGCCAGTGCCACCCCCCGTGCCGGGTATCCCAGAAGTGCCGGATAAGGAAGTCCACGCCCTGCCGAGCCGCGTCGAGTAGGCGCAAGTCGCCAATCAGCCGGTGGAAGGCGGACATCCCCCAGATCATGCGAGTCTGGGTGACAAGGTACTTCCGGGTGTCGGGCAGGGGGCGGCCCTCCGCGTCGAAGCTTGTCAGGTAGCCCCCGTGCTGCGTGTCGATTCCGTTCCGCAGCCAGAACGGGATGATGCCATTCTGCAGGTGGTCGTCGATCTCTGCCAACGCCGCCATCAATCGTGCCCGGTGTTTCATCCCCACGTCCCCCCATCCCGCACTTCGCACTGGACCACAAGCGTAAGATAACAGATAGGATAATAGGCCGGGGTGGCGCGTTCAAGCCCATAGGCAATGCGCCGACAGACTCCGGAACGGGAAATCCAGGGTACTCGGGCCTTGTCTTCGCAGCGCCGCGACGTATACTGGCGTGCATCGGGACATGTTGTGAGGTTTCCAGGCAGTCGGCGCAAGGTTGGCAGGAGCGTAGTCATGAGCGTAATGAAAGAGTTCAAGACGTTTGCCATGCGCGGCAACGTGATGGATATGGCCGTTGGTATTATCATTGGTGGCGCTTTCGGCAAGATCGTTTCGTCGCTGGTGGCGGACGTAATCATGCCACCGATCGGCATGCTGCTGGGCCGGGTCAATTTCGCCGATCTGGCTCTGACGCTGAAGAAGGCCGTCGATGCTACCGCGACCACCGCCGCCGTCGCTGCGGTAACCCTGAACTACGGTAAGTTCGTCCAGTCGATCGTGGACTTCGTGATCGTGGCCTTCGCCATCTTCATGATGGTCAAGGTCATGAACAGGCTCAAGAAGAAGGAGGAGACCGCACCAGCCGCCCCAGTGACACCTCCAGCGCCTTCACGGGAAGAGCTGCTGTTGACGGACATTCGGGATCTGCTGAGGAAGAGCTGATCGCGATCAGCTCGGTCACGAACGGTCTGGCGGTTGAGGCGCACATGCCGATGGCTCGGCTTCGACTTGGACCGCTACCCTGACGAATGGAGCGCCAGCCAAGGTTGCGGGTTCTCCGGGCGCCTCCCGCAGATCCAGCCCCCCCGACGATGGCATCGCTTTGCCAGTTTTCCGCCGCATCAGGAATGGGACGGCATCGTCCAGGCGGTAGCCGATTCCGATGCCATGGTAGAGTGTGGACTCAGCATCACCTGTCAGGATGACGCACAGCGGCCTACCCGAGCAAGCGCCGTTAGAAGCAAAGCAGGCGGACTCCGCGCCTTGCGCAGACTGCAGCGAGCGGAGGTGCTGATAACCGCACGCGGCTAGAACCCCAGGTCCAACTGCCCGGCCACGACCACCTTGCGCCCTTTTTCCATCGTCGGGTCGGAGGTGTCGTAGACGCAGAACTTGATGCCGGGGAAGTGGCGGGCCAGTTCGGTGCGGATGTAGGTCTCGACGGCAGCCACATTGGCCGGATCGTCGTCGGAGAATCCGACGCTCACGGGGCGTCGCAGTCCGGTTGGCTGACTGCAGGCAACCAGGTGGACCACGTGCTCGACGAAGTCCCGGATGGCGAACTGCTTGCCGTCCTCAGGTCGCTCTGCCCCAGGTGCCTCACGGTGCATGCGCGCGCGGAAATCGGGCGAGGTGACGGCGTGGTAGCGGTTCAATGCGAGGTACTGATCCAACTCCTCGGCGTCGGTTCCGAACTGGACGACACGATCGAAGCAGGCCCGGTAGCCGCGCAGGTTGGACAGCAGTTCCACGCGCTCGTCGGGTGTCAAGACGCTGTCGACAAACAGTCGCACGCCCTGAGCCAGTGTGGCAGAGGCGTGGCCCCGCGCGGTCACGATCGCGAACAGCCGGCCCTCCACGAGCGTCTGTCGAAAGGTCTGGAAACTCGGCCCCGGCGGCTCTTCGCCGCGCGTCACGCGCGCCAAGGCCTGCCGGGTGTCGCGCAGGAAGGCGCTGTCGACCTCGCCGCCGGCATCCTGGAACTCGATGAAGGCGTCGTGCCATCGTCCGTTTGGCGGCCGGTAGTTCGTCGTGTCTGCGCGGATCACGCTGAACACGGAGGTCGACACCAAGTGCGGCACCCATGCGCCATCGGGCAGGCGCTTTTCCAGGTGGATGCGCGTCGGCATGTGCAGGATGTTGTCATCCCAGTCAAAGATGTAGTACTTGAAATCGCGCTCCTGGACGCGGTAGTTCACTCGTGGAAGCCGGCTGCTCATCGGTGCCTCAAGCGTACGGCGTGCGCGTCGCCGCGTCAACCCGCAAGCCCGGCCCCTAAACTGCGAGAGTTGATGAGCGAGGGGGAGCGGAAGGCCCCCGCAGA
>CAZZCT010000120.1:0-15735 GCA_964652365.1 uncultured Lentisphaerales bacterium
GCCGGCTGCGCGGCTGCTTCCTGGCGCCGGGACTCGATTGCCGGCGGCGGCGCGGGCAGGGGGGGCGGCGGTTTCGCGGGGGGAGCCGGCGGGCGGCTGGCGGCCACCGGCTGGTTTGGCGGCGGGTTTGAGACCGGTGTCGGACGCGTTGGCGGCGGGGCGGGTGTCGGCGTGGTCCTGGGCGGCAGCGGCCGTTTCGGCGGCGGCGTGACGGCCGGCTGCGGTTGAGCTCGAACCCGGGGTTTGGGGCGCGGGGCCGGGGCGGCGGGCGCAGGTGCCGGCACGCTGTCGAGCGCAGCCTGGGCGGCCTCAAAGTAATCGGCGCGGGCTGCCAGCCAGGCCCCGTAGGGTGCAAGGCTTTCGTACTGCTGTGCCCAGTCGCTCACCTGGCGCGATTCATCGGCCAGGCTCGCCAGGCGTTCGATCGAGTTGTCGTGCAGCGCGTCGGTGGTCTCGCGCCACCAGGCATTGGCCGTATCGCGGGCCGCGTCCCGGTAATCGGCGTCGCCGAAGAAACGCTGCACGGCCGCGGTGGCGCCGCCGAACCAGTCGACCACCTGGGCACGTACAGTGGAGGAGTCGTCCGCTGTGCCGTCTTCCGAACCCAGCGTGGCGCACGCCGCAGAGCCCGCTGCGATGGCCAGCGCCGTGAGCCAACGGCCGCTTCGCAGCAGGCGTTGCGCGGCGCGGCTACGGCAGGCAACGCTGTTGGCATCCACGACCATGCCGTGAACGTAACGGAACGCGGCACGCGGTGGCAAGTGAAAGTAAGCGATAGCATGGTGGCCGCTGGCCACCTGAGGCCAGCTGAACTCGTCATTGTCGTGCGCGTCGGGTAAGACTACAATCATCACGTGAACGGACTGGCAGGAACTAGGACATGAGTCGGACTCGGTGGTTGCTGGGAGTCGGGCTGGCAGTGGCAGCGGGAGTCTATGCGCACTGGCGTGAGCTCGACCGCGTCCGCGACGCTGCGGCTGAGGCGGCCTTGGTGGCCCGTCTGGCCGCTGAATCGCAGATCGACAGACTGGCGCGGCAGGTGCGCGACGCGCTGGCGGTGCGAGATGCGGCCACCACGGCACAGGCGCGCGCGCAGTCCGAACTGGCGCAGGAGCTGGCTACGCATGATCCCCTGCGCGCGGCCGTGGCGCGGCTCTCGGAGGATGCCATCCGCGCGCAGGCCCGGAACCTCGAACTGCAGGCGCAGATCGCCGACTTGGGCCGTCAGTTCGAGTCTCGTGGCGAAACGCTGAGCGGCCTGCGGGCGCAGGTTCAGGCGGCGGAGACGAAGCAGGTGGCGCTCGAGACGGCCCTCGGCCAGGCCCAGGCGGAGTTGGCGGCGGTGACGGGACAGTTGCGTGACCGGGCCGCTGAACTGACGGTCGAACGGACGCAGCGCGCGGCGGCCGAGACGCTGGCGGCCAAGCTGCAGACGCAAACGGCGGAACTAACTGCGGCGCTGGCCAAGTTGGCGCTGGCTGAGCAGGCGGCGCGCAACCGCGGCGATGAGCTGCAGAACGCACTGAATGCGGCCAGTATCGAGATCGATGCTTTCCGGCGTCAGGTCAGCCTTCTGCAGGGTCAATAGCCGCCGTCGGCCGCCTCCTGGCCACCACGCATTGCGCGTGCCCCAACGTCTGCGCGACGTCGCCGGGCGCATGCCAACAAAGGTTTACGTGAGGCTGCTTCTTTACAACATACGCTACGCCACCGGCCGGCGGAACCGCTGGGCATGGCTCCATTTTTTCGGCCGCACCACCTCGCATTTCCCCGAGATCCTGCGCTTCGTCCGCGAAGTCGGGCCGGATGTCGCGGGACTGGTCGAAGTCGACGCCGGTTCCTACCGCAGCCGTGGCCTGAATCAAGCCGCGGACCTGGCGACCGGGTTGGGCCACTATCACAGTTTTCGCGTGAAGTACCACCCCGACAGCGGACTGGCCCGCTGGCTGCCGGTGCTGAACAAGCAGGCCAACGCCGTGCTCACGAGCGATGCCATCGTGGGTGAACGGTTCCACGACTTTGCCGACGGGTTCAAGAAGCTGGTGATCGAGCTCGAGATGCAGCAGGTTAATATCTTCCTGGTGCACCTTTCGCTGGGTTTCCGCTCGCGGCAAGGCCAGTTGGCCGACCTGCACGACCTGGTGCGGGCCTCGACCAAGCCATGCATCGTGGCGGGCGACCTCAACGCCCTGTCGGGGGTGCGCGAAGTGCGCCTGTTTCTGGCCGCGACGGGGCTGCTGAGCGCCAACGTCGAGCACATTCCAACCTATCCGAGCTGGAAGCCACGCCGTGAGCTCGACTTCGTCCTCTACACGCCGGAGATTGAGCTGACCGGCTTCACGGTCCCGCGCGTAACGCTTTCGGATCACCTGCCCCTGATCTGCGAATTCCGTTTGCCTGCAGCGCGGGCGGACGCCGGGCGAGGGCCGCCATGACGCCGCGGTTCCAACTGGTTGCCGACTACCAGCCGACGGGCGACCAGCCGGCCGCGATTGAGGCCTTGGTGCAGGGGCTGCAGCAGGGACGGCGGCGGCTGGTGCTCGAGGGCGTCACCGGTTCGGGCAAAACCTTTGCCGCGGCCAACGTGATTGCCGCCTGGGGCCGACCCATCCTGGTGATATCCCACAACAAGACCTTGGCGGCCCAGCTCTACACGGAGCTGAAGGGCTTCTTCCCGCACAATGCGGTGGGGTTCTTCATCAGTTACTACGACTACTACCAGCCCGAGGCCTACATCCCGCAGACCGACACCTACATCGAGAAAGACTCGGCCATCAACGCCGAGATCGAGCGCTACCGCCTGGAGGCCACCAATCTGCTGTTGGGCCGCGAAGACGTCATCATCGTGGCCTCGGTCTCGTGCATCTACGGCCTGGGTTCGCCCGAGGACTACCGCGAGATGCTGGTCGATTTGCGGGTGGGCGAGACGCTGGCGCGGGAGACCCTGCTGGAGCGGCTGGTCGCGATCCAGTACCAGCGCAACGATTATGCGCCGCAGCCCGGGACCTTCCGGGTGCGCGGCGACGTGGTGGACATCTTCCCATCTTACAGTCACGGCGGGCTGCGGCTGGAGCTGTTTGGCGACACCATCGAGTCGCTGCGCGAGTTCGATCCGACCAGCGGCCGTGCCGGCGTGACGCTCGACCGGGCGCTGGTCTCCCCGGCCAAGCACTTCGTGATGCCGGCCGAGAAGATGGGGCCCGCGGTCGGACGCATCCGTGAGGAACTCGACGGCTGTGTGCGCGCATTTGAGCAGCAGGGCAAGCTGCTGGAGGCGCAACGCCTGAAGCAACGCACCGACTACGATCTCGAGATGCTGCGCGAGATCGGCTACTGCTCCGGCATCGAGAACTACTCGCGCCACCTCAGCGGCCGCCCGGCCGGCTCGCCGCCGGCCTGCCTGATTGACTATTTCCCCAAGGGTTTTCTGACCATCGTCGATGAGTCGCATGTGGCCCTGCCGCAGATCCGCGGAATGTTCAACGGCGACCAGGCCCGCAAGCGGACGCTGGTCGAACACGGGTTCCGTCTGCCGTCCGCCATGGACAACCGGCCGCTGGATTTCAATGAGTTCCTGCAGCGGGTTGGTCCGATGCTCTTCCTTTCGGCCACGCCCGGGCCTTACGAACGCGGCGTGGCCGACTGCACGGCCGAGCAGGTCATCCGGCCTACCGGTCTGCTTGACCCGCCGGTCGAGGTGCGTCCCTTGGTCAACCAGATCGACGACCTGATGGAAGAGGTGCGACGGACCGCCGCCAGCCATGACCGCACGCTCGTGACGACCTTGACCAAGCGCACGGCCGAGGATCTGACCCAGTACCTGCGAGACGCCGGCCTGCGCGTGGAGTACCTGCACTCCGACATCCAGGCCCTCGAGCGCGTGCAGGTGCTGGCCCGGCTGCGCCAGGGACGCTTCGATTGCCTGGTGGGAATCAACCTGCTGCGCGAGGGACTCGATCTGCCGGAGGTCGCCCTGGTGGCGGTACTCGACGCGGACAAGGAGGGCTTTCTGCGTTCCGACACGGCGCTGATCCAGACGGCCGGCCGAACGGCGCGCCATGTATCCGGCCGCGTGATCCTCTATGCGGACACCGTGACGGACTCGATGCGGCGCATGCTGGACGTCACCGGTCGGCGCCGCACCCGGCAGGACGACTTCAACCGCGCCCACGGCATCACGCCGCGCGGTGTCGCGCGGCTGCTTCAGGAGGACGAGAGCGTGCACCGCCAGGCCGAGGAGATCGCGCGTGGCGTGGTGGCGGAGTCGCCGGAGGCCTACGACGTCTACGCGGCTGCGTCGGAACTCGAGCGTGAGATGCTGGCAGCAGCCGAGGCTCTGGAGTTCGAACGGGCCGCCATGCTGCGCGATGAGTTGCGCGAGTTGCGGCGCCTGCAAGGGGCGAAGAGCCATGCCTGAGTCCGTGCCGCTTGCCAGCCGGGCCCGTTTTGTCGTGCTCGACTTTGAGACCACCGGCGCCGTGGCGGGCTGGCCGGTGGAGCCATGGCAGCTCGGACTGGTGCACGTGGACGAGGGGCGTATCCGGTCCGAGGGCTTTGAGAGTCTGCTGCGCGTTGCGGCCGACCGGCCCTTCAACCCGCATGCGCCCGGCCGACACGCGCAGGTGCGTGACCGGCTGGCCGTCGCACCGACGCTGACCGAGCTGTGGCCGACCTTGGCCGGACGGGTCATGGGCGTGCCGCTGGTGGCCCACAATATCGGCACGGAGCGCAGCCTGCTGGCGCAAGCGCTGCCGATGCACCGCCTGGGGCCTTGGCTCGACACGTTGCGGCTCGTGCGCCGGTACTACCCGGGGCTGGCCTCCGCGGGGCTTGGGCAGGTCGTTGCGTCCCTCGGCCTGCAGTCCCGCGTGGCACAGTGCTGCCCCGGGCGCCAGTGTCACGACGCGCTCTACGATGCATTCGCTTGCGCCTTGCTGTTGGAGCATTTTTTGCAGCTTCCGGGTTGGGAACGGGTGACCGTGCCAGCCTTGCTTGAAGGCTACTGAAACCGGGGAGAGGGTCTGCCATGAGACTGCTGGTCGCCACGCGGAATCGACACAAGCTGGACGAGATCCGCGCCATCCTGGGGTGCGAAGGTCTGGAACTGGTGTCGCCAGACGAAGTCGGCCGCCTGCCGTTGGTGGAAGAGACCGCCGCGACCTTCGAGGGCAATGCCCGGCAGAAGGCCGTCACGCTGGCCGTGGTCAGCGGGCTCTGGGCGCTGGCCGATGACTCCGGCCTGGAGGTCGAGGCCTTGCAGGGCGCGCCGGGGGTTCGTTCGGCCCGCTACGCCGGCCCCGCGGCCGACGACGGCGCCAACAACGCCAAGCTGCTGGCGGCGCTGCGCCACATGCCGAACCGAAGCGCTCGATTCCGCTGTGCCCTGGTCCTGGCGGCGCCCGATGGACGATCCTGGAGCGTCTCCGGAGCCTGCGAGGGGCGGCTTCTGAATGCCCCGCGCGGCCGGCATGGCTTTGGCTACGACCCGCTTTTCGTGCCGCGCGGCTACGACGCCACGTTTGCCGAGCTTCCCGCCGAGGTGAAGAACGCGATCTCGCATCGCGCCATGGCGCTGCGTCAGGCCACGGCGGCGTGGGGCGAGCTTCTTACGGGGCGTCCGACCCCGTGATGAATACCACCTCGCCCGGACGCGCGCGGCGGTTCTGACGCGCCACGCGCTCGACGAACTCGGGGTCGCTGGCGAAACGCTCCTGCTTGCGCTTGACGTCCCGCAGCGTCGCCTGACTGGCGGCCGTCGAAGCCTGCAACTGTTCACGTCGCGCACCCAGGTGCTGGATCTTCTGATACTTCGGCCAGAAAAGCAGCCCGATGCCGACCACGGCCAGAATCAGGGCCGCCGCGACGGCATACTTGAACAGCGTTCGCATGAAATTCACAAAGGCATCCTCTTGCGACGAATAGAGTCGTACACAGCGTCAATGTCGCGCCAATCCGCCGCGGCGTCAAGTCTCTTCGTCGAGATATTTTGGCAGCCTGAGGCGCTCACAGAACCCCTGCAGGAGCCGGGGATCAGGGTTGAGGAAAGAAACCCCTCTTGAGCCGCGAACTCCGGACCCGCCGCTTGAACTTAGAAACAGCAGTTGGAACCGCCGATGAACACGGATAGACACGGATTCCAACGATTTCTTGCCGCGTCTGGAGTTCACCATTGGGCGAAAGCTCCGTCGAGCGCAAGTCCTTCCCTATCCGTGTGTATCCGTGTCTATCCGTGGTTCGACTTCCGATTCCAGGTTGAACAAACCGGCGTGTTGTACGCATCCGTGCGCGCGTGCGTCGCAGGTCGCTGACCTGCCCGGAACTCCCGCATTGACCAGTCTGCCGACTCCGGGTATAAGAACGGAGAAAGCTCGTAACGGTGGTGCAACGCAGGTGGAGAGTCGGCTATGCCGAAGAAGTACGGCAACAATTCGGATCTGGCGACGTTCTTCACAGCTGCGGATCTCGTCTGCCGGACCCCGCTCACGGACCGTGACGAGATCATTCTCGATCTGCTCAAGCGGTTGGCGTTCAATCACGGCATCGGCAATGTGCCGTCGGTGTTCGAGATGGTTCTGGCGCGGGAAAACTCACGCTCCACAATCGTGGCGGAGGGCATCGCGATGCCACACGCGCGCGTTGACGGCATCGCGCAGCCGTTCGTGGCCGTGGCTACCTCGGAGGCCGGGATTCGTTTCTGTGAAGACAGCGGCCTGGTGTATGCCGTGATCGTGGTGCTGACGCCCCGCGATCAACCGGCGCTCTATCTGCAGATCCTGCGCGCCCTGGCCACGATTCTGCGGGACGGCGATGCCGTCCAGCGGTTGCGCGCGTTCACGCAGCCTGAGGAGTTGATGCGCTTCCTCCGCCGCGGCGGGCTGGTCCTGCCCGACTATGTCTGCGCGGCGGACGTGATGTCCGAGACTCCCGTGACCCTGAAGGACAACGACAGTCTCAAGACGGCCATCGATCTTTTCGTGGAGCGCGACCTGATCCAGATCCCGGTGGTTGACAAAGACGGCGACCTGGTTGGCGTGGTCAGTGCCGACGCGCTGCTGCATGTCTGCCTGCCGGACTACCTCCTGTGGATGGACGACCTTTCGCCGATCCAGAACTTCGAGCCCTTTGTCGCCGTCCTGCACAACGAGCAGAACACCTGGTTGGGCGAGATCCTGTCGGAGCGCTACGCAGCGGTCCAACTGGCCGCGCCGGCCATCTCGGTCGCGGCCGAGTTCACGCGGTTGAGCACCACCCACTGCTATGTGCTGGAGGATCGCCGGCTGGCCGGCGAGATCACGCTGCAGCGGTTTCTGGACAAAGTTTTCCGCGAGTAAAACATGGACTCCGCCGTCGAAACTCGCGGTCGCTTCTGGCATGTCGTGGCCAAGGCCGGCGCCTTGGTGGGCATTACGACCCTCTTCGGCTGGCTGGCCCACCGGTCCGGCATCGCGCCCGACCTGCGCCAGGTCCTGGCGGTCGGAACTTTTGTCGCCGTCATCTGCACGACGCTGTTCTTCTGGCAGTACCGCCTGGCGGCGGCCTTTCTCGGCATTGCGTTCCTGATCGGCGCGCGCGTCTTTACGCTGCGCGGCATGCTCTCCGCCACCGAGGTCGACATCATCCTGTTCCTGGTGGGCATGATGACCATCGTCGGCGTCCTCAAGGACCTCGGCCTCTTCACCTGGATGATCCAGTCCGTGATTGCCCGGCGCGAGATGAACGGGTGGCTTTTCACGGCCATCCTGTGCACCCTCTCCGCGGTCCTGGCCAGCGTGGTGGACGAGGTGACTTCGACGGTTGTGATGCTGGCACTGGTGTTCCAGGTGTGCGACACGCTGAAGCTGAAGCCGATTCCGTTCGTGCTGATGTCCGTCATGGCCACCAACATCGGGTCGAGCGCCACCATGCTGGGAAACCCGGTGGGAATCTTTATCGGCACCAAGGCGCGGTTCACGTTTGGCTTCTTTCTGGAGCGCGCCACGCCCGTGGCGCTGGTCGCCCTGCTGGCGACCACGGCGGTCGTGATGCTCTGGTACCGTCGGGAGATCCGTCTGATGTCGGTGCGCATGGCGCAGCGGCGCGCGGCCAACCAGGGTCTCGGACCGCTGTTCCGCATACCGCATCGCCGCGGTCTGGTCGTGCTCGGCGGGACGGTGGTGATGATTGCCATGCACCACCAGATCGAGAACCTCCTGGGGTTGACGGGCCCCGAAAACCAGAATGCCTTCCTGATTGTCACGCCGCTGATCATCGCGGGGCTGCTCATGCTGTACCGTCCCAATCGCGCCCGGCACTATATCGAGCATGAGGTCGAGTGGTGGACCCTGCTTTTCTTCATGATGCTCTTTGCAATCGCCGGTGGACTCGAACAACAGGGCGTCACCGAGGAGATGGCCAGCCACCTGCAGCGCGTGGTCTCGGGCGGACCCAAGGCCATGGTGCCCTTTGTGCTGTTCACCTCGGCCATCGGCAGCGCGTTCGTCGACAACATCGTCTTTGTGGCGGCTTTCACCCCCGTGATCCAGGTGCTTGAACGGATCTCGGCCGACTATGCCTTGCTCTGGTGGGCCCTGCTGTTCGGCGCCTGCTTTGGCGGCAACATGACGGCGATCGGCTCCACCGCTAATATCGTCGCCCTGGGCATGGTCGAGAAGCGCTACCATGTGCAGATTCTGTTCCTGGAATGGCTGAAGATCGGGGTGCTCGTGGGCGTGGTGACCACGTTGGTCGCCTGGGCCTGCCTGGTCCTCATGCCCCTGCCGACGCCTCGAGCGGCCGCCCTCGGCCCGGCGGAGTCGGACGATGCAGCTCCCCAGGCGCCGGCCGCCATAGGAACACCGGCGCTGCCTGAGTAGCTCGCCGCGCGGAGGCCGGCCTACTCCTCCGGATCCCAGAAGTCCGACCGCTGGTCGGACAGCTTTCCGGCGGCGGTCTGGCGGCGGATGCGCGGAAGGTCCACGGAACGGGCGCGCCCCTCGAGCGGTCCTTGGTTGACCACGGCGTTTGTATTGCCTGCGCCTGCGCGGGTCGTGCGGGTCGATGCGCCGCGCGCGTGTGCTGTGAAGGTGCCCGGCGTGCGCGAGGCGGCGGAACTTCGCAGCCGGCCCGTCAGCTCGGTTCCGCCAGCCAGGCCGAGTAGCACCAGCCAGGCCGCGAACCAAGGTTGCGCACGCGGCCCCTGCCATGCCAGACAGGCGAGAGCGAACGCGAGCAGCGTTAGCACCCAGACGCCCGCCGCGGCGCCGAGCAGGGGCGACAGCACGAGCGTATAGGCCAGCCCGCCGAAGGCGCTGCCGAAGGCGTCGGCCTGGATCAGCCAGGCCGCCAGGGCCGGCTCGGGGGCGTTCAGGGCCCTCAGGCGGGCCGCCGCGACGGGTGCGTAGGCGCCGGCCGGCGCGCCGACGCAGCCGCCCAGCAGAACGAACCCCCAAGCCGGCACTCCCGGTCTGACGGACACCCACAGGACCGTGCCCAGAAGCGTCGCGTGCAGCGCGACGACGCCCGTCAGGCCGCAGGCGCGGCCGATGCCGGGCAGGCGCCGCGCCAGGCTGTTGCCGACGAATGCGGCGCCCAGGTAGCACGCGCTGGCGGTCGCGGCCAGCAGATAGAGTGCGCCATGCCGCACCTGGAGTTGGGCCATGACCGCCAGCAATCCGGCCAGGCCCAGGGCGCCTCCCGCGGCCAGCATCGCGGCCACCGCACGCCAGGCGGGTCGGGCGCCCGCAACCGCCGAGGGGCCCGCCACCCGGGCGCGGCGGCCCGCAAAGAGCCAGGCGGAGAACACCGGTAGCGCGGCCAGCGCCGTCAGGCAGCAGCAGGCTCGCGCCACGGCGGGCGGCGCCCGCAGGGCGTCGGCCGCGCGACCGGCGTCCCAGCGGGGGAACTCCCGTCGGAAGAGTTCGGACCAGGCATCTCCGCGCAGACGCGCGGCGGCGTCGCCCGGCCGTCGGCGGCCGGCGGCCGCGACGACCAGACGATCGTGCAGGACGGCCGCATTGCCGCGGTCATAGAGCTGGGCTGCCGCCGCGGCCGGGAAGCCGGCGGCCTCCGCGACTCCGGCGAAGCTGGCCGCGACCGCCTCGGGCGTGCTGACCAGCGCCGCCGCGTCGCCGGTCCCAAGAACCCAGCCGCCGCCGCCATTCACGACCGTGGCGTGACGCCAGACGTGTTGCACTCCGGCCACGATCCCGGCGGCCACGCGCAGACGTTCGGCCGAGGGCGTGCCGCCGCCGCCAAGCCCGAGTGGCATGGCCACGACGCCGTCAGGCGTGTGACACGACCGGACCCGGCGCAGAAACGCCGCGCTCACCCAGTGGGCGCCCGCCACGCCGGAGAGCGCCGGCGGGCAGAGCACCAGCAGGTCGGCGTCCGCTGCGGGTCCGCCCACGGTTTCGGTCGGCGAGGTTGCCAGGAGTCGGAGACGGCCGAGTTCCGGGAAACGCGGGCTGGCCCACCGCAGCAGCGCGGCGGCATAGGCCGGGTCGCTGTGGCCGATTCGCACCTCGGCGCGCGGCGCCAACTGCTGGAAGGCGACGGCCCAGGCCAGCGGCACCTGGCCCAACAGCAGAACCCGTCGGGCCGCCGGACGCTGCGCCAGCACCAATGCCGCGACCTCCGGCGCCTGGGTCCGCTCGGGGTAGGTCTCGACGGCCCCGCCAGCCGTCAACGTGTAAAGCGAGTCGCCAACCAGTCCCACGAGGTAGCGCGCCCGTGCTGTCTGCACGACGCGTGCCGGACGCGTGCCCGGAAACAGACGCTGCCAGTCCCCCTCGCCGCGGCCGTCGAGCGGCACGCCCAACACCAGCAGGCTGCTCACCAGCAGGCCGCCGATGGCCGCGCCCAGCGCGTCCCAGGCGCAGGCGCGTTCAGCCGCGCGATCCGTGCGCTGGGCCAGCCACGCCGCCGCGGCCGGGAACAGGAATCCCGTGCCCAGGCTGACCGGCGCGTTGACCAGGAGGCAGCCGAGCGTCAATCTTCCAAGCGGAAACGCCGCGTAGGCCGGCACGCCGGTCAACGCGCGCAGGTGGCTGAGGAGGGCATACTGCGCCGCCGCCAACGGCAGGTAGGCCAGCAGGACTACGGGTCCGCGCGCGGCCAGCCAGGTGCAGACGCGCCGGCCGGCGGCCCCGCGACTGGCCGCGGCCGCCAGGCCCAGCCACGCCAGCCAGGCTGCCAGGAAGAGCCCCACGCCCAGTTCGCCGGCCTCGATCTCCCACAGGAAGCGCCGCAGCAGCAGCGCCTGCAGCAGGGCCGTCCCGAGTCCGAGCGCGAAGGGAAAGAGCTGAGGCCGTCGGAGCATCGTCTCACTCGCCGAACACTTCAGCCTCAAACACCAGGAAGTCGGCATTCTCGCGCCAGGCTTCGGATGGCAGCCCGGCCTTGCGCGCCAACTGGCTGAGGGTGGTCTCCAGGGTCCAGCCCTGCTCCGGGGCTACCTGTGGCAGGAAGACCGCGCTGCGGCCCTGTTTGTTCAGCACGACGCCGTGGCGGCCGATCACAATGTCCCGGTAGGAGAGCACCGGTCGCGGGGGCGTCAGCGCCGAGATCTCGATCCGGATGGAGGCCGTCTCCGGCGAGGTCACGGCCGGGAAGCGCGGATCATGCAGCGCGGCGTTCCGCGCCTGTTCGCGGACCACGCGCCAGATCTCGCGTTTCGGGAAGATCTCGCCGATGCAGCCGCGCAGGTCGCCCGCCTGATGCAGCGTGACGAACCCGCCCATGGTCTGCCGCAGGCCCGGGCCAAGCTCCAGTCCGAGCTCCTCCAGGCTGGGCATCGCACCGCCGGTGGTGCATCGTTCCAGTGTGGCGCGTGCCAGCCGCAAGAGGGTCTGGCGGTCCGGTTCCGACAACATGGCCTGCTCGCTCATCGCGTGCTCTCCTGTTGGTCGCCCCCAGGCCCCGACGATCCGGGCACCGAGGTAGCTGACCGAATTCTCCCAATCGCCGAGGATGTGCCCCGAGGTGTCCGAGGCCACGCGCTCCACGCGGGCATCGGCCGGCAGCCAGGCCAGCAGCACACCCAGCGCGGCATGCCCGCAGACGGTCGAGCCGGTCTCGGCCAGGACGGACTGAAACCCCGCGAAATCCAGGGCCGCGATGCGTGCGAAGACGCGGTCGTCGAGGGCCGCAATCCGGCGGGGCACGTCGTCTGTGAATGGCACATAGTCGTAGTTGGGTCCATAGTGGGTGAAGTCGCTGCTGGCCAGCACCAGGGTTCGGTCGCGCAACAGCGGCCGCAGTCCGGCCGCCAGGGCGCGTTGCGCCGCCGGATCGAGCTGTCCGATCACGATGGGTACGATCCGCAGCCGCGCGCCAAAGCGGGCCTGCAGTAGCGGGAGCTGAATCTGGTCGCTGTGCTCGTGCTGGTGGGCGAGGGGATTCGAGACCACGCCCGCCAGGCGGCGAACCCGCTCCACCAGCGGCTGGTCGAGCGGAATCTGGCCGAGCGGCGTGGCGATGTGGGTGGCGTCCGGGAGGCTGACCTGGTTGGGCAGTCGGGCGGAGTGACTCGGCGCCAGAATCACCACGCGGTCATAAGCCGCCGGATCGAGCGACGCCAGCACGGCGGCGGCCACGCGTCCGGAGAAACGGTAGGCGGCATGGGGCAGGATCACCGCGCAGATGTTGCTGACCAGGGGCGGCGGCACCGCCGGCTGCAGGGCGGCAATCTCAGCCTGCAGTTGGGCCGCATCGGCCGGATACCAGCGGCCGGCCAGGCTGGAGGCCAGGACCTGCGGGGAGGCCGCCGAAGGGGTCGCCGCGGGGGCCGGGTGCGCGACGGTCGGCGTGAGACGTGCGACGGCTTTTGCCGGCGTCGCTCGGCCGCATCCGCAGGCTCCGGCGAGAAGTGCCAGCGTGGGCAGCTGGCGCACCACCGCACGCGTGACGGTGCGAGGTCGCGGGGTCTGCTCGCGTGCGCTGCAGCACGCGCGATGCCCGCGCCCAGGTCCCGTCAGGGCCGTGAGCGTCGTGTCGGTGCTGCAGCTGCTGGTGGCTTGGCCGCTCATGACATTGCCAATCAAGAGATCCTCTGCTCAGCCCGCCCATGGAGCCATCTGGCGAACCTGGTTGAGATCCAGTGGCCGTGCGGGCCAGTACGGCACCCGATTGCCGGACGCCCAGGCCGGAAAAGCCAAGACCGTCACGGCCGCGACCTGGCCGGCCATGAATGCGCGGCGCGTCAGGTTCATTGCCACACCCCGGCCAGGGGCCGTACGCAGTCGGGACAGGCGCCGTTGCGGAGGCGGTTTTCGGTGACGGCGAAATGGTTGCGGCGGATCAGCACGGCCTGGCAGCCGGCGCAGCGTGTCACGTCGCCGTCGTCGCTCGCGACGTTGCCGATGTAGACGTGATGGAGGCCCTCGGCGCGGGCCAGGTTGCGTGCCCGCTCCAGCGTGGCGGTCGGCGTCGGCGGCAGGTGCGTCATGCGATGCTGGGGGAAGAAGCGTGAGAAGTGCAGGGGCGTCTCGACGCCGAGGTTGTCCTTGACCCAGCGGATCAGGTCGGTCAGCAGCGCGTCGGTGTCGTTGAGCGTCGGGATCACGAGGTTGGTGATCTCCAGGTGCACGTTTGCCGCGTGCAGCGTCTCGATGGCCGTGAGCACGGGCTGCAGCGTGGCGTCGCAGACCTCGCGGTAGAACGAGTCGGACAGGGCCTTGATGTCGACATTGGCGGCATCGACAAGGGGCGCCAGTTGGGCCAGCGGCTCGCGGTTCACGTAGGCCGCCGTCACCAGCACGTTGCGAAGTCCAGCCGCCCGGGCGGCCTGGCAGCAGTCGCGGGTGTATTCGTAGTAGACCAGCGGCTCGGTGTAGGTGTAGGCCACAGCCGGGCAGTGCTCGCGGACCGCCAGCGGTGCGAGCTGGTCGGGTGGCAGGTCATAGCTCGGCAGGTCTTCGGGATTGGCCTGCGAAATCTCCCAGTTCTGGCAGTTACGGCAGTGCAGGTTGCAGCCCACCGTGGCGATGCTCAGGATGCGCGTGCCGGGCAGAAAGTGGAACAGCGGCTTCTTCTCGATCGGATCGACGTGCACCGAGCACGGCCGGCCATAGGTCACGCTGTGCAGTTCGCCTTCCACATTCATGCGCACGCGGCATTCGCCGCTTTGACCCGGCAGGATCCGACAGCACTTTGGGCAGAGGCGGCAGCGGATCGCGCCTGATTCTGATTTGGTCATGGTTGCCGGTCTCCCTCCAGGCGGTCCGAGACGCTGTCGCCGGCTGAAGATCGCTGGCGTTCCGCACCGCCCTGACACAGGCGCCGTGCTGCAAGCTGAGTGACACGAACAGGATGGCAAATGGGGGGGCGCCGGCGCAAGCAATATGATCCGGCTGGAAAGGGATCGTTTGACAGGACAAGCTCGATGGCGCAGGATTGGCAGGCAATTGACGAGTTAGCCCACGTGTCGGCAGGGCGTTCGTGTCCTGCCGGCCGGAACCGCCGCGCGAATCCCGACGCGCGGCCCACGCGAGGATGGAAAGCAATGCGCTGTGCTACCCTGAGTCGGTGCTGTCTCGGCGTTGCCGCCGCCGCAAGCGCGATGGCTGCCATGGCCGGGGACGTGGCGCAAGGCGTGACGTCCGGCGAGACGCGCTGGGTCTTCCTGGGGTCCTCGACCACCGACGGCTTCACCTATGCCCTGCTGCTGCGGCAGGCCCTGCGCGACGCGGGCCGGACGGTGCCGGTCTGCATCAACGCCGGCATCGGCGGCGACACGGCGTCCGGCATGTTGGCGCGGTTGGACCGCGATGTCCTGTGCCACACGCCCGACTGCGTCATCCTGCAGGGCGGGGGCAACGACGTGGGCAAGGGGACCACCGTGCCGCAGTATGAGGCCCTGGTCGAAACCCTTGTCACCAACCTGACCGCGCGCGGCCTGCGCGTCGTCCTCCAGACGCCCTCGATCCGCGGGCCACGGCGGCTGGCGGACGAAACCCTGCTGGCGGGCTACGCGGCGGCCGTACAGGCCGTGGCGCGGCGTCACGGATGCGCGGTGGCGGAGGTTTTCTCGGCACTGTCGGTGGCTCGCGGCGCGGGGGCCGAGTTGACGGAGGCCGACGACATCCATCTGAATCTGGCCGGTTGCCGCATCCTGGCCGCCACGCTCCTCAAGGCCCTGGGGCTGCCCGAGGTCGACGTGCCGGTGGCGCTGGACGTGCAGCCCCTGCCGGGACTCGTGCGTCAGTGGCGGGTTCGTGCCGTCACCGACGACCGACCGCTGGAGGCGGCAGCGGTACAGGCCCTGCAGCCGGCGGCTGACGGGGCGGGCTGGTTCGACCTGCGGCTGCCGCAGACGTCGCTCCAGGAACACTGGTGGCGCGAGCAGATCCGGCGCGAAGGCTACGCGCTGGGGATCGACCAAGTCGTCGGCAAGGCCCGGCGGTACGTGGCCGTGGCATCCGTGGACGCCGCCGGGCCGTCCACGGCATCGATCGCCATGGGGGCCGGTGCCGGGCGGGTGTGGTTGAATGGTGTGTTGGTCTTCGATCCTTCACCGGGCTTCCGTGGCTATCATGTGGGCCGCGATCGCGTGGCGGTCGAACTACGGTCGGGAACGAACCAATTGGTCGTCGAGACGGGTAACGAATTCGTGGTGTGCGTGACGCCCCATCCGCTGGGAGTCTGGCGGATGCCGTAACGCATGCCGGGGTTGGCGAGTGGTAAGCCGGCTGTGTCGTGAATGATCGCGGGTGGTAACTTTCTTTCGCCGTTGGAGCACCTGAACCGCAGATTGACGAA
>CAZZCT010000121.1:0-15705 GCA_964652365.1 uncultured Lentisphaerales bacterium
GAGGCGCCGTTGTCGCCGATGATGTAGTAGATCAGCGTGTCTTCGAGGATGTTCAACCTCTTCAGCATGTCGACGATCCGGCCCACATGGTGGTCCGTAAACTCCATGTAGCCCGCATAGACTTCCGCCTCGCGGCGCAACACCGGCTTGAACGCCTCGGGCATGCTGTCCCAAGACGGGACTTCCTTGGGACGCGCCGTGAGCTGACAGTCGGCTGGAATAACGCCCAGCTTCTTCTGCCGGGCAAAGGTCTCCTCGCGCAGTTTGTCCCAGCCCTGGTCGAACTTGCCCTTGTACTTGTCGGCCCATTCCTTCGGCACGTGGTGCGGGGCGTGCGTGGCACCCGGCGCGAAGTAGATGAAGAACGGCTTGTCGGGCGCGAGGGACTTCTGCTGGCCGATCCAGTTGATGGCCTTGTTGGTCATGTCCTCGACCAGGTGGTAGCCCTCTTCGGGGGTCTTGTCCGCTTCGACCGGCGTGGTGCCCTGATAGAGTGTGGGGTACCACTGGTTGGCCTCGCCGCCGAGGAACCCGTAGAAGTACTCGAACCCGCCGCCGCCCGTCGGCCACTGATCGAAGGGGCCGACCGGGCTCGTCTGCCACACCGGCACCTCGTGGCACTTGCCGAACTGCGCCGTGGAGTAGCCGTTCAGCTTGAGCGTCTTCGCCAGCGGCGCCATGGTATTCGGCAGCACGGAGGAGTAGCCGGGCGCGCCCGTCGCGATCTCGGTGATGCCGGCCATACCGGCGGAGTGGTGGTTGCGGCCGGTGAGGAGCGCCTGCCGCGTTGCCGAGCAGATCGCCGTGGTGTGGAAGCGGTTGAACTTCAGGCCATTCGCCGCCAGTTTCTCGGCGTTGGGTGTCTGGCAAGGCCCGCCAAACGCGGTGGACGAACCGAATCCGGCATCGTCGATCAAGACGATCAGGACGTTCGGCGCACCCTTGGGCGGACGCAACTGCTCGATCGGCACCTGTTTCGTGTCCGGATCCTTGGCGTCGTACGTGATGAGGCTGGCATGCCCGGTGTTGCGCATCGGGAGATGCGTGCGGGGCTTGCTGTCAAGTGTGCTCATGGAATCTTCCTTTGTTTCGAGGTTTGAGCGGAGAGGGGTGGGGAAAGTGAACAGTGTTCAGTAACCAGTGATCGGTGTTCAGTGATCCGCAACGGTGTCAGGCCTTGGGGAGGCCTGCTGCGGGACGAAGATCAGGTTTTCGGGCCGGAAGTCGAGTTGCTTGGCCCGCGAAACCAGATCGCCCAAAATGGGGGCTGGGAGGGTTTTCTCCCGAGCCAGAATCCAGAGATAGTCGCGGCTTGGGCCGCAAACCAGTGCATACGAATAGGTTTCTTGGTCCAAGGCGATCACGTTGTAGGCGCCATAGAAGGGCCAGAAGAACGTCACCTTCAGACGCCCCTTGTCCGCCGCACCCAGGAAACGGGCCCGTCCTTGAACGCTCTTCCAGCGACCTTGCGCGGGGTCGTACCCCCGGTTCTCCACGTCGACGCCGCCGTCGCTTCTCGGCGTATAGGTCGCGGAGACATGCGTAAGGCCACGCTCGAAACGGTGGTCCAACCGGGCGATCTCGTGCCACGTCCCCTGGTACCGTGCAACGTCGAAGTTCTCCACGACGCTGATGCCGCGCGGAATGCCCGTACAGCCGCTGAAGAGCGCGGAAGACACCATGAAGCAGAGCGGTTTGACGAAGGATTTCATGATCGGTGCATCGCGTCTCATTCGACGGTCTTCGATTGTGTCGCCATGATCTCGTCGGCATAGCGCCCTTGCTTCAGGAGCGCCGCCATCGCCTTCATGGGTTGTTCCGTGTGTGCGAAGAACGCCTTGAGTCCGGCGCAGAGCCAATTCAGGTTCGGCTCGCCGTCGGCCGTGGTCAGCACGCGGTTCTTCGGGCACTCGCCGTGGCAGGTGAAGAGGAAACGGCAGTCGCGGCAGGTCTTGGGCAAGCCGGCGGACTTCGCTTGCCCGAAGGCGCGCTGCTTCTCCCCGGTGGCGAGCGTCGTCAGTCGCGTCGTTGTGATGTTCCCAAGCAGGTGTGCTGGCTCCACAAAGTGGTCGCAGGAGTAAAGGTCGCCATTGTGCTCGAGTGCGAGGGCGTCCCCGCACGTCGGCCTGAACACGCAGACGGAAGAGGTCCCATAGACATACGAGGCAAGCACTGAGTCGAAGACCGGCACAAACACCGCGCCCACGTCCCGCTTCACCCATTCGTCGAAGATCGCGTTGAGGAACGTGCCGTACGAATCGGCCGGGACGGTTCGGTCCGTGACAGCGCAGCCGTCTTGGCTGCCGCTCGCGTTGGCGCGCTCCACAATCGGAATGAACTGGAGGTACTGGGCCTTAAGCTCGTCGCGGAAGAAGCGGTAGACCTCGATCGGGTACTGGCTGTTGACGGCGTTGACGGTGCAGAGGATGTTGAAATCGACGCTGTGTTTCTGCATCAGACGAACGGCCGCCACGACCTTGTCGAACACGGAATGCCCGACTTTGTCGCGTCGGTAGGCGTCGTGCAACTCGCGGGGGCCGTCGAGGCTGATGCCCACGAGGAAATGGTTATCGCGCAGGAACCGGCACCAGTCGTCGTCCAGCAGGACGCCGTTGGTCTGGATCGTGTTCTCGATCTGCTGGCCCGGCTTGGCATGCTTGCGCTCGGCGGCCATGACCCGCCGGAAGAAGTCGAGACCCATCAACGTCGGCTCGCCGCCCTGCCACGCGATCGTCGCCTGCTGCGACTCGACGGTCTGCCGGACATAGCTCTCCATCACTTCGTCGGTCATGCAGAACGTGCTGCCCGGATAAAGCCGATCCTTCTTGAGGAAGAAGCAATAGGCGCAGTCCAAGTTGCAGCGCGCGCCGGTCGGCTTGGCCATCACGTGGAAGGCGGCGGGCTGCTTGCTGTCGGGCTGTCTGGTGTCAACCATGTCTTTCCATTCGCATGTTACCGGCCGCAGGTTACCGTCTCATCCACCGGGCCACACGGTTCACCGGACCTCGCAGCAACGCATAGGGAAGCACGGCCAGAAGCAGTGCCACCATCAGGGTTTCGCCAGGATAGACCGTCTTGTGGACCTTGAACTGGTACACGATGTCCAGCACAATGGCCAGGATGAAGATCTTGCCGAAGTGCTTCCAGCCGTCGCGCAGGAGTTCGCGGCGATGCTCGGGGCTGGACACCACCGTCCACAGGTATGCCGGCTTCCTGTACCGGGCGTCCTTCCAGCCGTCGATCGTCGCAAAGATGACGGCCATCAAGGGCTGCACGATAAAGCGGAAATGCAGTGGCCCATCCAATCGCTGGATGAAATTCGCGCCAATCCGCTGCCAAAGTTCTTCCATGATTACCTCAAGAAACCAATCACTAATGACCAATGACCAATGACCAATGCCTAATGACTACTGCCGCTCTTGCCTGCCATCGTCTTTCCCAGCGCCGCCGCCTGCCACGGCCAGCAGCCATCGATCTCAACCGCGATTGACCATCCGAGGACGATCCGCACCAAGACCAGCAGGCCTAGCGACAAAAGATTGTCGGATGTCGGCGCGATGATCACCGTCCGGATGATATCCGCCGCAACCAGGAACTCGAGGCCCAGCAACAGGGCCCGCCCGAGGTAAACCTTGAGGCGCTCGTAGGCGTCGTGCCGCTTCTGTCCGAAGTGCCGCATGGCACGGGCCAGGGCATGGGCAAAGGACACCGCGACCACCGCGACGCCGATCATCTCGAGCGTCCTGGCGATGATCTCGATGTACCGGTTGACCGCTTCCGCGTCCATGCTCATAACACCTCCGCATGCGCCAGCATGGTGACGAAGAGGAACAGGCCCAGCAGGCCGATAGCACCGCCCATGACCAGCGACATGTTCGGCCGCCTGATGTTGAACGTGAAGCTTCCGTCCAGACGCCGCGCCGTCTGGAAGTACTCGATTGTCCCCATGATCACGCACAAGGTGCCAAGCGCGATCAGGAAGAGCCCCAACCGCCTTCCGCTGTCGACCTTTACGAAGCCTCCGACCAGCGTCTTTCCTTGTAGCAGCTTGTGGATGGTGAATCCAAAGCTGATCATGGAAAGGGCGGTCCGTACCCAGGCCATCAGGGTCCGGTTGGCACCCATCAGGGTGCGCTCAACCGCCAGGTCGGTGCGTTCGGCCGCCAGTTGATTGCTCGTCTTGGGTTCTGCCACTGCCATGGATTCCTCCTGCCTGAGACGGTCTCAGCGAGTCGCATCCTGATCCGCGGTCCTCTTCGCTTGGTGCGGCGGATCATCTTCAGTCGACTGGCCGACGACCCGCCGAATGGCATCCAGGATCGCTGCTCCTGAGGCCGTCTTGCTGAAGCAGCCGCAACACCCGATGGCCTCGGCTTGCGCAAGCGTCGCCGGATCATCATAGGCCGTGATGAAGATCACCGGCGTGCGGTCTTTGACCGCGGCGAGCCGCTGGGCCAGATCAACTCCGGATATGCCTGGGAGTTGAATGTCGAGTACCAGGCAGTCGAACTTCGGGTGCTTCGCATCTGCCAACAGCGCCTCGGCCGAAGGGTACGTGATCGCTTGAAAGTGAGCCGCCCGCAACAAGCGACTGAACGAACGACACAGGCTCTCGTCGTCGTCCACCACCGCAACATACGTGTTCGTGCTGCTGCTCATGGCATTACACGAGCAACATACTCGCGGGGAGACTCACGCGCCTACTGCCCTTAGGGGCAGGTCTGCGCTGAGTATCCCATCGAACCGCAGATTGACCAACCCTGAACCGCAGAATGTCTAAGTCCGTTCCATCCCTTCATGATTCGGACTTCATGATTCGTCAATCTAGGGAGCTTGCCTTCTCTCCCGGTTCCAGATCCAGCAATCCTGACAATCCCGTTAATCCTGTCAAAGAAACGCTGCCCATTCCCCGTTTCCCTTCCTGATTGATGGCTGTTGGACGCACTCCCGTGGCCGGTGTTGATTCTGCGCGTAAGGGTAGGAGGACGCAAACATGTTCAAACCAGGCATCAGTGGCAACCCACACGGCCGCCCCAAGGGCAGCTATGGCGGACGCACCCAGGCGCTCGCGCTCTCGTTTCATTGTTTCCGTTGTTATTTTTCGCGTTGTTTGCACCGGTAGCCGCTTCGGAAAGACGTTGTTCCTTGCTGGCGAACTTCTCGACCTCGGCGGCCATCGCAAGCCGGGACGAGTGGTATGATCGCACGCCTTGGGGTCGGCTGCGGACTCGGATACGGCTGCCGGCCTCATAGAAGAAGGGAGCGGGAACGGTGCCTGCTGGGGTGATGATCTCGCCACCATTAGTGCCTTATCCGGCCGCAGCGGGCTACAGGCAGCGCCGTCGCAAGCAAAGTGACGTACGAATGGCTCGTCCTCGTCCTCAGCGAAGCGGTCCTCGTTCTCGATCGAAGTGTTGATTTTCGCACGGATATACAAAGGCTGATCGGAGACGCAGAATGCATTGCTCATACGCGCAGCGTGGAGGGGCGACCTTGTGGCGCCCGCGTCTGTCCGCGCGGCCGGGACAAGCCCGGCCCTCCATCGTCATACGCGAAGCGTGAATGCCAACCTTGTGTGCTGCGCCGGAGCTGCGTGGCGAGATCGACTTGCGCTCCGGGTGCAACGTCAGAACTGCCTCTCGCAAAGGCGCGGACGCCAAGCTGGATGCTTTGCGGTCTTGGCGGCTTACTTCCCGGCCAACCCCGCTTCGATCCAGAGTCTGGTCAGTTCGGCGGTGGAGTGCAGCCCCAGCTTGGTCGTAATGGCGGTGCGATGAAGCTTGACCGTGCGCTCGTGGATGCCCAGCGTGTCCGCGATCTGCTTGTTCAGCAAGCCTTGCACCACGTGCCGGAGCACTTCGTGCTCGCGTGGGCTGAGCGTGGCGAGTTGCGTCCGTAGTGCTTCGCGCTCGGCCCGCCGGGCACGTTCCGCCGCGTCGCGGTCGATGGCGCGTCGGATGGCCTCGATGATCGCCTCTTTCGGCGCACGTTTGGTCAGAAAGTCCTCGGCGCCCCCACGCATGGCTTGCACCGTCGTCGGGATATCGCCGCGACCGCTGAGGAAGACGACCGGCAGGCAGTGCCCGGCCTTTGCCAGGGCCTCCTGCAGGTCGAGACCGCTCTGTCCAGGCATCTCCAGGTCGGCGAGAATGCAGCCCGGCAGATCTGGTTCGAGGTGCGCCAGCACCTCCGTTGCCGACGCGAAGGTCCTCACCGTGAACCCCGAGGCGCGCAGCAATCGCGCGATTGCGACCAGGAACGAGGCATCGTCGTCCACGATCCGTACAAGTGATGGAGCATTCATGAAGTGGCAGGGGGCCGGGTTCGACTATTCCGCGCTTGCTTTGACGGCGGGCAGAGCAAACGTGAACGTGGCCCCGCCACCCTCGTTGTTCTCCGCCCGCAGGCGCCCGCCATGCGCCTCGATGATGCTGCGGGAGATGGGCAGTCCCATCCCCAGGCCGTTGGACTTGGACGTGACAAAGGGCTCGAAGATGCGGGCAAGGTCGTCTGGTGGAATCCCGTGGCCGCAGTCACATACCGCTAACTCGACCAGCGCGCCCACAGGTCGTGAACGCACCGTCACCAGGCGGCGCGCGGGAGGACTGTCGCGCACCGCGTCGATGGCATTCAGCAGCAGATTGAGCACAACCTGCTGTAACTGCACGAAGTCACCGTGGATCGGCGGGAGCGCCGGGGCGAGTTCCAGCGCCACTCGGGCACGTCGCATCTCGGTTTCATGCCGTAACAGGGCGATGACGTCGCTTGCCACCTGATTGAGATCAAGCTGGCTGGCTTCGACTTCGCCGCGTCGGATCAGCACGCGCATCCGTTCGATCACGCCGCCCGCGCGCTGATCGTCGTGACGGATATCCGCCAGGATGGCGTGCACTTCGTCGAGATCCGGCGACGGCTCCTGCAGCAGCAGTTCCGCCGCCTCGGCGTTGCGCAGGATGGCGCCGAGCGGTTGGTTCAACTCGTGCGCCAGCGCGGAAGCCAACTGGCCAATCGTGGAAACGCGCGCCATGTGGGCGAGTTGCATGCGCTGCAGCGCCAGTTCATGCGTCACTCGTCTTTGCTCGGTGATGTCACGAATCACGCCGATGTTGAGGACCGCCCGCCCGGCGTTGTCGCGTTTCGTGACAATGGACAGATGCTGGATCCAGAGTTCGCGTCCGTCCGGATGACAGTAACGGTATTCCGCTGAGATCTTCTCCAACCGTCCGTCGTTCATCCGTTGATGCGCGTCCAGTATGCGCGGCAGGTCATCGGGATGAATGTGTGCCAACCAGAAGTCCCGGGCAGGAACACCGTGTGTCGTTTCCGGAGGCAGGCCGCAGGTGGCGCGCATCAGGTCATCGACATAGGTGACGTGCTCCCCGTTGGCTATCTCGTAGAAGCCCAGCCCAGCCAGTTCGACGCCGGAGGCCAGGCGGGCCTGACTCTCACGCAGCGCCGCCTCCGCCTGTTGGCGAGCGGTGACGTCATTAAACGTGACGACCGCCCCCACCGTCCTCCCATCCTCCCGGACCGGCGTGCACCTGTATTCCACCGGAAAACACGTGCCGTCCTTGCGCCAGAACACCTCGCTTGCAACGTGCTGCGCGACGCCATCCCGGTAGGCGGCGCAGATCGGGCAGTCGTCCTTCGGATATGGACCGCCATGCGCCTTGGCGTGATGCCAGACGCTGTGGCTGTCACAACCCAGAAGCTCCTCCGGCGCGTAGCCCAGCATGCCGGCGGCAGCGGGGTTGACGCAGGTGTGCTTGCCCTGCCAATCCAACGCGATGATGCCCTCGGCTGCTGTGCGCAGGATCAGTTCGCTCTGTTGGCTGGCTCGTTCGAATATGCTCCTGTAGCGGGCTTCGCTTTCATGCAGAATGTCGGCCAGTTGTGCGGCGCGACTGGCTCCGTGACTCATCTCCCAGGCCATGGTCGCGATCACGCCCAGAAATGGGATGCTGACGCAGACTGGCACCTCGACCAAGCCCCACATCACCAGCACGGCCTGAAGGGTTGCAGCCAGCGCAAAGAACCCGATGCTGCCACCCACCAGCAGGGCGAGCCGCCGATCACCGCGCCGCCAACACGTGACTGCGGCATCAACTACCAGAATAATCAGCAAGAGCAGACTCAACTGGCCGACCAGCATCGCCGGGTTTCGAACTCCCTCGCCAAGCGCGACCGACTCGCCGAAGAACGCGATGCGTCGTAAACCGGTGACCTCGATGAAGTTGAGGTTCTGCCCCACCGTGAAATTGAGGCCCAGAGAGATTGTTCGCAGGATGCAGACGAGCCAAGCCAACCACCGCCGCCCGGCCCCGAGGTAGACGCGCACGAAGCCGGCGAGTGACACGACCATGACCCAGGCCGGCACATGGTACCAGCGAGCCGCCGCGGCATAGTGAGCCGGTGTCTCCACCACCATTAGCCACAACTCGATCGCCGCCATGGCGGCCGTCCCGGCGGCGGTCGCAGCAAACAGCAACTGCGCCCACTTCGTGCGCCGCTGGCACCAGGCCATCAGGTGCATTGCCGCGAGCGTGAGACACGCGGCGCTGACCATGGACCAGATGACGGTGACCCAACTCATGGTGAGATGACCCCATGCTCGTGGATGCCGGGCAAGAACTCGCGCCCCTGGCAGCAGTCGTCGCGCCACCGACAGATCCCAGGGAGGTGTCCCAATCCGGCGACGCCACGGCAAACCGGTGTGACGGCTAGAGATGCTAGCATGGCCACACCGCCGGCGCAACCCGCCCGGCACCGCCCTGCGTCCCCCTGGATTGCAGGAGATGGAACACTGGAATGCGGGAATGTTGGGGAATGGCCAATCAGTCAGTCTAATTGCCTGCGATTCGCAGCCTAGCAGCCCTCACCATGGCATGGATCGAACGCGAATCGCCTGCGTTCCCTCCACGGAGGGCTCCGCCGTGCAAGACTCCGCATGGGATGCGGGATTCAACGCAACGCCGTCCACGATTCCAGCATTCCACCATTCCAACTCTCGCAGTCTTGGGCGGCCTCTGTTGCTCTGCCGGAGATTACGGCGCACAAGCGCGTGTTCACGCATGGAACCGGCACGGAGATGGCTCGCGAGGAGGCTACAGGTACGGCTTGGCCTTCTGGAAGACCGGGTCGATCTCCGGGGCGTGGATGCGCAGCAGGTCGCGGAAGAGCGCGCGCGCCTGGCGCGAGTTCTGGAAGAGCGGATAGGCGAAGAGCGCGTCGGCCAGCGTCTTGGGGTCGCGCGTGGCAACCGCGTCGCCGATCAGCGTCTGGTGGGTGGCGAGCGAACTGATCAGACCGTGCACGGCGTCCGGCACTTCCAGGTCCGGCGCCGGCTTCACACCCCGGCGGTCCATGGTCATGGAGTACTCGAGCACGGTGCGGTCCTTGAAGCCCGCGACAGCGCCGCGGTTCGCGCGGCTGGCCACGAAGCGCTGCGGTCCCAAGCCGGCCAGCGCGCGCATAACGTGCGGCGTCACGTCGCCCTGCGCCGGCGCCAGCCAGCGGGCGTTCTCGGGCGGTGCGGCCCAGAACGAGGCCGGCAGCTCCTGATCGAGATAGGCTCGGAACGTGGCGTCCCACGCGGCCCGCGCGGCGCGGCCTTTGCGCTCACCGGCGAGCAGTTGGGCTCGCGTGGCCACGGGCGGAGCCCGGTTCCATTTCTCGGCCATCATCGCCTCGAAGAACAGGTGGATCATCCCGTCCCCTTCGGTTGAGAAGATGATGAACCCCAGTCGGCGGTACATCTCCGCCAGGTGCTCCAGGCCGCGCCGGATCATCGATTCGTAGAGTCGGGACATCGAGGGGATGCGCGGCGGTTTCCAGCCGCGCACCAGGCTGCGGCCGATCGCCGCATAGAGGTCACCGCCGCGGTACTGCCCGCGCACGATGAAGCTGAGGTGGTTGATGCCCGCCACATCGACGTCGTACTCGTCGCGGTACTCGTCGCGGCCCAGGATCAGGCGCGTCAGGTCCCAGCGGTGGTTGCCGAAACCGCCGCAGATCCCGAGCGCACGGATGGCGGTGTGGTTGTTCACCAGCCCGCTGTAGATCGCCACGGGGTTGGCAAAGATCACGAGCCAGGCCTTGGGACAGTGCCGCTCCATCTGGCGGGCATAGTCCAACACGATGCGCCCGCCGGTCAGGCCGCGCATCGAGCCGCTCACCGACAGCTGGTCCGAGCCGTGGAACCCATGGGCGCGGCTGGCCTGTTCGCTCAGCCGGCACACGGTGGGCGACCCCACGGGCATGCTCAGGCTTACCAAGTCGGCACCCTCGAGTGCCGGCGCGGCCTGGTCGGTCCAGCCGATCCGGAAAGGCGCAGCCTGGTACTCGGGCGTCTTCTGGATCATGCGTCCCACGACCTCGGCCCGCGCCACGTTCAGGTCGAGCAACTGCACCTCACCGCCCTCCAGCACGCGGGGCGTCTTGAGCGCCTCGCGCAGGATCGGCAACGTGCGAAATGAACCGCCGCCGATAAAGGTCATCTTCATGTTCGCTCCCGTCGTAAATTCCGAATCCAAGGCTGCAGGACTCAGGGTTCGGAGCTCGGGGAAAGCCGTTCCATGGCCTGAACCCTGACACCCTGAACCCTGAACCCTGAACCCTGAACCCACTGTCTACAGTCCGTACATGCTCTTCAGCCCCTCGATAAACGCGCAATAGCATACCCACGGCACGTCCGGCGGCACGCCGTGGTCGCAGCCGGGCACGTATCCGCCAGACTCAATCACCGGGCGGATGCGCTCCAATTCGCGTCGCACGGCCTGCGGCGTCGAGGCAAGGATGCGCTTGTCGAAGCCGCCAATCATGCCCAGCGCCCGGCCGTACTCGGCGCGCAGCGCCACCACGTCCATGCCCGCCGCCACCTCGAGCGGCGCCATGATGTTGATGCCGCACTCGAGCCAGAGCGGGATGAGCTGCCGGATGTCGCCGTCGCTGTCCATGTAGTGCAGGTCGATCCCGTGCTGCTGCGCGATCCGCTGGATGCGCCGGTAGTAGGGCGTCATGAACTCGCGGAACAGCGCGGGCGAGATCAGCGGCCCGTTCTTGAAGGCCATGTCTTCGTGGTACCCGAAGTAGTCCAGCCGGAACTCGGGCAGGCAGCGGTTGAGGGCCGCCTCGCAGAGCGCGCAGAGCCGCTCGTTGACCGCGTGCACGAACTCCGGATGGTCGAAGTACTGCAGCAGGAACGTATCTGTGCCCATGTGCTCGTTCAGGAACGCGAAGTACATGCCGCCGTTGCAGAACACGAGCCCGCCCTGCGCCCGGACGGCCTCGGCATCCGCCCGCCAGGTGGGGCACACGCGGCCGGGATCGGCCGGATCCAGCTTGCGCTGCAGCCAGTCCAGGTCCGCCGGGCTGTGGATCGGATAGTCGAGGAACTCCGGCATGGACATGCCGTGGCGGTAGTTGCGTTCCTTGATCCCGCGGGCGTTGATCTTGACCACGTACTCGCCGGTCTCTTCAAGGATTTGCTCCTCGAACGGCGGATGCAGCAGGGTCTCGATGCCCACCGGCCGCATGGGCAGCGGTTCGAGACCGAAATAGTCGTCCAGGCTCACCCCGGCCGGCAGCCCCTCCTGCCGCCAGCGCGCCAGGGTCTGGCCCCACGGGCCGGAGTTGAGCAACGGCGGGTGATCCACCGACTCGAAGCGCATGTTCTTCAGAAATCGTATCCGGTTGTCCACGTAGCCTCCGTGAAAAGTGGCATCACTCTACCAGCATTCAGCCGGGAATCAATCTCCGGGCGAGGCGATCCGTGTTTGGTGAGGGGGGGCCGGGAAAGCAAAACCGCAAGAGATCCGACCAGTGAACCTGCCTCAATCTGCCAGAATTGGAATGGTGGACTGCTGGAATCGTGGAAGACAGGACGCTGAACCCTGCATCCTGTGCGGAGACATGCACGGCGGAGCCCGTCGTGGGGGAATGCAGGCGGTTCGCGCTCCATCCATGCCATGGATGTCTGCCGGGTGGCGAATCGCAGGCAAGAAGACGGGCTGATGGGCCATTTCCCAACAATCCAGCATTCCAGTCCTCCAGCCTCCAGTATTCCAGTATTCCATCTCCCCCATCTCCCCGGCTGAGCTTGACTGAAACGATAAAAGATCCGATAATAGGAGGATCTTAAGATGAAAAGGACGCGAAAAATATTGTCGCAACTGGTCGCGATTGCGCTTGTGGCTGTCTGGTTTCAGACCTGCGCCCACGCGGACGCGTGCCATGGTGAAGACGACGCGGGCGGAGATCCGGCCGCCGAGTCGGTCTGTGCCTGCGAGTGCCATGGGGTGCTGGTCGCGGACAGGAAGCAAGATCTGGACGTGCCGATGGACGCAGGCCAGGAATTTCCGGACTTTCTCACATTGCGAGGCACGTCTGTGCCCGCCGACATCTTCCGACCACCCCTCGTGAACAGCTGATTCTCGCTTCAGGGCGCTTCCAAGCTCTGAGCCCACTTGCTGTCCAGAGCGCACGAATAGCTCTGGGTGTAACGAGCGTCTTGTCTCCTATCTACCTTGTTCGGAAGGTTGTCCATTCATGTCATTTTCCAGCGTTGTCCGGGCATTCTTGTGCCCGTGTATCCTGATTGGCGTCTCCCTCGCACTCCAGGCCGCGGAGCCTGACGCTTCCCGGACCGTGACGGTCGCGGATTGTCTGCGCCGCGTCAAGGAGCGCAGTCCGGAACTGACGTCCGGACGGTATCGAACCGAAGCTGCCGAACGTCGCGCCAGGCAGGCGGGACGGCCCCTCAACCCGCGGCTGGAAGCAGAGATCGAGAACGTGGCTGGTTCCGGCGCCGCCGAAGGCTTCGATGCGGCTGAGACCACGGTGGTCGTCACGCAGGAGATCGAACTGGGCGGCAAGCGCGGGCACCGGACGACGGTCGCCAAGTTGGAGACGGCGGTGAGTCGCGCGGAGCAGGAGGTGCGCCTGCACGCGCTGCTATTCGAGACATGCCGCGCCGCACTGGCCGTGCAGGCCGCGCAGGAAAAGACCCGCCTCGCCGGCGAAACGCTGGCGTTGATCCGTGAGACGGAGTCCGTGGCCGAGGCCAGCGAGAAAGCGGGCAAGACGACGGTTCTGGAGACAGAACGCGCCCGCGCCGAGACGTCGAAGGCGGAGATCGAACTGGAGGCGCGGCAGGCCGATCAGCACGGCGCGGTCCGGGATCTGGCCCTGCTATGGGGTCAGACGGAACCGGCGTTTGACGCGGTGGAGGGGCCGTTTGACGCGGCAACCGCGGCGCTGCCGCCGCTGGGCGCACTGCTGGTGAAGGCGGCGTCGACCCCCGAACGGCTGTCCGCCGAGGCGCAGACGCGCACCTATGAGGCGCGGATCGGCGAGGCGCGCGCCGCGCGCATGCCGAACCTGGAGCTGAGCGCCGGGGTGCGCCGTTTCGAGGAGAGCCGTGACGTCGGGTTCGTCGTCGGCGCGGGCATCGCATTGCCGTTCCATACGCGCAACCTGGATGGCGTTCGAGCAGCCGAGGCCGACGCGCAGGCCGCGCGACTGGAGGCGACTGCCACCCTCCTGAGAAACGAGGGCCAGATCCGAACGCTCTACGCGCGCCTGGAGGCACTCGGGGCCAAGACCACCCGGCTGAAGGGAACGGTCATACCGGTAACCGAGCGCGCCCTCACCCTGGTGCGAGATGCTCACCAGCAGGGCAAGGCGGGGTATCTCGACGTGCTCGAGGCCCGCCGCGCACTGGTGGATGCGCGTATCCAGCTCATTGATGCCGTGGCCGAGTATCTGAGCGGGAGCATCGAACTCGGCCGTCTCACCAACACCCTGTCTGACAACCCCTGATCCGTTTGAAGGAACCAACCCATGAAGAAGATCCTTGTCGTTTCCCTGTTCTCGGCGCTGCTGACGGCCTCCCTGCTGCTTGCGGAGGACGATGGCCACGGCCATGAGGACGGCCACGGTCACGCGGCCGCTCCGACAGCGATGGATGCGCTGTTCACGGTTTCATGCGAACACGACATCCTGCACTACACCTGCGAGGAGTGCCGCTACGAACTCGGGCTTGTGAAGATCGATCCCTCGCTGGTTCGATCGGCTGAGAACCCCAAGGGGCTCTTAACCTTCGAGTCCGTGCAGAAACGGGTCGCGCAGACCCTTCTGCCCATGACCGGCGAAATCGCGCTCAACGAGGCTGCGCTGTCGCATGTCTCGCCGCGCATCCCCGGAACGGTCCGTGCGATCCATGCCGACTTGGGGCGGCAGGTCAAGAAGGGCGACGTGCTCTTCGAGATCGAGAGTGCCGAACTCGGCCTCGCGGTCGGCGCGTACCGCAAGAACCAGGCGCTGGCGGCGCTCGCGCTCAGGAATCTGGAGCGTGAGAAAGGCCTGGCCGCGCAGAAGCTCAGCCCCGAGGCCGACGTTGTGGAGGCGCAGATGAAGTACGATGAATACCGCATCGAGCTGGAGTCGGCAGCGAATGCCCTGCATGTGATGGGACTCGACGACGCAGCCCTCGCGGTGCTGACGGCGGACGGCGCGACCGGCAAGGGCGCGCGCCTGCCGGTCTTCGCGCCGCAGAGCGGCACCGTGATTCAGAGGCACCTCAATCCGGGCGAGACGCTTGAGGCGGGCACGGAGGTGCTGGTCATCGCGGACCTCTCGTCGGTCTGGGTCTGGATGAGCGTCTACGAACGGGATCTGGCCCGGCTCCTGACCGAGTCGAAGAAGAACCCGCTGCGCGTGCAGCTTGCGACGCTCGCGTTTCCAGACACGACCTTCGAAGGCGTGATCGACCTGGTCGGATCTACGGTGGACGAGGGCGACCGGACGGTCAAGGTACGCGCGACGCTGATGAATCCGGATGCACTGCTGCGGCCCGGCATGTTCTGCGCGGCGACCGCGGTATTCGAGACGCAGGAGCAGGTGGTTGCGGTCCCCAAGAACGCGCTGCTGTCGGACGAAGGCACGCATTTCGTCTTCCGCCAGATCCGCGAGGGGTTCGCCCTGCGCACGGATGTGTCGCTTGGCCGGACGTTCGCCGACAGCGTCGAGATCACGGGCGGACTGGCCGAGAACGAGCAGATCGTCACGGAGGGCGCGTTCGTCTGCAAGTCCGATGTGCTGCGCGCCAAGATGGGAGCGGGCTGCGCCGACTGAGGTCCCGTGTCCGTCTTGTCCGAAAGGAACACGCTTATGTTAAACAATTTCATCAGGTTCATTCTATCGCAGCGGCTCATGGTCATCATGGCCGCCGTGGCACTCTCCGTGGCGGGTGTGATCGCCTGGAAGATGCTGCCCATCGACGCCTTCCCGGACGTCACCAACGTCCAGGTGATGGTGCTTTCCGACGCGCCAGGGCTCGCGTCCGTCGACGTCGAGCAGCGGGTCACCTTCCCCGTGGAGAAATCGCTGCAGGGCCTGCCCAAGGTGCGGCAGGTCCGGTCGATGTCCAAGGCCGGGTTCTCGCAGGTCATCGTCGTCTTTGAGGATGACGTGGACATGTACTTCGCGCGGCAGTTGGTCTTCGAACGGCTGCAGGCCGCCAAAGAGCAGCTCCCTGAGGGGGTCGAGCCGGAGATGGGTCCAATCAGCACGGGGCTGGGGGAGATCTACCAGTACACGCTGGAGAGCGCGACGCGCTCGCCGATGGAGTTGCGGACGATCCAGGACTGGCTGGTCTCGCCGCAGTTGCGCGCCCTCGCCGGCGTGAACGAAGTCAACAGCTTCGGC
>CAZZCT010000122.1:0-9686 GCA_964652365.1 uncultured Lentisphaerales bacterium
GGCACTCGCCGCCGTTCGAGCCGACCCTGCGCGGTGACCGGGTTTACGCGCGCGGCGCGCAGGACAACAAGGGGCAACTCTTCGCGTTTCTTCAAGGCGTCCGAGCCCAGATCGAGGCCGGCGTCCGGCTGCCAACCCTGCGCCTGCTGCTGGAAGGCGAGGAGGAGAGCGGCAGCCGCGGCCTGGCGGCGGTCCTACCCGCCTGGCGCCGCCGCCTGCAGGCCGATCTGCTGATGGTCTGCGACACCGAAATGCATGCCAGCGGCCGGCCGGCGATCGTGGCCGGACTGCGCGGCATGGCGCACCTGACCGTGGAACTCCACGGACCGGCGCGCGATCTGCATTCCGGCACGCACGGCGGCCTGGCGCCCAATCCCGCGTTGGCCCTGGCACGCCTGCTGGCCACGCTGCACGCCCCGGATGGCCGCATCCAGGTGGAGGGGTTCCTGGACCGCCTGCGCCCGCCCAGCCCGCTGGAGCGCGACTTGGCCAACGCCATCCCCTTCGACGAAGCGGCATACCTGGCCGCCACCGGCGTGGCGCCCGTCGGCGGCCAGGCCGGCGTGGCCGCCTGGGAGCGTGTCGGTTTCCAGCCGACCATTGAGGTCAACGGCCTGCATGGCGGCTACGGCGGCCCCGGCTCGAAGACCGTGATTCCGTCGGTGGCCATGGCCAAGCTGAGCGCCCGGCTCTGCCCCGACCAGGATGCCCGCGCCTGCCTCGAACTGATCGTGGCCCATCTCCGCCACCACTGCCCGCCGGCCTTCCGCCTGGAGATCCCCGAGTCGCTCGCCAGCGGCGGCAGCCTGCGCCTGCCGGTGGACTCGCCGCTCTGCCGGTTGGCCACCCAGGTCCTGACTGAGATGGACCCACGCGGACCGGTCTTCGTGTGGGATGGCGCCTCGCTGCCCATCGTCGCCACCCTGCGCGAGGTCACCGGCGCGGCGCCGATCTTGGTCGGGTTCGGCCAGGAGGCGGACCAGATCCACGCGCCAGACGAGTCCTATTCGCTGGCCCAGTTCCGCATGACCATGCTCTATGCCGGCCGGATGCTGAGAACGCTGGCCGGGACTTGAGGCCGCCCCACCGGAAGAACCGGGCCCCCACGACCCCGATGGACCACACACCGACACAATCCCGAACGACGCCCCCCGACGGCGAGGCCCATATCAGCGGGACCGTCGAGAGCATCGTCTACCGCAGCGAGGAGACCGGCTACACGGTCTGCGCCGTCCGCCCGCCGGAACGCCGCGACCCGATCACGGTGGTGGGTACGTGCGCCGCGCTGTGGGTCGGCGAGGAACTGACCGCCGAAGGACGCTGGGTGCGCCACCCGCAGTTCGGCGCGCAGTTCCAGGCCGAGCAGATCACCTGCGTCGCGCCCACCTCGGTCGAGGGTATCCGCCGCTTTCTGGCCGGTGGCATGATTCGCGGCATCGGCGCCGTCAATGCCCAGCGCATCGTGGCTCGCTTCGGCGCCGACACCCTGCGGGTGATCGAGAAGGAGTCGGCCCGCCTGGAGGAGGTCGATGGCATCGGTCCGGTGCGGCGCAGGCTGATCAAGGAGTCGTGGGCCGAGACGCGCGGCATCCGCGACATCATGATCTTCCTGCAAAGCAACGGGGTTGGCACGGCCCAGGCGGCGAGGATCTACCGGCAGTATGGCAGCGACGCGATCGCCGTGGTCAAACAGAACCCCTACCGCCTGTGTGCCGAGGTCTGGGGCATCGGCTTCAAGAGCGCCGACGCCATTGCCCTGCGGGTCGGCATCCCGGCCGAGTCGGCCGTGCGCGCGCGCGCCGGCCTGATCTACGTGCTGCAAACCCTGGCCGACGAGGGGCACTGTTTCTGCCCGGAACCCGAGCTGCTGCTGCAGGCCCAGTCCCTGCTGCAGATCGCCGTCGAGATCCTGGCCGAGGCGCTCCACGTGGAGGTCGTCCAGGGCTGCCTGGTGCGCGAGGAAGACCGCATCTACCTGCGCGGGCTCTTTGAGGCCGAAACCCGCGTGGCCGCCAAGCTGCGCCGTCTGCTGGCCACCCCGGTGCGCTTTCCGCCGATCGACGCCCCCAAGGCCGTGGCCTGGGCGGAACGCCGCATCGGCATCGACCTGGCCCCGGCCCAGCGCGAGGCCTTACTCACGGCCCTCACGTCGAAGGTCTCCGTGATCACGGGCGGTCCCGGCGTAGGCAAGACCACGATTATCCGCGCCCTGACCGAAGTCTTCGGCGCGCGGCGCATTCTCACCCGCCTGGCGGCACCGACCGGTCGCGCCGCCAAGCGCATGTCCGAAGCCACCCGCGGCGAGGCGCAGACGCTGCATCGCCTGCTCTGCTACCAGCCGGCTCAGCACACCTTCCACTTTAACGCCGACAATCCGCTCGAAGCCGACGCCATCATCCTGGACGAGACCTCGATGATCGACATCCGCCTGATGGATCAGTTCCTCCAGGCCGTGCCCGACACCGCCTGCCTGATCCTGGTCGGCGACACCGACCAGTTGCCGAGCGTGGGCCCGGGCAACGTGCTGCGCGACATCATTGCCGCCAACACGATCCCCTGTCGTCGGCTGACACTGATTTTCCGGCAGGATACCCGCGGGCTGATCGTGCGTAATGCCCACCGCATCAACAATGGGGAGCGCTTCGAAACGAGCGAGGGTGCGGGCGACTTCTACTTCATCGAGACCGCCGACCCGGAGTCGGTCATCACGCGCGTCTGCGAACTGGTCACCCGGCGCATCCCGCAAAAGTTCGGGCTGGACCCCATGACCGACGTGCAGGTGCTGACGCCCATGCGGCGCAACCAACTCGGCGCCGAGAACCTCAACGCCGTGCTGCAGGCCGCGCTGAACCCGGACGGACCGACGCTGATGCGCGGCGGCGTGGCCTTCCGGCCGCGCGACCGCGTGATGCAACTGCGCAACAACTACGACAAGGACGTCTTCAACGGCGACATCGGCTTCGTGAAAGCCGTCGACCCCGAAGCGCGCGTCGCGCAGGTCGAGTTCGACGGCCGGGTGGTCTCCTACGACACCGAGGAGCTGGACGAGCTGGTGCTGGCTTATGCCTGCTCGATCCACAAGTCGCAGGGCAGTGAATACCCGGCCGTGGTGATCCTGCTGGCCACGCAGCACTTCAAGCTGCTGCAGCGCAACCTGCTCTACACGGCCGTCACCCGCGGCCGCAAGCTGGTCTGCATCGTGGGTTCATCCAAGGCCGTGGCGATCGCCATTGGCAACAACACGGTCCGCGAGCGCCGCACGACCCTGGCCGAGCGGTTGCGGTAGCCCCTTTCCGTTGCGGCTACCGGCGCTGGAGTGTGCCGGAGTGTTCGCGACCGCATCGGTAAGCCGGCCGCGCGGCTGCGCCGGGAATGCTCACGGGGGTAACCTGCGGCTCCCGTTCTGGGATCCGATGTCGGGCTCACTCACAGGCACGCGGGCACACAGGCGCCAAGTCGGGCGGGTCAAGGGCCTGACCCGCCCCTACGCCAGGCCGCTGGCCACCGTCGGCTACAGACGCACGTGTGCACACGCCGTAGCCCGTGCGACAGCCTGTGGCGCATGTCGGCTCGACGTACGTCCCCACGCGTGGGGGTGCCCCAGGCCTTGGGGCAGCCGGCCGGCTGAGCCCACGTGCAGAACCTACCGCATCAAGATCAGCGTGCCCGGCGCCGGCTTGAAGACCACCACTTTGCCGCCGCCTACGGCGTCGGTGAGCAAGCTGATCTCAGTCGGGGTGTAGACGCCGTTCTTGTAGACCGTGCCGGTCACGGTCAACGACCGCACGTTCAACGTCCATCCGGCCAGTTCCAGCCGCCCGTTCGTGGTCAGCGTCAGACCCTCGATCGTGGCATTGGTGGCCAGTCCGAGCCTGGCATTGTTGGCGGTCTCCCATGCGGTCTTGCGGATGTCCTCCGTGGAGTCCTTGAATGCCGGCAGGCTGGTGAAGGTTGTATTCCTGGCCGTCGTCGAGTTGTTCACGATGACGGTGCCGGCGCCAACGGCTTGAGCGGCGGTCTGGCGATAGACGGTTCCCGCAGCGGCATGCAACCCCGATCCCCCCGTCGCTGCCCCCCCATAGGCAAGCGTCAAGCCGGACCACGAACCAAAGTCCGCGCCGGAGCCGGTCAGGATGATACCCACGCGACCACCGCCGCCTGCGGTGCCCTTGTCCCAGGTGGTGTTACCGCCATTGGCGCGGATAGTGCCGTTGCCGCTCAGGTAGCCCGTTCGGAGACGGATGCTGCCGCCGGAAGGCGCATGGTTCGACGTCTCGCCATTGGCGGTGATCATGCCCGGCGACGTGACCGTCGTGGTGCCGGCCACGTTCAGCAGGATCGCCCCGCCGCCGGAGACGTTGACGTCACCGCCGCTGCTGCCCAGGCTTACGGGAGCGGTAATGGCCCCGAAGGTCTTCTTGTTGACATTGACGCTTCCGCCATTGTTCAAATCCGCCGTGGAAGTACCGCCATGCGCAGCACCATAGTTGGCATTCAGATAACCTAGCCCCAGATACCGATAGCCGCGGGCGTCCGCAGTGATCGAACCCCCTCCGAGAACCGTCAGGTTGCCGGCAAGCGTGAGATCGAGTTTATAGACCTCGGTTCGGAAGTTCTGCGGATGCGACAGCGCGCCAGTAGCGCCGATCGTCACATGCGTCAGTTTGCCAGGCGCAATGCCGGCTGTGTAAAGCGAGTAGTTGTCGATCGTCCAGTTGGCCGGATAGGTCACGCTGGAGTCATCATACAGCACGATGGCCGAGTTGGCCGCACCGTAGGTCGTCGGGGCGAAGGTATTGAAGTCGAGGGTCGTGTCGCTCCGCACGCCGAGTACGCCCTTGTTTCGGATCACGACGCTCGAGATGGCGTTGAGATTCACGGCGTCGGCGCCACCGGGCATCAACGTCGGCGCCCTGCCGGCGACCGTCGTAATGCTGTTGTTGTCGATGATCAGGGTGTCGACGCCGGCCGCCGTCTTCAGATAGACCGTCCCCGCCGCGGCCGGATAGGTGACATCGTCATTGCTGGTCCCTGTGCCGTAGACCGGGCTGAAGGCAGTGGTGCTGCCCGACCAAGCGGTGAAGTCCGCGCCCAAGCCCGTCAGGATAACGGCGATGCGGCCGCCGCTGCCGCCGGCCGGGTAGTCCCACGCGCTCCCGCCACCGTTCGCCCGAATCGTCCCGGCGCCCGTCAGCCGGCCCGTGGTGAGATAGATGCTCCCGCCGGACCCTCCGCTGGCCCCCCCGCCACCATGTCCGCCACCCGCGGTGATGACGCCGCCGGAGAGCAGCGTCGTGGTCCCGTTTACGGCGAGCAGAATCGCGCCGGCGCCGTGTGCGGCCGAAGCTTCGCCGCCACTGCCCAGATTCACCGGCGCGGTCACCGACCCGTAGGTCTTCAGGTTGAAGACCCCGTCATAGTTCTCCTGCAACTGTCTCGGTGTGGCGCCGCCGTAGGCGCCGCCGCACCCGGACAGATAGCCTGGCCCGCTGCCGTAGTTATACCCCAAGGCATCGGTGGTGATCGTGGCGCCGCTGCCTACCGTCAGGTCGCCGGCAACACTCACGCGCAGACGTCGTGCCTCAGAGGTCGAGTTCTTCAGATGCGTCCAGCGGCCCTGACTGATGAGGCAATCCCCGGCAATGGTGAAGTTTGTAAAGCCGACACTCCCGTAGAGCGTCTCGAATGTGACCGTACCGGCGTACTTCTCGGTCTGGGTCCAGCGCACCACCGTGGCCGGCAGGCCGTTGACGCCCGCATTCCACGTCATGTTGGACGGCGACGAGTCCAGCAGGACATAGTCGCTGACGCCAGGCGCCAAGCCATTCAACCAGTTGTTGGTGTTGCTGGCCAGGGCATTGCCGCCACAGCCGGTCCAGAGGCGCGTAGTGCCACCCGCGGCAGGCGTCTTGAACGAGGCCGATGGCCCCCAGATGACGTCATAGCTGTTGCTGGCCATGCAGCGGTACCAGTAGGTGGTGTCCGACGTCAGGCCGAAGAAGGTCGCGCCGAAGATCACACCCCGCGTCTTTTCGCCGACGCCGGCCGACTGCGACCAACTGGCCAGGCTGTTGGTGCCCTTGTCCGTGGTGTCGATGGCAAAGTAGGCGTAGGTCGCAATGGCCGCGCTCTCATACTTGAACTCGGCCCGTACCTCGGCGTTCGTGGCAGTCGCCACGGGCGTGCGGTTGGCGATGATCGGAATCTGCCACTCCTCGTAGCAGCCCATGTCGTAGCCGTGACGGGTGGGACGGGCCACGCCATCAATGTCGGGCGTCAGACCCAGATCGCCACCCGCATCGACGCAGGGACTGCCATGGGCGAGACGATAGTCGTTGACCACGGCGTTGACAAACCCCGGATCGACCGAGATGCTGCCGACGCCCGCCGCAGCCGTGCCACCGTAGTTGATGCCGTTGCCGTAGACATTGTTGCAGGTGAGCACCGGCACGCCATCACACTGGATGCCGCGACCGGCATTGAACGCCACGATGCTGTTGCGTACCCGCAGTTCGCGCTGCCCGACAGCGATGCGCGAGTTGTAGATGCCGCCCGAGTTATGCACAATCGTACAGTAATCGATATCGATGTAAGCGGGGTTCTCGCGGTCGCCGTCGATGTGGATCGCGTACTTGTCGCCGGCCGTTGTGCAGGTATTGCTGTAAACCAGGCAGTGCTCCATAAAGATGGGGCCGCCCCAGTAGGCGTTATCGATGTTGTGGCCGTAGGCGGCCCCCTGCTGCGCCCGGTTGCCGACGAACGTGCACCGGCGCAAGCGATGCCGGAAGCCGGAGTAGAGCCCGCAGATGGCACCACCTTCGTCGCCGGCCGTATTGTCTCGGAAGACGCTATCGACGAACAGCATCTGATCGTACGACACTATCTGGAAGGCGTTGTAAAGGGCCACAGCGCCACCGTCCACCGTGGCCTGGTTTGCCTGAAACAGGCAGTTGGAAACCAGCAGCATCGTATTCGCATAATAAGGTTGAAGATAGAGCGCCCCGGAGTTGGGTGCCGCGTTACCGACAAAGTCACAGTTAACGATCTTAGGGGCCGTCGTCCATCCGGCTGGTATCGAACAAACGGCGCCACCGCTACCGCTGGTAATCACGTTGTTCGTAAACAGGCAATCCGCCAGCGTCAGCGCATTGTGTCCTGTGAGGTATACGGCGCCACCGTTCGTCTGTAAGGTTCGGGAATTTCGGAAAGTGAACCCCTCGAGCAATAACGTTTTGCTGACGTTCTGATACAAGGCACGACTGGTTGTGTTAGTCAGGTCGACGATGGAGGAACGCATCGCGCGTGAACCCCAGTCAAAGCTTGAGCCGCTGGTCCAGCCAGTGTACCCCCCACGCATGGTGACACTCTTGGAGAGACTGTATCCCACCGCGGGAAACGTCTCGAAACCGCCGTCGCTGGCATCCCGATAGACGCCGTCGGCCACAATGATCGTGTGCCCGTCGGCGGCGTTGGCCGCGGCGATGGCCGCGTTCAGTGTCCGATAGGGCTCGCTGGCCGTGCCGTTGTAAGGCCCACTCCAGTTCACGTCCACATAGTAGGTGGCCGCGTGCACGCCAGAGACGGCCAGAACCGCCGCCACGACCATGGCCCCACGCGCCCAAACGTGCATACCCTGCCGATACAGTGTTGACTGCTGCATATCTAGTCTCCCCGATTTGGCAGGGCGCAGGCTGTACCGAATGCCGGCCACCCCGCACCCCCATCGCTGTGGATTGCTGTCGCCTCGACCAACTACCTCACAACCAAGATCGTGCCGGGCGTCAGCCACTTGACCTCGCCGGGCGCGGTGGGCGTGCCCTCAAGCGCATGCCGGACGTGGTTGACCTTGCACGTGTAGCCATTGAGACTGAAGGTCGAGCCGGCCGACAGGTAGAGGTCGCCGACCGTGACGTTGCCCGTCAGGTTCACCCAGGCGCCGCTGGTGATGACCAGCGTGGCGGCGCCCAGGTCGTCGCTGTGGAGCTGTGTCGGCGGGAAGTCGGTCGCCCGGATTGGCGTATTGTTGGCATTGCCGATGATGATCCGTCCCTGGCCGGCGGACTCACTGGCGCGCTCCAGATAGATCGTGCCGGCGCCCCCCGTACCGTTCACGTCGCCGGGACCGCCGCGACCGCCATTGGTTGCCAGTGTTACGCTTCCGAAACTGTCCGAACCCGTTAGCTTGATGCGCATGCGGCCGCCGCCGCCGCCTTTCTCAGACCACGTCATGTCGGTGGTGCGCCCGCCGGTCGAACTGATGGCGCCGTTGCCTGAAAGCGTCCCGGTCTGCAGATCAAGCGAGCCACCCGAGGCGTTGACCGTGTCCAGAGGGAGGCATCCCGCCAGGATACTCCCGTTCACGGTGGTATCGCCGGAGACTACCAGACGGGCGCGCCCGCCACCGGTTCCGTAGTAGGAGGCGCTGCCCAGATGAACCGGGTTCAAGATTGAACCATAGCATCTATTCACGCCAGCACCGAACCCCCGCCCGCCGTAACTGCCGCCTTGGCCCTCCGTGTATCCAGGCCCACGATAGGCCGAGTTGTCGTCGCCGCGCGGGTAGCCGCCGCGACGCACGTCGATCGTCCCGTTCACGGTGAGATTGCCGGTGAGTGTCAGATCGAGTCCGACGTCGACGGAGCCGTCAAAGGCCGAGTGCGCCAACGATCCGTTGGCGGCGACGGTCCAGTTCGCGGTCTGCACGAGCGGCGTATCCAGCCGGAGCGTGTAACCGGCGATCGTGAAGTCGGCCGGGAACGTAACCCCGGTGAGATCGCGCACGGCAATATAGGACGCAGTCGGGCCGTTCAGCGTGAGGTTGGCCATGCTGCCAAAATCGAACGTGTCGCCGGCGGAAAATCCCAGCACAGCGGCCCGGCTGAGGACAATGCCTGCGAACTGTTCGAGCGGGTGCGAGGCGGGGATCACCGTCCGAGCCCGCCGCGTGAAGATGTTGTTGTTGTCAATCACCACGACACCCTGCTGCGGCGCATGCGTCGTGGACTCCAGGTATACGGTTCCCGCAGCCGAGTTGCGCTCACCGTGGGCGGCGAGGCCGAAGGCGGTCAGCGAGAGGCCGGCAAACGAGGTATCGTCCGTCAGAACCACGGCCACCCGCCCGCCGCCGCCGCCGGAGGCGTCATGCCCGGTGCCGGAACCGCTTGCCCGGAGTGTGCCCGTGCCAGCCACATGGGCGGCGCGCAGGTAGACCGACCCGCCTGCGCCACCATAGCCGTTATTGCCCGTGCTAACCTGGCCGTCCGCCGAGACCGTGCCGTTCACGGTCGCCGTACCTGCGACTGTGAGCCAGACCGCGCCGCCGCCGGCACGGCCGGCGGTTCCGCCGCCGCCGCTGCCCAACATCTCCGGCTCCCACACGCTGCCGTAACAGGCTGCGGTGGCGCGATAGCCCTCGCCGCCATGCGTGCCGCCCTGATAGTTGGCCGTGCCCGCGCCAGGGCCCTTGCCTTGGGTATAGCCGCGGCCGTCCGCGCTGATCTGTTTGCCGGGTGCCAGCGTGAGGTTCCTGCCGATATCGACCTTGAGCCGGTAGAGTGCCGCACCGCTGGACGGGTTGGCCAGATGCGTCACCGTGCCGCCATTGATGGTCATGTCCGTGTCGATCGTCAGCGTGTCAAAACCGTTGGACCAGCCCGTGCCAATGGTCGCCGTACCGTTGTACTGGT
>CAZZCT010000122.1:9696-15616 GCA_964652365.1 uncultured Lentisphaerales bacterium
ACCCATTTCAGAACCTGGTGCGGCGCCGCGGCGTCCCAGGTCATGTTGGCCTGGTAGCTGTCGAGTTTGACGGTGCCGCTGGCCGTGGGCGGAAAACTGTTGAACCAGTTGCCAGGCGTGCTGGCCAACCCGCCACCGGCCAAGCCGGTCCACACGTGCACGTCTTCAGCCGTGAAGGACCATGACGCGTCGGACCAGACCTCGTCGTAGGCGTTGCTGGCGTAGCAGCGGAACCAGTACGACTGCCCCGGCGTCAGACTGTTGGCGAACGAGAAGGTCGCCGGAGAGTCGATGAGCCCGATGATGTTGGTGTTAGCCCACGTGGCGCGGTCCGTGCCGCCGTCCGTGACTCCCCAGTAGATGTGCACATATGCGTCCAGGCCGCCGTCGTAGTCCAGTTGCCCGCGCAGCACGGCGCTCGTGCTGGTGGTCACTGGCGCCAGGTTCTGGATGCGGCAGGCGTTGATCTCCTCGTAACAACCCTGGTCCCAGCCATTGCGAGTGGGACGCATGATTCCGACGGCGTCCTTGACCAGCAGCGTATTGTTGGTGCCCGCATCAATCGATGGGCTCGTGATCGCCAGGCGGTAATCCGCAGCGGCTGCGTCAATGAAGACCGGATCGGTTGAGAGCGATGCGGCATCAGCCGATACCCCGAAGTAGTTGCCGATCGTATTGCTGTAGACGTTGTTGCACTGCAAGATGATCGGGTCGCCAGCCTGGGCCTGATAGACGCCGTAGCCGCCGTTCCGCCAGATGATGCTGTTCCGTATCCGCGACGGCTTGGTCTCCGAAGCCGCCCGGTACGAGGCCCGGACGCCACCGTTCGCGTTGGATACGACCGTGCAGTGCAGCATGTCGATCATGTAGCTGACGCCGTTGTATCCCTCGGCTTGGACCGCGTACCCCCCTGCATTATTGTAGATCAGGCAGTTCTCCAGATTGTACTGCCCGACATGGTAGGTGTTGCCGCCCATGGCAGCGCCCTGGGGGGCGGCGTTACCGCGGAACACGCACGCCCGGAGGTAGAGGTTACCCATGGGGCTGAACACGCCGCCGCCGTGCCCGCCTGATTGGTTGTTCTCGAAAAGACAATTACGCACATCGATGGGGCCAGGTGGGTTGAAATAGGCCGCACCGCCCTGGCTGACTGCTCCGGTGGCGCGGTTGCCGCGGAACACGCAGTTGGTCACGTAAAGCGTGGCGTTATTCATGTTTTGCCAGAGCGCCCCGCCGTCGCCGGTGGCCGTGTTATCGAGAAAATCCGAGTTCGCGACAATGTAACCGGGGCAGTCCATGTTGTTGAAGACGGCGCCACCCGAACCGGTCACGCTGTTGCTCTGAAACAGGCAGTTGTTCACGCCCATCCCTTCAAAGTACGCGCTGGACTGGTGAATGGCGCCACCGGACGTACTGTGTTGCGCGTTGATGAAACTCAGGCCGTCGAAGAACGGACCGAGGGAGTTGTGGGTGGCCGTGTCGGCTGTGAAGGCGCGCGAAGCGGCGAGGCGAAGGTCAATCACCGTCGCGCGCGGCGTGCGCGTCGTCCAGTCGAATGTCGCTCCGCCCTGCCAGCCGGCGTACCCGCCATAGAAGTTGATTCGCCGCTGGACGCTGAAGCCGCCACCGCCGCCGCCCGTGCCGCCGCCGGCGCTGAAATCCTCGGTGCCGCCGTTGGCGACATCGCCGTACCAACCGGCGGCGATGTAGATGGTGTGTGTCGCCGCCACCAGGTTGGCCGCGTCCACGGCCGCCTTGATCGTCTTGTAGGGTGTCGTCGCCGCGCCGGTTTGCGTCCCGGTCCAGTCCACATCGACATAGTAGTTGGCCGCCTGCACCCAACCGGTGGCAGTCAGCCCCAGGCCCATGGCAACGCGAGATACCCAACTCAGCCCCCTGCGGGTACAGTCGTGCTTCATCCTGCGCCTCCCCTTTTGCCCGTCACCCACCATGCCGTCAACTACGCCTGGCCGGCTTCCGTTGTGTGACGCACTAGCCCTTCCGAACACCCAACGAAGCTTAAGAGTAAATTTTACGGCGACCGAAGCCTGGGTGCAAGCGTGAATCGCACCCGCAAAAAGAGCGTGTATCGGGTCCTGAAACGATCTAAATTCGCCACATGCATCCAACGAGAGTCGATCGCCATGCGACCCGAGGTGTGAGTCGGCTTGTCAAGCGCGATTGGGGACATAGAAACAGAGTCGATCGCGGGGGGCATGGGCCTGATCCCCGCCTGCGGCGTCAAGACAGGCGCGCTGCGGGGTCGAAGCTGTGTCTGGCTCAACAAGCTGCAGTTGAAGTTTGAGACTCCCGCGGCGGTATTCCGCCGCATGCAGCGAGGGTCCGCATCAGGTCGACGAGCCGGTCAATCGGCGGAGTGAGAGTTCTGCCATCGGCCGGGTTGCATGGCTCGTCGGTCTGAGGCGGAGCCTCGCTGGGCGGTTGAGGCGTCATAGGGGAAAGGTTGCGCCGGGCAGTCCGGGAGTCCCAGAACGTCACCACGGCGTATGCACCGTGATCCGGTAAAACCGCGGACCGGCCGGGGCGGCGCTGTTCGTGTAGGTCAACACGCTGCCCGTGGCGCGGACGCGCTGAAAATCTGCCGCATCGACGAACGGATCCAGCAGGCTCGGTGCAACAGTGACGGTGTAAAGGCGCCCGGGGACGCTGTTCCATGCGATCCGTCGGCGCGACGAAGCACCATCGCAGACCAGCGAGCGGATGGCCAGGTAGTCCGCCGGATTGGCCGGAGCCGTCCCGGCCGCGCGTTCGTCGCGATCGGTTGCGCCGTCGCGGTCCCAGTCCTGCCCGGAATCGCCGCTCGTGTTGGTGGTGCTGCCGAAACTCGCCGATTCCCAACTGTCCGGCAGTTCATCGCGGTCGCTGTCGTCGCTCAACGCCGCCATCTGCGCGGCGTGCTGTGCGAGCACCGTCAGGGTCGCGGCATCCGTGTCGTAGACCGAGTACCAACCGGGCGTCTCGTGCGGGGGATCGCCGATCCAACGCGGCGCAGGATCCGTAGACCGCCCTTCGCCGGCCCAGGCCCAGAAATTCTCGCCGGCGAGCGCGCCTCCGGCGGCGGCGCTGGACGCGACCTCCGTGCAGATCGCGTCGAAGAAGCCGTCGCGGTACGCCGTGGACGTGCCTGCGGACAGCGCGGCTGCGTCGCGCGCCAGTCCGAACTCTTCGACCACCAGCGGTTTGCCCAGCACCGTGCGCGCCAGTACCTCGTGTTCCGCCACGTAGGCCAGGGCGTCCTGCATCGCGCCAGCATACGTCTCGGGTCGGAGCGGGTCATACCACCCCCAATTCTGCGGCCAGACGTGGCAGGTCGCATAGTCGATCTGCGCATTGTTGTGGGTTTCAACGAAGGCGCCACCCATTTCGCCTTCCGAGCCGACGGTGACCAGGTGGCGCGCGTCGAGCGACTTGATGTACGCCGCGCTATCGTCGATCCAGGCCGCGGGGTAGAGCCGCGGTTCATTGGCGAGTTCCCACGCAAAGATCGTGGGATCGTCCTTGTAGCGAACCCCGGTCAGAGAGTTGGTCCGCTCAACGACCGTCCGAATGCAGGTCCGGTAGGCAGACTGACACGTCGCGTTCGCGTAGAAGCGGGCCGCGTAGTTCATGAACACCGACCAGTTGCCCACGAACTGAGGGTACGAAGGCGGATAGGGTATCCGCGACCCTTCGGCCCACGAGACGTACTGCGCCATCCCGCCGGACCAGTGCCAGTAGTTATTGAGCTGCATGACGGCGCGCATGCCGCGCAGGTTCATCTCCTGCAGCAGGTAGTCGAGCCCCTCGAATACGGACTCGTTGAACACGCCGGCCGCGGGCTGGAGCGAAGGCACCATCCGGTACGGCGCGGTATCGGGCCCCTCGGAGGATGCCATGACGCGCAGGTTGACGATGCCGGCGGCGCGCAGACGATCCAACTCCCGGCCGAGCCGCGGGCGGTCACCGCCCTGGTCCGCGCGCATCCCGAGGTTCATGCCCTGCCAGAGATTGGCGCCGGCGAAAAAGTACGGGCAGCCGTCCAGCATGAACCCGGTCCCGGACACGGTGACATAGCCATAGTTCGTGGCCACCGCCGGCCGTGGCAGTCCCAGGCAGACCAACCCCAGAAGGCCGCACACGAGCAGGCGTTTTGTCGAGTTGGCGGGCATAAGCTCCACAACCGAAGAACGGTCCTTGGGCATTCCGCCCCCTCGCACGCGCTCGAAGGCGGCCCCTGCAGACATGCAGACGATACACCCGTACCCGTCGGCGCGCAACCACACCGCGACCGCGTGACACACCACCTCCGGCCCGTGGGAAGATCGGAATCAGCCCGTCCTTCGTCGTCCCGCCGGGCGAGATATGGAGGCGCGGGGCGATCTCCGACCGCGTACGGTTGTCGACCGGGCGCGCGGACCACGCGCTTGCCCGCGCGCCAAGAGCAAGGTATGATGCGCCCGATTCCAACGAGCGAGGATCCCAAGGCGGGCTCCGCCCGCACCGGAAGACGAAAGGCGGAAGGATGCGACGAGGATGCGTCGCATCTCGCTACGGAACAATCCAATGACAAAGCAGCACGAACAGCCCGCCGCAACGGCCGGGCAGCCACTCTGTGTGGGCATGGTCGGCGTGGGCGGGTTTGGCGCGCACCGGCGCGGCGAGATGCGCCGCACGGGGCTCTTCCGGGTGGCAGTCGCCTGGGACCTTAACGCCTCGAACCTGGCCAAGGCCTGCGCCGAAGAGTCGGCCCGGGCCGCCACCAGCTACGAGGATCTGCTGGCCACGCCGGGCCTGGAGGCGATGATTATCAGCACCGGGGCCACGGCCCACGCCGAGCAGGCAATCGCGGCGGCGCGGCGCGGGCTCCACGTGCTGGTCGAGAAGCCGGTCTGCTGCACGTCGGCGGAGGTCGCCGCCTTGCGGGCCGTGCAGGCCGAGACCGGCGTCGTAATGGCTGCCGGTCACCATGACCACCGCCACGAGGCCGTCTCCTGCGCCATCCAGCGTCTGCTGGAGGGTGGCACGCTCGGGAAGATCGCCGCGATCGAGGCTACCACGGCCCACAGCGGCGGACTGGTGATCAAGCCGGGCGACTGGCGCGGGGTGGCCGGTCGCAACCCCGGCGGTATGTTGTTCCAGTGTGGTGTGCATAAACTGCACGAGCTGATGTTCCACTTCGGGCCGATCGTGCGGGTTTCCGCGCGCATGCGCTATGACGTGCACACCACGGAGACGGCCGACGTGGCGATCTGCCACCTGGAGTTCGCCTCCGGGCTGGTCGGCACGCTCAACGCCTACCACGTGACCCCCTACTACCACCGCCTCTGCATCCTGGGAACCGAAGCCAGCCTGTACCGCGAGGACCGCTTTTTCGACGAGGGCACCACGCTGCAACTGCAGCGCGCCGCCGCCAACCACTCGGGCGCCAAGGAACCGCGGGAGACGGTGCCCGTCACCACCGTGGACGGCGACAGCTGCGGCGGCCTGCGCAGCTTCCACGCGGCCATCCGCACCGGCTCGCCCTGCTACCCGTCGCTCGAGGATGGTCTGCGGGCGGTTTCAGTGGTGTTCGCCGCCGAGCAGTCGGCCCGCGAGGGCCGCGTGATCGATGTGCCCTAGCCGCGTGGCGGGCGTGGACTTCTGGAAGAGACCGTTGCCGGTTGCCGGTGATCGGTTGCCGGTTCGATCTGTCGAGTCCTGATTTCCGTTTGACACTTTTTCGTTGTTTGTAGCATGCAAATCAAGAGCCAATCCTACGGTTTACGGCCGGTCGCCGTGCTCCCTCCAGGCCGATCATCCGCCCACGACGGCGGCTGCGCAGGAGAGCATCTCGCCGCACCACAGCCGGCACGCTGGCGGCGGGCGTCCTGCCGCCCCCGCCGCGCCGCGCCCTCGGCCCTTCGGGCCAAGGGCGCGGCGC
>CAZZCT010000123.1:0-15529 GCA_964652365.1 uncultured Lentisphaerales bacterium
GTCACACCATTCCAGCACTCCAGCATTCCACCATTCCAACTCTCGCAGTTTGAGGACGGCCTGCGCCGGTTGCCTCACGCCCGCCGTCATGCTAGAGTATCCGCTGTCTGAAACCGTTGGCGTCGTGCCGCAGGCCGCCCGGCCCGGCACCGCGTCAAACGGCGCGGCAACTTGTGCAGGAACACGTAAGACGGGAGCGAGACCATGAGCACACTGGGCGAATTCGTGAAGAGTGCGGACTGGAAGAGCGAAAAGCACGTGCCGGTGATCGAGGCACCGGAGGCGGTCGCGAGCGGCGAATACGCGACGGTCACGGTCAGCGTCGGCAAGCAGATTGCCCACCCCAACACCACCGAGCACCACATCGCGTGGATCGCCCTGCATTTCGTGGCCGACGGCGCCAAGGTGTCGTGCGAACTGGGGCGCTTCGAGTTCAGCGCCCACGGTCAGTCGGCCGCCGGCCCGAACCTGGGCCCGGCCTACACCGACGGCTCGGTGGCCGTGCGCGTCAAGCTCGGCGCAGCCGGCACGCTGTTCGCCACGGCCTACTGCAACATTCACGGCTTGTGGGAAGCGTCGAAGCCGATCCGGTTGGCCTGATGGCAAGCGGGACAGGCTCTCCGCGCCGTCTGGCCGCCGTGCTGGGCGCCGCCGTGGCATTGGCCGGCAGCTGGGCGCGCGCGGCGGACTGGCGGGCGTGGGAGAGCGCCAAGGTCCAGCTGCACGTCGAACGGATTGCGATCCTGGAGCGGACGTACCGCTATGCCGACGACGTCGACGCACGCCTGGCGCAGGAGCGCGCGCTGATCCGCGTGTCGCTGGGGCGGCTGGTAACCGACACGCCACCCACCAACCTGCCGGGATATCGCCTGGAGGCCTATCGTGCGACGAACGACGGTTCGCCCCAGCCGTTCTGGCGTTACGTGCCGGCCAGCGTCACGTCGACATCGGCCCCGCCGTTGCTGATCCTTCTGCATGGCTACAACCCCACCTTCGATCTGCTCAACATCCCGGGTATTCCGGCGGTCCTGGGCGACCTGGCCGACCGCACCGGGGCCTGCGTGGCGGCGCCGTTCGGCCGCAGCAACACGGACTTCCAGGGCGCGGGCGAGCAGGACGTGCTGCGGGTCGTCGAGGAGATGGTCCGTCGCTACGGCGTGGACCGCCGGCGCCTCGTGCTGAGCGGCTATTCGATGGGCGGGCTCGGAACCTGGTGCCTGGGAGCCCGTTTCGCCGACCGGTTCAATGCCCTGTTGATCTTCTGCGGGCGGGCCGACTTCTACGTGTGGCACGGCCTGCGGCCGCACGAGCTGCCGCCATGGCAACGACGACTGGTGGACACGCAGTTCGCCACCGTCTACCTCGACCGACTGCTGGAGACGCCGTTGCTGGCAGTGCACGGCGAACTCGACGACCTGATCTCCCACGAGCAGGGCGCCTACCCCGTGCGCGAACTGCAGCGCCGGGGAGGACGCCAGGCGGAGTTGCTCAGCTACCCCTACGACGGCCACGGCGTGACCGATGTCGCGCTGACGGATGCGCGGGTGCAGACCTTCCTCGCGCGACACCTGACAACCGCCAATCCGCGGCCGGCCGCCCTCGACCGCCAGCCCGGCTTCACCGGCAGCCGCCTGCAGGACGCCCTGCTCGAACGCTTCGCCTTCGTCGGCGGCGGCACCCCTGACGCCGGCGCGGCGCGGGCGCGACTGGCGGCGCGGGCGGATGAATGGCAACGCTTCGCCAAGGGTGACGCGCCGCAATACCTGGAGGCCTCGCTGCCGACCAATGTAGCCTGCGAAAGCAACCTCTTCGTCTTCGGCGAACCGGAGGAGAGCCCGCTGATCCAGTCCATTCTGCGACAGGGCGGCGTCGAGATCAGCGTGGACGCCTTCCGCCTGGCCGGACAGAACCTGCCGCGCGGGGATCACGGTCTGTGGTTTACCGGCCGAAACCCCTTCAACACCAACCGCGTCGCCGTGATCCAATGCGGCATTGCCTGGGGCGAGTTCCTGGCCGACAACCACCGCTACGACCGGATCCCGGATGTGCTGGCCTACAGCCGCCACGCGGACGATCATGGCGTCAACCTGGCCGTGGCGGCCGGTTTCCTGGACGCCCAGGGGCAGGTCGAATGGTCGACGCCAGCCGTCACACCCGCCATCACCCGCCGTCAGGCCGCGTTCGACACCTGGGATGCGCCTACTTCCGTATACAGCCCTTAGCGGCTTTCGGGTTTGGACCGCCGCCGTGGCGCGTCCGGCAGTCGGCTTCAACGCCGCGCCCTGGCAGAACAGGCCAGCGTTCAGCCTGCGGGATGCAGCTTCAGATTTCCTGGCACATAATCTGCTATTTACGCGTGCGACGTTCTCTATACGCGAGAAGCAGGCGCTGGCACTTCGCGGCACATCGGCCGCGGGGTGGGCAGGTCCTGCAATGGGCTTCGGCCCTGACCGGCAAACCGACCATGGAACTCCGCCCCCTGAGGATTGCGATCGCGCTTTCGGCCGCGGGCCTGCTGTACGCACCCGGAGCGCGCGCGGACATCGGCTGGACCAACCGCCTGGAGGCCGCATCCCGGCAGACCCTGGGAACGTTGGCCTGCCGCTGGATCGCCAACGAACTGCCGGTCCGACTGGTCAATGCGGCCGGCGACCCACCGCTGGAACTCCTGTTGACGCCGCGCCGGACGACCCTGCGGCAGCCCGGCGCGCGCCGCGACGCGCGGCTGCCCGGCGCCTTCGAGTCGTACGCCTTTACGCCCCCGGCCAGCAACTGCGTGACCCTGGCGTGGCGCCGGCGCTCGGACAGCTGGATGCTGTTCGTGAACGACCAGCCCGCTGCCCGCTTTCCCGAAGTCTGGACCAACACGGTGCGGCTCCAGACGCCGGTCGATCGCCTGCCACCCGGGGACGCGCCGGCTGACTACCTGCAGCGCCTCGGATCCTTCCGCTTCGAGGACACCTTCCTGGTCCCGGAAGGCACGGCCAATGCCCTGCAGAACTGGGAGGTGCTGGCGGGCGCCTGGCGCATGCACACGGTGACCGGAACCCTGAGCGGCGCGATCACCCACGGCCGCATGACCCGTTTCCCCACGCCGGCGCGCAGTCCCAATTTCTACAGCCTGGATGGCCGCGGCGGCGCCGCCGCGATCCTGACCGGTGAAGCCTTTTGCGACCGCTACGCCTTCCGGGCGGCCGTGCAGCACAACAGCGGCACGAACGGGCTGGTCTTCCTCGCCGGAGATGATCACCGCGGGTATGGCTTCACGGCGCGCACGGACCCCACCTCGGGGCGCCTGTGCTTCGACCTCTGGCACGGCGTGCTGGGCCGCTTGGACGCGCCGCGCGACGTGCTGCAGACCGTGGCCACCGACCTGCTGCCCGGGCAATGGCTGCAACTCGAGGTGCGACTGTTTGACGATCGCCTCGTCTGCCTGGCCGACCAGGTCCCGATCCTGCGGCAGCGCCTGCGACTGCCGCCGGGCGGCCGGTTCGGCCTGTTCAGCGACACCGCCGACGGTACCCGTTTCGACGACGTGCTGGCGGCCTCGCACGAGGATCTGCCGCTGGAGTCGGAAGCCGACGTCGACTTCAACACCCGCGTGCGCCCGGACCAACTGCGGGTGATCGGCGAGCCGCTGTCCGGGGTGGTCCTGCCGCCCGACCTGCCGTTCGAGGCCGGCCAGCACCTGTCGCTGGCAGCCCAGGCGACCCCGCAGTCCTGGATCGTCGGATCCACCGCCGACCGCGGGCACCGGCTGGACGCCGTGTTCGTGCCCGACCGTGCGACCTTTGCCTGCGGACTGCTGGCCGGCTGGACCGCACCGGACCAGCCGGTCTACCGGCTGAGTTGCACGCAGGACGCGCAAAGCCTGCGCGTGCAACTCGTGCGCACAAGCCCCGGCCGGACCGAGGTGCTGGACGAACACGTACTGCCGGCGCGCCGCACGCGACAGCTCCAGTTGACGCTGGATGCCACGCGCGACGGCGAACTGACGGCCACCCTGGATGGCCGCCTGGTCCTGGTGCACCGCCTGGCTGAACCGCTCGTCGGTGCCGGCGGCCTGTGGTGCGGCCCGCAGACGCGGCTGCGCTGCCTGCTGCCGCTCTACCGCACGGACGTGCCCGTCTTCCGGGACCGCTTCGAGAAGAACCTGAACTACGTCAACGACCCGTTCATGCGCAACTGGGCCTCGCCGGAAGGCCAGTGGCTGACAACCCCGGACGGGCGTTCCTGGTTCCGCAGCGACGTGCTGGGCCGGGTCGATCTGCGCCTTCCCGCCATCGCCCCGTCGACCCTCGACCTCGCCATCCCCGAGCACCAGACCAACGGCACCTACGCGGTGGCTGTCTCCAACGAGTGGCTGTGGGTCTTCGCACCCTCGGGCAGCGTGGCCCGGGCCGTAGCCGCGCGCATCCCGCTCGCGGCCCTCCCCGAGCAGGTGCTCGAGGGCGACAAGGGCAGCATGCGCTTCTACGGCGTGCACCTGGCCGACTACGCCCTCTGGATCGACTGCGACACCGGCCTGCTGGCACGCTGCCACCTGGCCGCACCGCCGCCCGGCCGCCGGATGATGCTGCAGGGCCTGACCGTCGATCAACTCCGCTACGCCCGCGTCGAACGTGAACGCGTGCTCGACTGCCTGTTCACCGAGTCGCTCCAGAACTGGACCCTGAACGGCGGCCAGTGGGAGGTCATCAACCGCTTCCAGTGCGAGCCGACCTGGTCGCACATGAACGGCGAGAACGGCACCTCGCTGGCCGCGCTCTGGTCCAAGTACGAGGTCGGCGGCGATTTCACGATGGAGCTCTACGCCGGCACCCGGCACGGCTGGTACGAACGGCCGGGCGACTACAACCTGACGGTGCTGAGCCCCCGCGGCACCACCGGTGACGGCTACTCGATCACCTGCACCGGCTGGGATCCCGACGCCTCGCAGCTGGTCACCCGCCTGCTGCGTAACGGGAAGCCCCTGGCCCAGTCGAGCCAGTACCTGGCCCCGCGGGTGCGCGAAAACAGCCGGCGGCTGGCATCCGAGCCCCTGGTCGGTCCGGGCCGCGACGTGCATGGCGCCTGGTATTCGATGCAACTGCGCCGCGTGGGCGACCGGCTCGGCTACAGCTTTGACAACCAGCCGGTCTTCGACTGCGTCGATCCCGAACCCCTCGCCAGCGGCGTTTTCGGCATCTGGACCTACATGAACTCCATGATGGTCGCGCGGGTGCGCATCACGGCCCAGACGATCCGTCCGCGGCGCTTCGCGTTCCACCGCGTGGCCGCGGCGGCCGCACCGCCGCCGCCGGCTGCGTCCGGCGGCTCCACAAACGTCACCGTCAACGGCCTGCCCGTCGAACTGCTCGCTCCGGACTGGTGGCAGGCCGATGACCCGGTCAGCCACCCGGACCTGCGGTTCGAGCTCGCCCCGGACGGCCATCCGGAGATGCGCGTCGAAGCCTGCCTCGGCGGCGGCAGCTTCCTGACACGCGCCCTGCTGCCGCCGATTTCGGCGGACCACCTGCTGGGCTGGCGCTTCGAGATCGCCCGTCATCCCGAGGCCCGGGTCAACTTCGAATTCACGATCGGCGAACCGACCGACAAGGGCTTCGAGCCGCGCGTGCACTACTCCCACGTGCTCTCCGGCTCGGATGAGATCCGCGGACCGCGCCTGCTCGCCGGCCGCTGCACGCCGCCGCCGGCCTCCACGCCGGCCGGCGCACGCACCCCGGTGTGGACCTCGGTCCAGGTCTGGCTGCCCACCGGTCAGCTGCGCGAAACCACCCACGTGCGCCTGGACGGGTTCGGCAACCTGCAACCCAGCGATGTGCAGCAGGGCTTGCTCGGCAACCCGCCCGGCGCCTGGTACGCGATCCGCGGGCTGCGGCCGATCTGGCACGGAGCGCCGCGCCTGAGCGGACCGGCCGGGCTGCAGGCGGCCTTCGCCGAGGTGGACCGCCAGGTCAGCCAGTCCCGCGTCGGACGCGTCAACGCGCTGGTCCTGCCCGCCGTGATCGACCCGCGCCGCCCGCTGCTCGAATGGGGCCTGCCGCCGCCGGCCTCGGTCGGCATCACGGCCTGGCTGACCGCCACGCCGCCCGACGCCATTCGCGTGGCGTCGACCCTGCCGTGGCCCAACCGGCTGCTGACCAGCGGCCAGGTCCAGATCAACGATCAACCCGCCCCGGCGGAACTCGACGACCACGTTCTGGTAGTCCAGTTGCCCCGCCCCCTGCCCGACAACCGCGAGGTCCGGCTCGACGTCCGGCTGCGCGACGGCAAGAGCTTCCGCCAGATCTTCACGCCGCAGGCCTTCGACGCGTTCGCCGGCACGATCAGCAACCTGCCGCCCATGCTGGTGCGGCTGCGCCTCGAACCCGGCTCGTTCCAGGGCTTCGAGGGCCGCGACGTCTCGGTGGCCGCCCACCAGCGCAGCCAGCCGCCGCGCCTGGTGCGCACGCTGGCGCCGCAGTACACGTTCCTCCAACTCGCCAACCAGGGCACCCCCGCCCGGTTGCAGGCGGCCCTCCTGCCCCAGACCGACCTGGCCGGCACGCCGCTGGTCCAGTTCCGCTACCGGGCCGGCGCCATGGCCCGGGTCTCGCTCCAGGCCTCGGGCTACGGGTTCATCCGGTTCAGCGAGGAGCTGCCCAGCGCCCTGCCCGTGCGGCTGGCCGAGCCACCGCAACCCGATGGCGGCTGGCAAACCTGGATCGGGATCCCCGCGGACGTCATCAGCGCCCGGCCGCTGCGCAACGGAATCGTGCTGCAGCCCGCCGAATTGCTGATCGGCTCCTGGCAGGGGGCCGACCAGACCGGCCGCTACAGCACGCTGGACCTGGACGACATCGTCGCCGGCCCGGCCGTCGGTCCCGGCATACCGCTCGTGTTCGAACCGCTCTACGCCGATCCGGATGGCGTGTCCGAGGTGGTCTACGCCCTGGCGGCCGGCCCGCAGCCCTGGTCGGCCCGGGGCGACGCGGCCGAGGGGACCGTGGCCTGGATCGCGGTCACCAACGGGGCGGTCGTCCGGCCGGAGCTCGCCGCGCTGGCCGACGGCATCCATCACCTCGTGGTGCGCGCCCGCGACCCGCGCCAGGCCTGGTCGGCGGTCAGCGACGTCCCGTTCCTGATCGACCGCCAGCCCATCACCGTCAGCAGCAGCCTGCGGGCCGTGCCCGAGCGCTACAACGGCACCTGCCTCGACGTGCGGTTCGACACCACCGGCGGCGCCTACCCGCGCTTCGACCGCCTGCAGGTCACCTGCGAGAACGAACCCTTGAACCTGGCCACCGACCATGGGACCGTCACCTACTCGCCCGGCGGCGTCTACCTCGAGCTCGACTGGCCCTGGCTGCTGCGCAAGTCGGTCCAGCGCGCCCGCGACGGCCAGACGCTGAAGGTGACGTTCGACGGCATCGCCGACGCGGCCGGCAACGGCGGGGCGGCGCATACCGCCGCCATCACGCTGGACTACAAGGCCGACAAGCGGCCGCCCACGCTCACGCCGCCGGCCGTCGGCACCAACTTCCTCTGGTGCGTGCCGGCCGTCCGGCAGCAGCAGGAGATCGTCAGCGCGGTCCAGAACGTCACCGCACTGGTTGTGACGACCAACGAGTTCCCGGTCCTGGAACTGCGCTCGGCCGGCAAGAACGCCACCATGACGCATCGCTTCCCGCAGCCGTGGGACCCCGACCGGCACCCCTATCTGGCCATCAGCCTGCGGGTGACCGCCGTTCCGCGCGAGCCGCAGGAGGGCGCCTGCGCGCTGCTGCTGACGCCGCAGCACCTGCCGCAGGAGGCCCGGCGGCCGGAGAACAATGCCCCCTTCCGGCTGCCGCTCAAGCCCCAAGCGGCCGGTCCGCAGGATGCGGCCGTGATCGGCGCCATCGACTGGCAGCCCGGCCGCTGGAACAACCTGATCATCGATGTCCGCGCTCTGCTGAAACGCGAGACCGGCCTGGCGGAAGCGCCGCCCGTGCGCGAGTTTGCACTGGCCTTTCCGGAGGACACCGGCTACGCGGTCCAGATCCGGGCCGCCGCCGTGCTGATGGCCTGGCATCCCGGGCACCTGCTGACCTTCCGGGCCTATGACGCCAGCGGCATCGCCGGCGTCTTCTGGCAGGGCGGCGGATCGGAAGCGATGGCCCTGCGGCCGGCCCGCATCACCTTGCCAGCCGCCGAGGGCGGCTGGATGCAGGTGCGCGTGCGCGACCGCGCCGGCAACGAATCAGACCCCTACCTGGTGCCGATCCCGCCACCGCCCTTTGCGATCCCGGCCGGCCTGCCCCTGGCCGAGCCCGACCCGGAGGACCCATGACGCGACTGACTGTACCCCAGCTGGATGCCAACCTGGTTGATGTCACCGTAACCGGCTGGCACAAGCAGCCCGGCGAACCGGTGACCACCGGCGAACCGCTGGTCGAGATCACCACCGACAAGGCCGCCTTCGAGCTGGAGGCGCCCGCGGACGGCGCGCTGCTGGCGATCCTGGCGGAAACCAAGAGCGTCGTGCCGGCCGGCTATATCCTCGCCCTGATCGGAGCCCCCGGGGAAACCGACGCCACGGCCGCCGCGGAAAACGCGCGCCTGCTCGCGGCTTATCGCGACCACCCGCAGGGCGCGGCCGGCGGTGCGCCGGCGCCGACGGCCGCCCCCGCAGCCCCCGCCGCACCGGCGGGACGCATCCGTGCCACCCCCCGGGCGCGCCGCCTGGCCCAGCAGCATGGGCTCGATCTGGCCCGCATCCAGGCCGAAAGCGGCGCCGAGGTCGTGACCGAAACCGTGCTCGCACCCTATCTGCCCGAGGGCCGCGCGTGACCGGCACGCCGCAGACCCCCGGACGCGTGGCACTGGTCACGGGCGCTGCCCGCGGCATCGGGCGGGCCATCGCCGCCGCGCTGGCCGCCGATGGCTGCCGCGTCGCGCTCGGATACCGCCAGGCTGCCGACGAGGCGCGCGCCGTCGCCGCCGAACTCTCGCCGTCGGGCGACACCGCCTGGGCGTTGCCGGCCGACGTCTCCGACCCGGCCCAGGCCGAGAGCCTCGTGCGTACCGTCACCGGACGCTGGGGCCCCATCGAGGTCCTGGTCTGCAACGCCGGCATCCTGCGCACCCAGTTCCTGGCCCTGACCTCGCTGGCCGAGTGGCGCGAAGTCATGGGCACGAATCTCGAGGCCGCCTTCGTGCTGACCAAGGCCGTGATCCGCCCGATGATGCGCCTGCGCCGCGGCCGCGTGATCCTGATCTCTTCCGACGCCGGCCTGATGGGCGACGCCATGCACGCCGCCTATAGCGCATCCAAGGCGGGGCTGCTGGGGCTGGCCAAGAGCGCCGCGCGGGAGCTGGCCGCCGCCGGCATCACGGTCAATGCCGTGGCCCCTGGCATCATCGCCACGGCCATGACGGAAGGCGTGACCGGTGCCCGCCGCGAACGCCAGCTGGCGACCATTCCGCTGGGACGGCCCGGTCGCCCCGCGGAGGTCGCCGCCGTGGTGCGCTTCCTGGCGTCCGACGCCGCCGCCTACATCACCGGACAGGTTGTCTGCGTGGATGGCGGCCTTAACCTGCGCGACTGATCAAACCATGCCTGTGAACGACAACCCGCGCGTCTTCGTTACCGGTCTGGGGGCCCTCACGCCCCTCGGGCCGGACGTGGCCGCCTTGTGGGACGCACTCCTGCTGGGCACCGAGGCCGTGACCACCCTCGACCGCTTCGATCTGGCCGGACTGACCTGTACGCGCGGCGGACAGATCCGCGGCAGCGTGCCGCCCGCGGTCATCCTGACGGCCGGCCCGGTCGACCTGGCCACGGGCTTCGCCGCCGCGGCCTGCGCTGAGGCGTTGCGTCCGCTGGACGCCGCGGCGCGCGCAGCGACCGGCCTGGTGGCCGCGACCAATTTCGGTGCCCTCGACGTGGGTGAGTCTTTTCTGGCCGGGGGCGAGACGCTCCCCCCCTCCCAGGATCGCGCCTTCGCGGCCGCCTGCTGCGGCCAGTCCTTCGCCGCCGGCCGGCTGGCCGGCGCCTTCGGCCTTGGCGGCCCCCAGATCACGCTGTCACTTTCCTGTGCCGCCGGTGCCGCGGCTGTGGCGCACGCCGCCGCGCTGATCCGCAGCGGCCGCACCGAGCGCATGCTCGTGGTTGGCTTCGATGCGCTGTCGCGCTTCGCCTGGAGCGGGCTGTGCGCGCTGCGCACCATGACGCGCGACTGGGTGCGGCCGTTTGACCTGAACCGCGCCGGCACCCTGTTCAGCGAGGGCGCCGCCGCCCTGCTGCTGGAGAGTGCGCCGGCCTGCGCAGCGCGCGGCGGCGAACCGCTGGCCGAGGTGCGCGGCTGGGCCACCGGCAACAACGGCTTTCACATGACGGCCCCTGCCCCGCGCGGTGCCGGCTCCGCCCAGGTCATGCGCCAGGCCCTGGCCTGCGCCGGCCTGCCGCCCGCAGCGGTCGACCACATCAATGCGCATGGCACCGGCACCAAGCCCAACGACTCCACCGAGGCCCAGGCCATTGCCGACGTGTTCGGCGATCGCGCGGCGCAGATTCCCGTCACCTCCATCAAGGCCTCACTGGGCCACATGCTGGGCGCGGCCGGCACGGTGGAGGCTCTGGTGTCCGTCCTGACCCTGCGCTTCGGCGTGATCCCTCCCACGACCCACTTCACGACCCCGGACCCGGAGTGCCCGGTAAACCTGGTGGCCAACGCACCGCGCGCCGCCCGCGTCACCTGCGTCCTCTCCAACTCGGCCGGAATCGGCGGCTGCAATGCCGCCGTGCTGTTGACACCGCCCCCCAGCTCGCACCCGCCCTCCCAGTCATGAGTGAACCTTCCGACATTGTTGTGACCGGTCTTGGCCTGCTCTCCCCGCTCGGCATTGGCGCGGACGAGACCCGGGCCGCCTGGCGCGAGGGCGAATCCGCGCTGACGCGCGCCGCGCACCCGGCCACCCCCGCGCGCACCGCCCTGCCATGGGTGAGTGCCGTGCCGGATTTCCGCGTCGCCGACTTTCTTCCCACGCCCAAGAACTACCTCGACCGCAACAGCGAACTGTTGCTGGCCGCCTGCAGCCTGGCCCTGGCCGATGCCGGCCTGGCGCCCGGCGCCTGCCGGCCCGAGCGGATCGGGCTGGGGGTGGGCACGGCCTGGGGCGGACTCGACACCATGGCGGCCTTCTTCGACGACTACGTGCGCAAGGGTCCGCGCCTGGTCAAGCCCATGCTCTTCCCGCACACCTACGCCAACGCCGCCATCAGCCTGGCCGCCATGGAGTGGGAGCTGCGCGGGCCCCACCTGAACTTCGCCTCCGGCCGCGTCGCCTCCGCCCAGGCCCTGGTCGCCGCGCTCGACGCGCTGCGGGCCGATGAAGCCGATGTCATGCTGGCCGGCGGCTGCGAAGCCCTGGGCGACAACCGCCTGCGTCTGCTCGACGCCCTGGGCCTGCTGGCCTCCGGCCCGGCGCGGCCGGCGCCGTTTGCGGCCGGGCCGGCCACCGTGGCGGCGGCCGAATGCGGCGTCATGCTGGTGCTTGAACGGGCCGACCGGGCCCAAGCGCGCGGCGCCCGGCCGCAGGCGCGAGTGCGCGGTGCGGCCCAGTGCGGCGGCGCGCCGGAACGCCTCGCGACCGCGGCCGAAGCCGCCCTGCGCCAGGCGCTGGCCGAGGCCGGCCGGAGCGTCGGGGAGATTGCCTGGGTGTGCCTCTCGGCTGCCGGCCGCACGACCCTCGACGCCGCCGAAGCGCAGGCAGTGCAGGCCTGCGGACTGTCCGGCGCCGCGCAAATGCTGGTCCCGGCCGCGCTGTGCGGCGACACCGAAGGCGCCAGCGGCGCGCTGCAGACCGCGCTGATGCTTCTCAACCTGTGTCCTCCCGGCGCCACCGGTGCGGCCGGGGAGGATGCGGCCTTGGTCCTGGTGACCGACCCTGCCGGACAGGCGGTAGCTCTGTGCCTGGAGGCCATGGGTTGACTGCTAAAAGATGCAATTTGTCGCACCACGAAGAGCACGAAGAGCACGAAGTCTGTTTGTTGCATCAATCACCCCTTCGTGGCCTTCGTGATCTTCGTGGTGAAGATGCTTGGGTTACGGGCTCTGCCCGCGTGGGTGTTCTACCATGAACCTGAAACACTGTTACGAACGGATGTGGCTGATTCGCCTCTTCGACGAGGCGGTGGAACGCCTCTTCGCCGAAGGCCGAATCGCCGGCACGGCCCACACCTGCATCGGCCAGGAGGCGACGGCCGTCGGCGTGGCCGAGGCCCTCGCGCCCGGCGATGCCATCACCAGCACGCACCGCGGGCATGGCCACTTCCTGGCCCGCGGCGCCGACCCGCGGCGCGCGATGGCCGAACTGTTCGGCAGTAGCGCCGGCTACACCGGCGGCCGGGGCGGCAGCCAGATGATGACCGACATCACGCTCGGCTTCTACGGCTCGAACGGCATCACCGGCGGCAGCATCCCCTTCGCCGCCGGCCTGGCGCTGGATGCGCGCCTGCGCGCCACCGGCCGGGTGGTGGCCTGTTTCTTCGGCGACGGCGCGTCCAATCAGGGTACCTTCCACGAGAGTCTCAACCTGGCCGCGCTGTGGCAGCTCGGCGTCGTCTTTGTCTGTGAGAACAACGGCTACGCCATGTCCACCTCGGTCAGCCGCGGTCTCGCGAATCCGCAGGTGGTTGCGCGGGCCGCAGCCTACGGCATGCCCGGCGTCTCGGTCGACGGCAACGACCTCGAAGCCGTGCACCTGGCGATGACCGCAGCCGTGGCGCGCGCGCGCGACGGTCAAGGCCCCACCCTGCTGGAGTGCCGAACCTACCGCCTCTCGGGCCACTCACGTGGCGATCCGCGGTCCTACCGCTCGCGCGACGAGGAGCGCGAGGCCCACACGCGCGAGCCGATCGCACGCCTGGAGGGCGCGCTGCGGGCCGCCGGCTGCTGGGACGAGGCCGTGGCCGCCAGCCGTGAACGCGCCCAGGCCGCCGTGGACGCGGCGGTGCACTTCGCCATGCACAGCGCGCTGCCCTTGCCGGCCAGCGCCGCCACCGGAGTCTACGCATGCGCCAGCTGACCACCACGCAGATCCTGCGCGAAACCCTGGCCGCCGAGTTGCGGCGCGACCCGCGCGTCTTCCTCCTGGGCGAGGACATCGGCGCCTACGGCGGCGCCTTCGGCGTCACGCGCGGCCTGCTGGAAGAGTTCGGCGCCGAGCGCGTGCGCGACACCCCGATCTCCGAGCCGGGTTTCGTCGGCGCGTCCATCGGTGCCGCGGTGGGCGGTTCGCGTCCGGTGGTGGAGATCATGTTCATGGACTTCATCACCCTGGCGGTGGACCAGCTGGTCAACCAGGCGGCCAAGCTGCATTACCTGCACGGCCTGTCCTGCCCGCTGGTCGTGCGCACACCCACGGGGGGTGGCCGCGGCTATGGCGCCACCCATTCCCAGTGTCTGGAGCGGCTCTTCTTCGGCGTGCCCGGACTTTACCTCGCCGCGCCCGCGACGCCGGCCGACATGGCCGGCCTGCTGATGACGGCCATCCGCGACCCGAACCCGGTCATCTTCCTGGAGCACAAGCTGCTTTACCCGCTGCGCTGGGAATGCCCGGATGAGCCGTTCGCACCCGTGCCATTCGGCCAGGCGCGCGTGGCACGGGCCGGCACCGATCTGACGATCGTGGCCTGGTCGTGGATGGCCCACCTGGCCGAGCGGGCCGCGGCCCGGCTGGCCGAGGAGGACATCGCCGCCGAAGTCATCGACCTGCGCACGCTGAGCCCGCTTGACCGGACGACCCTGTGCGAGTCGGTGCGCCGCACCGGGCGCGCCTTGATCGTGGAGGAGGGTCCGCTCACGGGAGGCATCGGCGCCGAACTGGCGGCCGTGCTCGCGGCCGAGGCCTACGACTGCCTCGACGCCCCCATCCGCCGGCTGGCCAGCCCGGACTGCCCGCTACCGGCGGCCCGCAACCTCGAAGCCGCCCTCATCCCCGACGAGGCCGCCATCGTCGCCGCCGCCCGCGAACTGGTCGCCATCTGACCGATGCGCTACTCCCTGATCATCCTCTGCCACAACAAGCTGGCGTGCACGCGCCGCTGCCTGACGGCCCTGCTGCAGGACTCGCGCAGCGATGGCCCGTGGGAGCTGATCGCGGTCGACAACGGCTCGCAGGATGGCACGCGCGCCTGGCTGGAGGGCGACCTGACGGCAGTGGCCCGGCAGCAGGGCGTGGCGTTGTCCGTGCTCGCCAACGACGCCAACCTCGGCTGCTCGACGGCCCGTAACCAGGCGCTGGCCCGCGCGCAGGGCGAGTTCGTGGTGTTCGTCGACAACGACGTGGCGCCCCGCACCCGGACCTGGCTGCCCGGTCTGCGGCAAGCCCTGGAGGCCGAGCCGTGCGCCGGGCTGGTCGGCCCCAAGCTGGTCTATCCCACGCCGCCGTACGACATCCAGTGCGCCGGCGTGGGCATTTCGCGCCGCGGTCACGTCTGCTTCCGGGGGCGCGGCGAGCCGCGCGACGACCCGCGCTTCGCCGCGGCCGGCGCGGTGCAGTGCCTGATCAGCGCCTGCCTGATGGTGCGCGCCGAACTGATCCGCCGCCACGGCGGGTTCGACGAGCTCTTCAATCCGGTTCAGTTCGAGGACTTCGACCTCTGCTACCGGCTGCGGTCGCTCGGCTGGCAGGCCCGCTACTGTCCCTCGGTCGAGATGTACCACTTTGAAAGCGTCACCACCCAGGGCACACCGACGGTACACAATGCCGCGGTGGTGGTCCGCAACGGCATCGCCTTCCAGCGCCGCTGGCGCGACCGCTTCGAGGCCGAAGACGGCCCCGCCGACGACGCCTGCCACTGGCGCCGCGTGGCGCCCACGGACCTCGACCGGGTTGACAAGTTGCCGCTGGTGGAGTGACCCCGCCCCAGCGCGACGCGTGTGTGTGCGACGAAGTGTGCTGGCACCCCTTCAGGGTGCGAGGGTTTGGCCCCGTGCAATCCGGAGGTCTCCGCCTGGCTCCGACCTCCGGCTACGTTCTCGCAACCCTTCGGGTTGACCGCCGCCGTGCCCCGATGTCCGCATTGCTGCCAGTCGGTATGTACCGCGTGCTCATCCCGCGCATCCCAACGGGATGCCAGACCGTAGCCGGGGGTCAAGCGGAGTGCCACCCCCGGAACCACGCGACGCGCGGCCGCACCCTGAAGGGGTGGCAGAAGCAGCCGTGGCCATCCATGGGTCAGATATCCTGATCAGCCTTGCACAATAAAATGGCGCCAAGGTCAGGGGCGGCATAGAGCACTTTCCATTCTCAATATCTGCACAAGCCTCCTGACTTATATAGTGCTGCAATGGTAACCGAGGTGCCATTGGTCAACCCGTGGCGATGCGCATAGCGTGACTTGGCTTGCAGGAGGACCTGAAGGTTGGCTGCACAATGGCAAGAGTCAAGCACGCGGTCGCGCCTGTTCGAGCTGATGAAAGATGCTGAGATTCCTGGGAATCAAAAGGCAGATTCGCTGACTCATTCATGTCCGGCTTCCTTTCGTGTTCGTGGTCAC
>CAZZCT010000124.1:0-2712 GCA_964652365.1 uncultured Lentisphaerales bacterium
AGCAACTTCGGCCCGTTTCGCTTCCCTCGCGCATCAACTCTCGCAATACAGGGACCATTGCCCCCGTTTGACGCCCCATGCTACACTGAATCGGACTGCCCTAACCCCTGCACGGGCCGTTTGGGCGGCGGATGATGTGCCATGCAATCGAACAACCCTTTCACCGCCGGCCGCCGTCGGGCCGACAGCGGCCACATTGCCCTGCCGGCAGCGGCCTGGTTTGCGCTGCTGCTGTCATGCGCAACATTGGCGCGTGCCGCAACCGCGCCGCCGTCGGCCGCGCCCGCTGAACCGCCGGCCGGCGAGGTCGACGCCGTCGAGGCACCGTCAGAGGACGCCGCCTCGGCACCCGTCGCCATGGCCAAGTCCGACCAGGCGCGCGCCGGCGGCACCGTGCCGGATTTCGCGACCTACCAGCCGATCATTGACCGCAAGCCCTTCGGCGTGCCGCCGCCCGCCGCCGTGGCCGCCGTCGCTGCGGTCGACAACACCGCCGCCGTCGCTGCCAAGCAGGAGCAGGATCTCGCCAAGCGCATCGGCATGTGTGCCGTGAACATCCAGCCGGGCGGCGCTACGGCCGTGGGCTTCATCGACAACGGTCAGAAGCCGCCCCGCAACTACTACCTCACGGTGGGTGAGAGCGCCGACGGCTTCACGGTCAAGGCCGGTAACTACAAAGAAGAGACGGCCACGCTCGAGAAGGACGGCGTGACCATCACCCTCAAGCTGGGACAGGGACTGGTTTCAGCCGGCGGCAAGCCGGTTGCGGCGAATGCTCCACGCACGGCCGGTCAGCCGGTGGCAGCGGCGATCGCCCAAGCTCCAACAGCGGTGGCCGCGCGGCCGCCGGTCTCGTCCCTGCCGCCCTCCGTGCGCACGCTCACCGGTCGGCCCGTGCCCCCGCCACCCAAGGAGGGTGAGGAGGAGTCCTACGCCGATCGTCTGCGTCGCCGGCGCGAGGAGCTGTTGCGCGAGCGCATGGAGAGCTATCTGACGATCAAGTCGCAGGCCGAGAAGGATGCCGAGGCCAAGAGCGCCGAGGCTATCGCTGCCGAAGCCAACCGGGTCCTGCGCGCCAAGAATCTCGAACTGATCCGCCAGGGACAGCCGGCCTTGCCGATCCAGTTGACGCCGGACGAGGATGCCCAGTTGGTGAACGAGGGCGTCCTGCAGCCGGCTGGACAGGCCCCCGCCCCCGCTCCCGCCCCTGAACCCGCCCCGGAAGCCGATGAAACTGGAGCGGAGTGATCAGCAGGGTCCTTTTTTTGACAGGATTAACAGGATTGACAGGATTTGTTTCGACGCGGGTTGCATCGGTTCTTTAGGCAGCGAGTACAGGATTCGTGCGAGAGGTGAGCTGCGGCGATGGAAGATGAAGCTCTTACGCAGACGATCATCGGTTGCGCCATGAAGGTTCATCGGACACTCGGCCCCGGGTTTCTGGAGTCTGTCTACCAGAAGGCGCTTGCGCACGAGCTGAGGAAATCCGGCCTCAATGCGATCTGTGAATCTCCGATCCACGTACAGTACGATGGCGTCGACGTTGGGGAGTTCGTGGCGGACATGCTGGTCGAGGATCGGGTAATGGTCGAAAACAAGGCTACGCAGTCCCTCTGCGCGGCTCATGAGGTTCAACTAGTGAACTATCTTACGGCCACAAACATCAATACCGGGCTGCTTCTCAACTTTGGCGCCGAGAGCCTGCAGTACAAGCGGAAGTGCCGCATCTACAGCCCAAAGCAGCCGAAGTCGCCTCCTGAAAGTGATACGTGGCAGACCTGCTAAGCAAATCGCAAACCAATCCTGTCAATCCTGTTAATCCTGTCAAAAAAGATTCCCTTCGAAGAGGTCACTCACATGGAAGCTATACACACGTTTCGTATGTTTCTGAGCGGCGCGCTCGCGCTTTCGCTGGCACTTGCTGCCGGCTGTTCGCGGGAGGAGCCAGCGGCAGCGCAAGCCAAGCCGCCCGAAACGGTCTCCTTGGCGCCGGCCGCCTCTGGCGCCGTTGCCACGGCCGTCGGCAACGTCGCCGAAACCAATGCTGCCATCACCCTCGTCGATCTGGCCGGACTTGAGCCCGGGCTGGTGGCGCGGATCTGCGCGCAACTGCGACTGGATCTCTTCGTCCACGTGGCCGATGTCAACGGCGGCAGCGTGGCCAAGACCGAACCAGCGGCCCTGCTGGGCTGTCGCTCCACGCCCCGACCGGTCTTCTGCCGCGTGGTCTTCTGGCGCGGCGAGAGCGATCTCTATGAGGGCCTACGCCTGCTGCCGGACGCCAAGGTGGTGCTGGTGGACGTTACGCCATTGCTCGCCGACGGTGCCGACAACGCCAAGCTCGAATGGCGCCTGATCCGCCAGGCCGCCCGCGGCACCGGCCTGTTGCTGGGTCTCGAGTATGTGGCTGGTCCGCCCTGTACGCTCAAGCGCATCCGCAGTCTCAAGGAACTCGACGCCTTGAGCCGCAATTTCTCGCCGCCGGCCCAAGGCAAGTTCCGGCAATTGATTCAGCTCGCGGGCGCCCACCTGATCGATTTCTCGGACGCCGTGGAGGAGGAATAGGCGCATGGTGATGGAGGGCCGTGCTTGTCACGGCCGCGCGGACAGGACGGAGCTTGGGCGACACCAGGTCGCCTTTCCTGAGTTCCTGATTCAATACGGCAAATTCTTTTGACAGGATTAACAGGATTGACAGGATTGGAGATGCCG
>CAZZCT010000124.1:2812-15514 GCA_964652365.1 uncultured Lentisphaerales bacterium
AAATCAGGAACTTAGGAAAGCGGGTTCACCACGAAGGACACGAAGATCACGAAGGCTGACTTCCATCCCAACCTTCGTGCCCTTCGTGCTCTTCGTGGTGAGATCGACTTGCGCTTGATACGGCAAATTCTTTTGACAGGATTAACAGGATTAACAGGATTGGAGATGCCGAAATCAGGAACTTAGGAAAGCGGGTTCACCACGAAGGACACGAAGATCACGAAGGGGGGCTTAAGGCCCGGGCATCTCTGACTTCCATCCCAACCTTCGCGCCCTTCGTGCTCTTCGTGGTGAGATCGACTTGCGCTTGATACGGCAGATTCTTTTGACAGGATTGGCCATGGAGGGCCGTGCTTGTCACGGCCGCAGCGACAGATGTGTGGCGACGCCAACGACCAATGACCACTGACTAATGACCAATGACCCTACAACCAAGCGCATTCATGCTCTGCCTGCCGCATGGCTTGTTGCAGGCCTGCTGCTCCTGACCGGCTGCGCCCGCTCGCGCCAACCCAACATCCTGCTGGTCACCCTGGACACGACCCGGGCCGACCACATCGGCGCCTACGGCGCGCAGGCCGCCTACACCCCCAATCTGGACCGCCTGGCTGCCGATGGCTGGCTGTTCGAGAACGCCCGCACGGTCTGCCCGCTGACCCTCCCGGCGCATGCCTCCATCATGACCGGCGTCACGCCTCTGCGCCACGGCCTGCGCGTCAACGACGGCGGCATCCTGCCGACCACGGTGCCGACCCTGGCCGAGCTGTTCCGTGCCAACGGCTATGCCACGGCCGCCTTTGTCTCGGCCGTGGTGCTGGATAAACGCTTTGGGCTCAACCGCGGCTTCGACCATTACGACGACCGCCTGCCAATGCAGCTCTACGGTGCCGCGGCGGAAGCCGACCCGGCTGCGGCCGGGGCACCGCCGTCGATCGACGGGGCGGAGACCACCACGCGGATGCTGTCCTGGCTTGAGCAACGCAAGCAACCCTGGTTCGCCTGGGTGCATTACTACGACCCGCACGTGCCGTACCATCCGCACGCGGAGTACGAGCGGCAGGGCGTGACCAACGCCTACTCTCAGGAGATCGCGCACATGGACGCCCAGTTCGGCCGCATCCTGGCGGAGTTGCAGCGTCGGCGCCAGTACCGCGACACCTGGATTATCGCGGTGGGCGACCATGGCGAGAGCTTGGGCGAGCATGGCGAGGCCACCCATGGCATGACCATCTACGACGGTACGATGCGCGTGCCGTTGATCGTCAAGCCCGGCGGCCGACAGCATGGACGATCGCGTCGTGAGACCCGTATCGTGAGCTCGGTCGACATCGCGCCGACCCTGGCTGCGGTGATCGGTGCCCCGTGGCAGGTGACGGATACGGCCGGCGGGGCGCAACCGCTTAGCACGGCCCCGGCGGCGGACGCGACGCGCCTGGTCTATCTGGAGACGCTAAACCCCGAGATCGAGTTCGGTTGGGCGCCGCAGGCCGGACTGGCCGGCGCGCAATGGAAGTTCATTGAGAGCCCGCGGGCGGAACTATATGAACTGACGCGCGATCCGCGCGAAGAGGACAACCGCGTGTTGCGCGACGACGACGTGGCCGAGCGCCTGGCCGACGAACTGGACGGCCGCCGGCAAAATGTGCCACGCGAGCAACCGGGACAGGCGCCGCTGGACGCCGCTACATTGGAGCGTCTGCGCAGTCTGGGCTACACGGCCGGGGGTGGGGCTGAGCGTCGGGCAGCTGCCACGCGGCCTGCGTCGACCAACGACGCCCGGCGCGACATCAAAGACGCACTGCCGCTGGTAAACGAGTACCATCAGCTCAAGGGCATCTTCACCTCCGGGCTGTGGACCACCGAGGACTATCTGCGTATGCACGCACTCTGCGCGCGCGCTCCGGAGACGCCCAACTTCCACCTGTTGCTTGCCAAAATGGCCGGCAGTGTCGGAGACCGATCGCTTGCCGACCGTTCCTATCATCGGGCGATCGAGCTACGGTCAGACGACTTCGACCTCATCGACTCCTACGGGTCGTACTTGCTGCTGGAAGGCCGCTTTGATGAAGCCCGCGTGCAGTTCGTGCGGGCGCTCGAGTTGGGCGGCGGTGTTGCCGGCCAGCCGCTGATTGCCGCGCGTCTGGCGCACATCGAACTGGGGGCTGGCAACCCGGCGGTGGCCACCAACCTGTTGACCGAGGCCTTTCCGCTGATCGAAGAGAAGCGCGGCCTGTGGAAGCGGCTGGGCGACGGCCGCAACTTGCTCGGCGATCCAGTCGGCGCGTTGGAGTGCTACCGCCAGGCGCTGAGCGAATTGCCGAACTGGGTGTCGGCCTTGGAGGGCAAGGCTTGGACCGCAGCGTGCACCGGCTCGGATGAAGCCCGGCTGGAAGCCCTGGCCGACGCCCATGTCCTATGCCAGACGTCCGACCATCGCGAACCGCGCGACCTGGAGACCATGGCGGTGGCCTATGCCGGGAATGGCCGATTCCCGCGCGCTATTGAGACGGCCGAGCAGGCCCGCGCGCTGATCCGCCAGGCTGCGACGGGCGATGTTGCGCGCGCGGTCCTGCGACAGTCCGAGCCAGCCGCAGGTGAGCATCTGAAGGATCGCTGGAAGCGGTCGCTCGACCGGGGGCCCTTTTACGAGCTGTTGGATGCCCGCCTGGTGCGGCATCTGGAGGCGTGGTGCACGGACACCCGGCCGACGGCGGCAGAGCTGCGCGAACGGTTGGCGGCGCGCGACTACCTGCTGGACGAGCCGGCCCGTCAGGAACCATCGAGCGAATGAGCTTGTATGCGTTAATTCGCCACCACGAAGGACACGAAGAGCACGAAGCAGATGCGTCGTATGGAGATTGGGTGTCGGTTTCGCGTGCAGCATGCACGGTCGCGGGTATCTTCGAAAGATGTGTGCATCCTTGTTGACGCTCTGCCTGCAACTCGTTGCAGACTAGGCTGTTGCTTCGTGCTCTTCGTGTCCTTCGTGGTGTAGTTCCCGGTTCCAGGATGGACCAGTTTCTGCGAGAATCTGGTGAAACAAAGCTAGAGGGGTGGAGTTCATGTTGGTGGACAAGCGGCTTGGCGCGTGGACGATCTTTGCGGGATCGATGCTGGCGTTCTGGCTCGAACTGATGACTGGCCGCATGCTGTTGCCGATATTCGGCAGCAGCGCGAGCGTCTGGATCGTCTGCCTGGGCGCCTTTCAGGCGCTGCTCCTGGCAGGCTACGCCTATGCCTTTTTCCTGAGCCGACTTCCTCGGCGCATTCAGTCACTGGTGCATCTGGGGCTGCTGGCGGCAGGCTTGTTGTGGGTGGCCCTGGGCGGCCTGCTGCCCGGACCCACGCGTCTGGAGCAGCCGGCTCTGGCCGTGGCCAGCGTGCTGCTGCGGATGATCGCCATCGTGTTTGTCACGCTATCGTCCGGCAGCCTGCTGTTGCAGAGCTGGGCGGCTCACGGGTCACGTGATCGCAGCGTCTACCGGCTCTACGCCTGGTCCAACGCCGGGTCGTTCGTGGGTTTGGCGCTCTACGCGCTGGCGCTCGAACCGCGCGTGGGTCTGGCCACACAGCGGCTGCTGTGGATCTGGCTGTTCGGCGTTTACGCCGGCGTAGTCATGGTGCTGGCCGTGCGCGGTCGCCGGAGCGTGGCCGCCGCACCATCGGACGCACAGGCGCCAACGACCGTGGCTGGGACCGTCGGTCAGGCAGAGACGCTGCGGTTGCCGGCAATGCTGGCACATCCCGCATGGTGGGTCGCGCTACCTGCCCTTAGCAGTGCCTTGCTGGTGGCGGTGACGAATCACGTGACGCTCGACTTCGCCCCGCTGCCGCTCGTCTGGGCCTTGCTGCTCGGAGCCTTTCTGCTCAGCTATGTGCTGGGCTTCACGGCACGTGCCGAGCGCAACCTAGGCGGTATCGCGGCGGTCGCGGTGGTGACGGTGGCGCTGGTGCCGTTCTATCATCGTTGGGTGGCGGTGCATGGCTCGTACCTGACCATTGTGCTGCATGGGGTGGTGTTGCTGCTCGTGCTGGGCTGGTGGCTGCACGGCTGGCTGTATGCGATCCGACCGGCTACGGCACGGTTGCCGCACTACTATCTGGCCGTGGCGATTGGCGGCGCCGTCGGCGGGTTGTCGGTGAGTCTGGTGCCGCCGCTGGTATTTCACAACGTGGCCGAGTACCTGCTGGTGCTGCTGGCTGCGGGTGTGTTGCTGGCGGGCTTCACGGCGCTGGGCGGCGCGGGCAGCAACCTGCTGCGGGCGCGTGTGCTGCTGGTGCTGCTGACTGTGGTGCCGATCTTCGGCATGGTCATGCTGGCACGCCACAAGTCCGGCGCGCCCGACCGCACGGTGCTGGCCCAGCGCAGCTTCTACGGTGTTCTGCGGGTGAGCGAACTGCGCATCAGCACGGCCCGGCGGCCCGAAGGCGGCGTGCTGCGCCAGTTCTTCCATGGGCACACGTTGCACGGCGAACAGGCGATGTTGCCCGAGTGGCGGACGCGGCCCACCACCTACTACTCCCCCGACTCGGGCATCGGGGCGCTGCTGCTCAGGCATCCCAAGCGCAAGGCCAAGACGCCGTTGCATGTCGGCATCGTGGGCCTGGGAATCGGCAGTCTGGCCGGGTACGCGCAGCCTGTGGACGTGTATACCTGGTATGAGATCAACCCGCAGGTCGTTGCAATCGCCACCAATGCGGCCCTCTTCACCTATCTGGCCGATTGCCGGGCCGTGCAGCATGTGGTGACCGCCGATGCCCGCAAGGCGATTGAGTATGAATTGACGCTGCCGGACATGCAGCGGTTCGACGTGTTGGTGATGGACGCCTTTGCGAACGATGCGCCGCCGTTGCATCTGGCCACGCGCGAGGCCTTTGCGCTCTATGCCCGGCGGATCGCCGACGACGGTGTGCTGGCCGTCAACACGACCAACCCGCACTTGGATCTGGTGGGGCTTTGCGTGCGGCTCGGCGCGGAGGTCGGGCTCAACCAGGCGCGCATTGTCTGGTCACCGGAAGATCCGGCCAATCGTCAGGACACGACGGTCTGGACGCTCCTGTCGCGTCAGCCGCTGAAGTTCGCGCTGCCGGCCGGCGACCGCGAGATCGACCCGAAACTGATCGGCCGGGGCACGCTGCTCACCGACGACAAGGGCAGCGCGCTGCAACTGCTGCGGTTGGGCGCGCTGGCTCAGCCCGTGCGGCGGTAGATGGACGAACAGTCAAGGGATTCACCACGAAGGACACGAAGGGCACGAAGGATGGAGTTCGATGAGCTATCGAACCGTGTGATTGGCTGTGCGATTGAGGTGCACCGAGAGCTTGGACCGGGACTGCTCGAATCCACGTACGAGCAGTGTCTGGCGCACGAGCTGACACTGCACGGGATCGCGTTTCACCTTCAGCACGCGCTGCCGGTCGCTTACAAGGGCATCCGACTGGACTGCGGCTACCGTGTCGACGTCTTCGTGGAGGACACATTGATCCTTGAGCTAGAAAGTGTTGAAGAACTCAAGGGCATCCACGAGGCCCAATTGCTGACCTACATGAAGCTGGCCCACATCAGGATCGGGCTGCTCATTAACTTCAACGTCGCGAGGCTCCAGCACGGCATCAAGCGTTTTGTTCTCTGACCCCCTTCGTGCTCTTCGTGTCCTTCGTGGTGAACAGAATACAGACTAACCTTGCAGGCGTCTCGTTCTCCGACCCCTTCGTGCTCTTCGTGTCCTTCGTGGTGCGCTCAGCTGGCGTTTGCGCCTCTGCACCCTTCGTGTTCTTCGTGTCCTTCGTGGTGAACTGAATACGCACAAAAAACCCCTACGCCGGAAATGCCGCTGCTATGGAGACCCGCGAAAGCATGAAGCGTGATGATCATGACCAGCACGGAGCGGAAGTCGATCGCCAGGCGATCGCCCCCAGCCGACCGGCGGCGCTGCCGATTACGCTGCCGCAAGTGCTGATGGTTGCCCTGGGGCTCGGTGTGGCTGCAATCTTTGGTCAGACACTCCTTCATCCCTACGGCCTTTTCGACGACGACATCTATATCACGCAGAACCCGCCGGTCCTGGCCGGGCTCACCTGGAAGGGCATTGCCTGGGCCTTCACCACCGGGCACGCGGCCAACTGGCATCCGCTGACCTGGCTGTCGCTGATGCTGGACGTCTCGCTGATGGGCGCCAGTCCGGCGGTCTTCCACGCTACGAACGTACTCCTGCACGCGGCCAATGCGGCGCTGCTGTTTCTGTGTCTGCGCGTGCTCCTGCGGAGCGTTTGGCGTTCGCGTGGTCTTGCGCCAGGCGATGGAGGGCCGTGCTTGTCACGGCCGCACGGACAGACGGAGGGCGATGGAGCCGACGGAACTCGGGCGACACCCGCCTTCGCCTTGCTTCGGCGTGGCACGCAAGGTCGCCCCTCCACGCTGCGCGCACCGCCATGGAGGGCCGGGCTTGTCCCGGCCGCAGCGACAGACGGGACGGGGCGGGCTTGTTCTGCCGTCGATGCCGGCCGTATGCCCATCTCGTTGCCGCTCGCAGACTGGATCGCCTTCGCGGTGGCAGCTTTTTGGGCCTGGCACCCGCTGCGCGTCGAATCGGTGGCTTGGATTGCCGAGCGCAAGGATGTTCTGGCGGCGTGCTTCGGTCTGCTGTCCCTTTATCTTTGCGCCCGTCAATGGCCGTTGGGGCAGCCGTTGCCGTGGACGGCCTGGATCTGTTTTGTGCTGGGCTGCCTGGCCAAGCCGACACTGGTGATGATGCCGATCTCGCTGGCGGCGCTGGCCTGGCTGCTGGGCGTGCGCCCAACGCGGTCCGTTCTTGGAAGGCTGGCGGCTTGGTGTGCCGTCTCGCTGGCCATGGCGTGGGTGACGATGGCGGTGCAGCGGGCTGGCGGTGCAATGGCCCTGATGACTCAGCTGGCGTGGCCGGTGCGGCTGGCCAACGCGGTCGTCTCGGTGACGGTCTATCTCCGCCAGACCCTGTGGCCGTCAGACCTGGCGGTGTTTTACCTGTACCGTCAGCACCAACCGCTTCTGCGCGTTGGGTGGGGCTTGGTCGTACTTATGGGTCTCTGCCTGGCGTGTCTGCCCGCCGTCCGCCGCCGTTGGGGCCATCCGGGCCTGGCGGGTTGCGTGCAGCTTGCAGCCGCCGGGGTGGCGTGGTTCCTCGTGAACCTCGTACCTGTGCTGGGCATCGTGCAGGTCGGGTCGCAGGCCCATGCTGATCGCTATACTTACTGGCCCGGTCTGGGGCTTGCGATGGTGGTGTCGGCGGGGCTGATGGCGGCGGTCATACGGTGCCGGCGCCACACAGAATCCCCACCAGCGGCTTCCGCGGATGATGGAGGGCCGGGCTCGTCCCGGCCGCGGCGCTGGCTGCTGGTGGTGGCGACGGCGCTCGGCGTCGTCTACGCCGTGCAGGCCTTCCGGCAGACCGCGCTGTGGCGTGCACCTGAAGTGCTGGTGGAGCATACGATCGCCGTCGGCGGCGAGGTCGCGGACGCGCGCGGCAACTTGGGGGCGATCTTTGCTGAGCGCGGGCGGTTCGATGAGGCCGTGCACCAGTTTGAACTGGCGCTGCGGCTACATCCGTCGGCGGACAACTACGCGAACCTGGCGAATGGACTGGCCGCGTTGCAGCGGATGGCAGAGGCGCGGAAAGCCGTGGCCGAGGCGGTGCGTCTCAAACCGGAGTTCGCGCACGGCCAGGCGTTGGCCGGCGTGCTGGCCGCACGTGACGGCGACTGGAACGAAGCACGCGCCCGACTGGACGAGACGCGTCGGCTGCTGACCCGTCAGACACCCGAGCGGTCGGTGTTGGCGATGCTCGCCGAGTTGGAGCAGCGGCTTGCCAGGCATGCGCAGCAGGACATGCCGGACGCCCGTGACCAGTGACAATTTCCCCTTGTTGTTTTGACAGGATTAACAGGATTAACAGGATTGAGAGAGGGTACAATCTGAACTCAGGAAAGCAGGAAGAGATCCACGTGGGCAACTTTTCCTGATTCAGAAGTTCGGCGCCGCAGCCAAATCCTGTCAATCCTGTTAATCCTGTCAAAGAAGTTGGGGGGCGAAGATCTGAACTCAGGTAACCAGCAAGAAAGCCGCATTTGGCCGCGTGTTTTGTGCTGCCTGGCCCTTGGCATCGGCGTGCTCGCGATCTATGCCCAGACCTTCTGGCACGGCTTTGCGGCCTTGGACGATCCCCAGTACGTGGCGGACAATCCCTTTGTGCGCGACGGCCTGACCATCCCGGGCTTGTTGCTGGCATTCGCGCCCGGCTATGCGGCGAACTGGCATCCGCTGACGTGGATCTCGTTGATGCTGGACGTCGAGTTCTTTGGGTTCAACCCCGCCGGTTACCACGTCGTCAACACGCTGCTGCATGCCGCCAATGCGGCCCTGCTGTTTCTCTGGCTGAGGGTGTTGCTGCGGGGTATGTGGCGTGCAGAGGCAGAGACCGAGCTCGGGCGACACGAGGTCGCCCCTCCACGCTTCGCGTCTGCGGCGATGGAGGGCCGTGCTTGTCACGGCCGCACGGACAGACGGAGGGCGATGGAGCCGACGCAACTCGGGCGACACAAGGTCGCCCCTCCACGAGCGGTTGACGGACGATGGAGGGCCGGGCTTGTCCCGGCCGCGCGGACAGACGCGGGCGACACAAGGTCACCCCTCCGCTACCTGCGCCCGTCTATGGAGGGCCGCGTCGCCCTTTGGGCTGCCTTCATTGCCGCGGCCTTCTGGGCCTGGCATCCGTTGCGGGTCGAGTCGGTGGCCTGGATCAGCCAGCGCAAGGACGTGCTCAGCGCTTTCTGGGCCTTGCTGGCTCTCTGTTTGCATGCGCGTACCCTGCTGCCGCCCTGCAAGGTAGGGCGGGACGTACCGGACCGCCCGCGCGCGGAGCAAGATGACCACCCGACGCCTCCGTCCCAGCCCGGTGCCGTTGTAAGCGCTGCGCTCGCCCGGGACCTCGCCATCTGGGTCTGCTTTGCCCTGGCCCTGATGTCCAAGCAGACGGTGATCATGCTGCCGGTGCTGCTTCTGCTGCTCGAATGGGTGGGCCTGCGTCGAGTCGCGTGGTCGCGTCTGGCGCCGCTGTTTGTCTTTGCGGCCGCCACGGGCGCACTGACCTTTCTGGCGCAAGACAGCGGCGGTGCGACCAGATCCGTGGGCGACTTCCCGCTCTGGGCGCGAGTCGTGAATGCGGGACTGGCAATCGGCATCTACCTGCGGCAGACCGTCTGGCCGACCGGTCTGGCGACCTTCTACCCGTGTCATCCATTCACCATCTGGCAAATCGTGGTTGGCTTGGGCCTCTGGGGTGTTGCTGGCGCGGCGCTGAGTTACGCGTGCTGGCTGGCCTTCAGAGCGCGTCCGTCTGCCGCCGTCGCGGCGCCGCGGGCTGCCGTGCTTTTGCTGGGACTGGGGTGGTTCCTGGCCTCCTTGCTGCCCGTGCTCGGGCTGATTCAGGTGGGAGGGCAGGCCCATGCCGACCGCTACACCTACTGGCCGGCGGTCGGCTTGGCAATTCTGATGGCTTGGGGCTTGGCACGTGCTGCGGCCAAACCATGGCGCGTGCTTCTGCTGTTTGTGCTGTTGGGCGCCTTGCTGGCGCAGGCCAGCTGGCAGGCGGGTCGATGGCGCTCCACCGAGGTGCTCTTCCGTCACGCGCTGGCGGTGACCGAGCGCAATTTCCTGGCGCACGGGCTCATCGGGCTGGAACTCAGCAAGCAGGGACGTGCACAAGAAGCAGTTGAGCATCTACGGGCGGCAGCGGCTATACTGCCCGACGGACGCAATCTGGCCTGTCTTGGGAATGCGCTGCTCGACAGCGGGCAGCGCGATGAGGCCCGGCAGGTGGCAGCCCGGGCCATCGCGGAGTTTCCCGAGGAGCCCCTGGTGCAGGCGCTGACGGGGCGACTATCGGAGAGTCATAGACAGGATTAACAGGATTGACAGGATTGACAGGATTTCGCCGCAGCAACGGTTTGATTGAATCAGGAAATCATGAACTCAGCAAAGCGACCTCTGCCCTCTGCCCTCTGCCCTTCCCAATCCTGTAAATCCTGTTAATCCTGTCAAAAGAAACTGCCGGATCTGAAATGAAGAGCCTCGACTCAAAATTCCTGCGCTCCGCCGTGGCGTCTCGTCCCGCCCTTTGGCTGGCGCTGATCACGGCTGTCTGCTTCCTGCCCTTCATCGGCAAAGCCTTCCACATCGACGATCCACTCTTCATCTGGGTGGCGCGGCAGATCTGCGACCACCCGCTGGACTTCTACGGGTTCGAAGTCAACTGGTATGGCCGGATGCAATCCGTGGCGGCGATCACCAAGAACCCGCCGGGCGGGGCCTACCTGCTGGCCCTGCTGGGGACCTGTTTCGGCTGGAACGAGTGGGCACTGCACGGCGGCTTTGTGCTGGTGTCGGTAGCTGCGGTGCTTGGCACCTACCGGCTGGCCCGCGAGTTGACCCCCCATCCGGTGCTGGCGGCGCTATGCGGGCTGTTCACACCGGTGTTTCTGATCTCCGGCACCCAGGTGATGTGCGACGTGCCGATGGTGGCGCTGTGGGTCTGGTCACTCTACCTCTGGGTTTCGGGCGAACGACTGGGCCGCTCAGGCCGGCTCTGGGGCGCGGCGGCGTTGGCGGCGGCGGCAGCGCTGACCAAGTACTTCGGTGCGGCGCTGGTGCCGCTGCTGTTGGTCTACAGCGTCACGCGGCACCGCGGGCCCACCCGCCGGTTGGTGCCGCTGCTGCTGCCGGTTCTGGTCCTGGCCGGTTATCAGTATTACACCGCGCGGTTGTATGGCCACGGCATGCTGTCCGATGCGGCCCAGTATGCAACGACCGCGCGACCCGCCAGCCGCTTGGTGGTGCCGACGTTCCGCGGGCTGATCTTCTCCGGCGGGTGTCTCGTCTCGCTGCTGGCCTTTGCGCCATGGCTAGGCAGTCGGCGAACCCGGTTGATCTGGGGCGCGGGTGTGGGGCTGCTGGCTATGGCGCTGCTGGCGGCTGGGGGCATCGACGACACGGTCTGGCGGATCGAGTGGTTCGTACGGTGGGAGCTCTACCTGACGGCTGTGCTCTTTGCGCTGGCAGGTTGTGTGCTGGCGGCGCTCGTGGTGGCGGATCTGCGGTCCGGCTTCACGGCGGATGCTGTCCTGCTGGCGCTGTGGCTGGTGGGTACGTTCATCTTTGCGGCCTTCATCAACTGGAGCTTGAACGGCCGCAGCTTGCTCCCCATGGCGCCGGCCCTTGGGGTTTTGCTGGCGCGGCGTTTACGACTACCCATTCAGGGCTGGCGTGCCGCCCGCGAGCCCGCGAGCGCCGGCAGCCGGTGGTGTGACTGGCCGGGAGTGGTGGCCGCCATGTTGACGGCGGCGGCGATTTCGATCCTGCCGGCCTGGGCCGATTGCCAGCATGCAAACTCGGCGCGCGCCGCGGCGCGGAAGATCCTGGCGCAGCCGGCGCCCAAGGACAACACAGTCTGGTTCCAAGGGCACTGGGGTTTCCAGTACTACATGGAACAGAGCGGAGCCAAGGCTCTCGATTGGACGGCGCTGGCTCTGCGTCCCGGCGACCAGGTCGTCATGCCGCGCACCAACACCAACGTCTACCCCCTGGACCCCGCCTGGGTTGAGAGGGTGTCGGTGATACGGCTGCCGCCGAATCGCTGGCTGGCCTGTATGGATCCCCAAGTCTGCGCGGGTTTTTACGTGGATGAATGGGGACCGTTTCCGTTCGCCTTTGGAACGCCGCTGGCGCACGAGTATGCGATCCTGACGGTACGGGTGCCGGTGCAGGGCTCCCATGCCAAGACCGACGATTGATCCCGCGGCCGAGTGCAGACGTGCCCCAGGAATTGGCGTGAGACAGACAATCCCGTGTAAGACGGCTACTATATCATATAACATGTTGATGTGCAACATGTTATGTCGTTTGAGCGATGCGACAACGCTCGTCGAATTGTCGCATTTAGTCTCATCCTGGAATCGGAAGTCGAACCACGGATGGACACGTATGCACACGGATAGGGAAGGACTTGCGCTGGACGGTGCTTTCGCCCAATGGTGAACACCAGGCACGGCAAAAAATCGTTGGCATCCGTGTCTATCCGTGTTCATCGGCGGTTCCAACTGCCGTTTCCAGTCTCATTGCAGCCTGGTTTTCGCTGCCGCGTCCGGTCATGGCCGCGCCACCGCAGCCCGGTCCGGGCTGCTCAGATTTCCCGGCACGGGAAATCTTAGTTCAGCATCACCTGGCCGCCGGTGACCGGCAAAGCCTGGCCGGTTTCGTAGCACTGTTCCAGCAGGTAGTAGATCGCCCGCATCACGTCCGGTGCTGTGCAGCCGCGGCCCATCGGCACTTTGGCCTCGTAGAAGCGCCGCACGTCGTCGACGGTCCGTGCGCCTGCGACCTTGCCGGTGCGCAGGTACTGCACGAAGAGCCCGTTCTGCGGATCGGACCACAGCGGCCCGTCGAAGAAGTTGCCGGGACAGATGGCATTGACCTTGATGCCCTCGGCCACCAGTTCCAGCGCGAAGCTCTGGGTCAGCCCGATGCCGCCGAACTTGCTGCCGGCGTAAGCGCCATTCCGGTTGGAGCCCTCGAGGCCGGACTTGCTGTTGATCTGCACGATGTCGAACCAGGCCTGCGGACAGGCCGCGTGCTGCAGGGCCATGACCGGCGCCACGGCCTGCACGCAGACA
>CAZZCT010000125.1:0-15480 GCA_964652365.1 uncultured Lentisphaerales bacterium
GCCGCGGCCCGCCAGCAGCCGCGCGGCCGCCAGACCGCTGACACCGGCGCCCAGCACCAGGGCGCGCTGACCGGCCAGCCGGTTCAGGTCCATCATCGGTGGTCTCCGTTGTCGGCGGTCGGCGCGACGCCGGCCCGTGCATACAGGGCGCCCAGCGCCCGTTCCAGGCCGATGCCCCGCGAGGCCTTCAGCAGCAGGCTGTCGCCCGGCCGGGTCTCCGCCGCCAGCACCGCTCCGGCGGCCGCGGCGTCGGGCACGCAGCGGATCCAGCCGCCGAAGCCGCAGCGGACCGCCTCGTCGGCGATCCAGGCCGCCAGCGTGCCGACGGCCAGCAAGCCCTGCCAGGGTCCGGCCGCCACCCGGCGTCCGAGCTCGCGGTGCGCGGCTTCGGCCAGCGCGCCGAGCTCGCGCATGTCGCCCAGCACCAGCAGCCGGCGGCCGGGGGCCGCGTGGGCCGCGAAGGTGCTCAGGGCGCAGTGCATGCTGAGCGGGTTGGCGTTGTAGGCGTCGTTGATCACGTCGAGGTCGCCGATCGCGAGCCGTTCCCAGCGCATCGGCGGCAGAGCCGCGGCAGCGAGACCGTCGACCAGGGTCGGCCAGGAAACGTGCGCACTGCGTGCGGCGGCGACGGCTAGCAGCACGTTCAACGCCTGGTGCCGGCCGGGCCGGCCGTGGGTCAAGGCCTGGCGCGCGCCGCCGTCGCCCTCCACGACGGTCAGCGCGCCGGCCACCTCATCGATGGCTTCGGCGTGAAAGTCGGCCGCGGGCGAATCCAGACTGACGGTCACCACATGCGCCACGCTGCGGCGGCGCAGCCGGTCGGCGTGGGCCGCCGCGGCCTCCAGGACCACGAAGCCGCCGGGGGGCACGGCCCGGATCAGTTCGGCCTTTTCGTCGGCGATGGCCTCGACCGAGCCGAAGTTCTCAATGTGCACCGGGCCGATGGGCGTCAGAACCGCGGCGTCGGGCTGGAGCAACCGGGCCAGCGGCGCGATCTCGCCGGGGTGGTTGGTCCCGAGTTCGAACACGCCGTAGCGCGTCGCGCGCGGCATGGCCAGCAGGCTCAGCGGCAGGCCGACGTCGTTGTTCCAGTTTCCGCGCGTGGCGGCGGCAGGCGCGGCGGCCGCCAGCAGGGCGAAGGTCAGCTCCTTGACGGTGGTCTTGCCCACGCTGCCGGTGACGCCGATCACGAACGGGGCCACGGCGCGCCGGTAGCCGGCCGCGGCCGCGGTGAGCGCGGCGTGGGGATCGGCCACGCGCAGCAGGGGCACGTCCGGCGCGGACGGCCAGCCCTGACGCACCAGGGCCGCGGCCGCGCCCGCGGCCAGCGCCGCGGCCACGAACACATGCCCGTCGCGGCGGGTCCCCTGCAGGGCCACGTAGAGACAGCCCGGCCACACTGCCTGGCTGTCGTGGCAGACGCCGCACAGCCGTGCGGGCGGATGCGACCACACGCCGCCGGTCCAGTCAGCCAGCTCCTCGGGCGTGTAGCAGGGATAGGTGGTTTCAGCCGGCATGGAGGGCTAGACTCCGGACTTGCTCGCGGTCATCGAACGGTAGCACGCGATTGGCGAACTCCTGGTAGTTCTCGTGTCCCTTGCCGGCCACCAGCACCACGTCGCCGGCCCGGCTGGCGCGCAGCGCGGCCCGGATCGCTTCGCGCCGGTCAGGGATGGCCTCCCAGGAGGCGGACGCCGGCAGGTCGGCCACAATTTCACGGATGATCGCCAGCGGGTCCTCGTTGCGGGGGTTGTCCGACGTGACGATCGCGTGATCGGCCAGCAGGGCCGCCGCGCGGCCCATCAGCGGCCGTTTGGTGCGGTCACGGTTGCCGCCGCAGCCAAAGACCACGATCAGGCGGCCGCGGGTGATCTCGCGCAGGGTGGCGAGAACCTTCTCCAGCGCGTCGTCGGTGTGGGCATAGTCGACGAACACGGTGGCCGGCAGCGGCGTCTCGATGCGCTCCAGGCGGCCCCAGCGGGGGCGGGCGCCTTGCAACACGGGCACGATCGTGGCCAGCGGCACGCCGGCGGCCAGTGCCAGACCGGCGGCGCACAGCATGTTGGCGATGTTGTAGCGGCCCAGAAGCTGGACCTGCAGGTCCGCCGTGCCGGCCGGCGTGATGAGGCGGAAGGACGAGCCGGCCGCGGTGAGCTGCTCGGCCTCGGCCCGGATGAGGTTGGCGGCGCCGAACCCGAACGTACGCAGGGACAGTCCCAGTGCCGGCAGGTCGGCCGCCAACCGCCGGCCGTAGGCATCGTCGCCGTTGACCACGGCCGGCGCGCCGGGCTTGCCGGCTGCCAGTTGCTCGAAGAGGCCGCGCTTGGCGCGAAAGTAGGTCTCGAAATCGCCGTGGTAGTCCAGGTGGTCGCGCGACAGGTTCGTGAACGCCGCGGCCGCAAAGCGGATGCCGGCCACGCGGTGCTGGTCGATCGCATGCGAGGAGGCCTCGATCACCGCACTGTCGCATCCGGCATGGCGCATGGCCGCCAGCAGCTCCTGCAGCTCGCAGGCATCGGGCGTGGTGCGCGCCGCCGCGATCACCCGCTCGCCGTATTCGTACTGCACGGTCGACACCAGCCCCGGCAGACAGCCCGCGGCCCGCAGCATGTCGCGCAGCAGCCAGGCCGTCGTGGTCTTGCCGTTGGTGCCGGTGACGGCGTAGACCGCCAGGGCCTGCGAGGGGTGGCCGTGGACCGCACAGGCCAGCTGCGCCAGGGCCATGCGCGCGTCGGCCACGCGCACCCAGCGGGCGGCGGCAGCCGGCACGGTCTCCTCGGCCACGATCGCGGTCGCGCCGCGCGCCAGCGCCTGGGGCACGTAGCGCAGGCCTTCGTCACGCGCGCCGCGCAGGGCCACGAACACGTCGCCCGGCTTGACCTTGCGCGAGTCGCAGCAAACCGAGGCGATCTCGAGCGCGTCGGGCGCGGTGCGTTCAATGACCGCGACTCCCTTCAACAACTCGGCGAGTTTCATGGCGTCCTCAACAGGGGCGTGACGGAACCCCGTGCCGGGCGGACCGTCGGAGTGGGCGCGGCAGCGGCCAGGCGGGTGCCGGCGGCCGATTCCGATTCCGGCGCAAGCGGCGTGGCCGGAATCTCGAGGTACTGCGCCACGGCTTCGGCGATCCGGCCGAAGACCGGCGCAGCGACAAAACCACCGGTATGCTGGGGCTGGGGACGCTCGACGACCACAATGGCGCCGAACTCCGGATCCTCGGCCGGCAGAAATCCAACGAACGAGGCCCAGAAGTCGGTCTCGGAGTAGCCGCCAACCCCGGGGATCTGGGCCGTGCCCGTCTTGCCGGCCACCCGGAAGCCCGGCACATTCAGGCGCGCCGCGGTGCCGCCCTCCTCGGTCACGGCCGAAAGCATGGCGCGCATCGCGGCGGCCGTGGCGGGACGGATCGGCCGGCCGACCATCTGGGGTTCGCCGCGGTAGAGCTCGACCCCCTCGGGCGAGAGAATGCGATCCACCACGTAGGGGCGCATCATCCGGCCGTCGTTGGCAATGGTACAGTAGAGCCCTAGCAGCTGGATGGCGGTCACCGCCACGCCTTGACCGATGGCGATGCGCGTGGGCGAAAGCATGCTCCAGTCGCGCGAAGGGGCCAGCAGTCCCTTCTCCTCGCCCGGCAGGTCGAGGCCCGTCACGGCCCCGAGTCCGAAGGCGTGCAGGTAGGCCTCGAAGCGGCGGTTGCCGAGCATCAACGCGATCCTGGCCGCGCCCTTGTTGCTTGACTTCTTCAGGATCGTGGCCACCGAAACGACGCCGTCGACGTGGTCGCGCAGGGGGCGGCCGGCGTAGTACCAAGGCCCCATGCCGATATCGATCAGGGTCTCGGGCGTGACCAGCCCCTCGTTCAGGGCGGCCGAGACCGCCACCGACTTGAGCGTCGAGCCGGGCTCGTAAACCGTGGCGATGGCCTGGTTGCGCCAGGTCGCGCAGCTGGCCCGATTGTATTCGTTCGGGTCGAAATCCGGCAGCGAGGCCATGGCCAGAATCTCGCCGGTACGCACGCGTTGCACGATCGCCCAGGCGCCCGTGGCGCCGAACCGGGCCACGACGTCGGCCAGTTCGCGCTCCACGACATATTGGATGCTGGCGTCGAGCGTCAGGTGTACCGTCGCACCATCGATCGGCGAGACGAAGAGTTCGCGCCGGTCGCGGATCTCCTGCGCGAAGGCGTCGACCGCGCCGGTAATGCAACCGCTGGAGCCCCGCAGGTAGCGCTCGTAGCGCTGCTCGACGCCGGCAGATCCCATCCCGGCCTTGTTCGTGAACCCCAGCACGTGGGCCATGCGCCGGCCCTGCGGGTAGCGTCGCACGACCAGCTCCTCGGCCGCCACGCCGCTGATCTCGGCCTTGTTCGTCAGCAGGGTCTGGACCGAATCATCGAGGCTGATCGCCAGCGGAATGTAGCGCGAGTCGGTGCGCTTGAGGTTGACGAGCACCAGATCCGTGTCGAGCCCCAGAATGCCGGCCAGGCGGGAGGCGATGCGCACGCGATCATGCCGGGGATTGACGAGTTTGGGGTCGAGATACACCCGCCAGGCCGGCAGGTTGACGGCCAGCGGCTGTTCGGTCCCGGTCCGGTCGTAGATCGCGCCGCGGTGCGCCGTGAGTTCACGCCCCCACTCGCGCGTCAGGCGCGAGTGGTTGGCCAGGTGCAGGTACCCAAGGCGGGCCACCAGCCCCACCAGCCAGACGGCCAGCAGGCTCGCGACCACCAAGATCCGGATTTTGACCCATCTGTCAACCATGACGCCCGCACACCCGCGCGATTGCGCGCTTACGAAGGTTCTACCGCGTCCCGGCAGCCAGGCGTTCGCGTTCATGGTACCCGGCCGGTGCCGTGGCGCGGGCCGGCGTCAGGCGTGCAATCTGCTCAGCCCGGGGCAAGGGCATGCTCAGGCCATGCCGGACGAGCGCCTGGTCCAGGTTCTGGGGCAGCTTCAGGGTGGCCCAGCGATTCTGCTCACGCAGGCACTCCTTCTGCAGCTCGGCGTCCTGCTGTTCGAGCTTCTTGACCTGCTGGCCAAGGCGCATACAGATGACGTGCATCCAGCCGTACAGGCATCCCAGGGTCACGATCAGCACCAGCCCCCCGGCCAGGCCCGGGGACATCAGGCGCCAGTGTGCACAGCGTTTACGGTTGCGGTTGCGTTTCATCGGTGCTCTCCCGTGGCATGCAGCCGGACGCGCGCAGGACCGGCGCAGCCCTTCTGCCAACTCGATTCCCGGGCGACGGAAGGCGGCAGCTCTCCATCGCCGTACAAAGGTTCTTCTTCCGGACGCAATCGCCGAACCGCGCGCAGTTTGGCGGATCGCGACCGGGGGTTGGCCGCGACCTCCTCCGGGCCCGCCGCCAGCGGGTGGCGCGCCACCCATGCCACCGCCGGGCGCGTGCCGCGCCAACGGCTGCCGCCCTGCTGCAGCGACTCCTGGATGCCCACGTGCGCCACGAAACACTGCTTCACCATCCGGTCGGTCAGGCTCTCGAAGGCGATGACGGCCAGCCGGCCGTCGGGTCGCAGCAGCGCCAGGGCGTCCTCCAGCGCCTGCGCCAAGGCCGGCAACTCGCCGTTCACGGCCATGCGCAGAGCCTGGAATGTGCGCGTGGCCGGATGGCAGCGGCGTCCGCCGCGGCCGCCCGCGGCCTGCGAGACCAGCCCCGCCAGTCGGCCCGTGGTGCGGATCGGCACGCTCTGCCGCTCGCGCACCAGCATGCGCGCCAGCCGGCCGGCCTGCGGCTCCTCACCCAGCCGGCGCAGCAGGTCGGCCAACTCGGCGGCGTCGAGGCGGGCCAGCAGCTCTGCCGCCGTCTCGCCCTGTGTGGGGTCCATGCGCATGTCAAGGGGTCCGTCTTCCTGAAAACTGAAACCACGCTCCGGGGTGTCCAACTGGTCGGACGAGACCCCCAGATCCATCACCAACCCGTCCACTTCGGCAAAGCCGTGTGCCACGGCCAGGGCGCGCAAATCGTGGTGGTTGCCGTGCGCCAGCACCGCCTGCCCGGGTCCTGCGGCCAGCCGCGTGCGTGCCCGCTCCAAGGCTTCGGGGTCCCGATCGATCCCCAGCAACCGGCCTTCGGCGCCGGCCTGCCTCAGGATCTCGGCCGCATGCCCGCCGCCTCCCAGGGTCGCGTCGATGTAGACGCCCCCCGGCCTGACGGCCAGACACGCCACCGTCTCCTGTAACAGTACCGTCCGGTGCATTTCCTGCTCCTGGCCAACACCCCACCCGGGATCTTGGCCGACCGGCTCCTAGAGCTCGACCGTCTCGAAGGCCCGCGCCAGACCTTCCTGGTCCACGCGCTGCGGTTCGGGACGCAAGGCGGGCGACCACAGTTGCACTTTGAGCCCCGCCCCGATCATCACGACCTGATCCGCCAGCCCGGCGAAGTCCAACAGGCCGTCTCGGATGCGGATCCGGCCCTGCACGTCGAGCGAAAGGAACTCCGAGTGTTCGCCAATCTTGCGCAGCGCCTCGGTGGCGTCGCGTTCAAACAGCCCGCGCTGCCGCAGCTTGGCCAGACGAAGCTCCATCTCATTGGTGGACACAAGGTTAAGACATGTCTCTCGCGGATCCGGAACCACGTACACGTACCGCGGGTTGCCCATCAACTCACGCCAACCCGCCGGGATGGTCAGGCGCCGTTTGGGATCCAAAGCGTGCACGAAACGGCCCATGAAGGCGCCGCCCGCCACCGCCTGCCCCACAACTTCGCCACCAGACTCCATGGATTGACCTTTTGTGACACCATTCAACATTCTGTGACACCGGATGTCAAAGAGATTCGTATCTTTTTTTTGGTGGGTCAGAAGGTGTCGGCTGGCCGCGGGCGCGGCCGGTCCGCCAAGCACCTGCGGCGACAGCCCTCCATAGGCCGACGGCTTGCCTCAAGGGCCTGGGGCGGCCCTACCCGTCGGGCCGCACGTCGGGCCGACGTGCGCCACAGGGCGAGCGTATCGCGACTCACGGCAACGCGGCATTGCCGGGCAGGAAGTCATCGAAGCCTGATCAGATCTGGCCAAGAAGCCGGAGATCGCCGGGAAACGTGGCGAGGCGATGGGCCTGCCGGACGACGAGATTGCCTTCTGTGACGACGCCCTTGGACGCCTTGGCGACAGCGGAACGGCTCTGTGCGGACTGGGCGCAGGAGCCGGCCTGAGGTAGGTCGAAGGAGTCGCGGAAGCCGCCGCACGTCTCGTCGATCGTGCGGAGAATCTGGCATTCTCAGGGGCTTGAGATGGTGGCGGCTGAGGGACTTGAACCCCCAACACACGGATTATGATTCCGTTGCTCTACCGATTGAGCTAAACCGCCACAAAGAGACCGCCCTGTTCGGCGAAAAAGGTGAGTAAGCATAGCGCATGTGCAGCGATAAGCAACCCCTTTTTCAGCCCGGCTCACCAGTAGATGAAGCCCAGGAAAATGCGCCGGTCGGCCGGCGGCAGCGCCGCGACATCGGGCAGGATGTACCGGTTGTCGAGCGAATCGAGCAGCACCTTGCCGTTGGCGCCGAAATCCTCGGCGCGGTCCTGGCGCCAGGGCATGACGAACGACTCCGGCCCGCGCCCGGTCTCGACGTCGAAGAACAGCAGCCCGTACTTCGACACGATCCGGTGGATCCGTTGGATCGTCTGCTGGTGGTACTGCTTGAGCAGCGTGTTGCGAATGGCCTTCTGCGCCTCGGGCGGGAAGTCGGCCAGACACTCGATGACACCGATCTCCTGCTCCTTGTCGTCGGCATCGGTGTAACGCAGCGAAACAAAGCGGTCCGGATGGGTGATGGGAAACAGCAGCACGGCCCACGCCCCGCGGTAACCGTGCGCGTCGCCCTCGACCTGGCAGTGCAACAGCCCGAAGGCCCCCTCGAAGATGCGGACCGTGGCCGGCAACAGGCGCCGCACGCCCGTGCAGGCCAGCCGTTCGTCGCCATCGGTCGCAACGGTCGTCGCGTCCATTCAAACCTCCAAACGCGTCAGCTCCGTCTGGATCTTGACCAGCTTGTGGTAGATCCCGCCGAATGCCAGCAGCTCCTCGTGCGAACCCTGTTCGACGATGCGGCCTTCGTCGACCACGTAGATGCGGTCGGCATGCTTGAGCGTCGAGAGCCGGTGCGCGATCGCCAGGGTCGTGCGGCCCTTGGCCAGCACCGCCAGGGCGCGCTGGATCTCCATTTCGGATTCGGTGTCGACCGACGAGGTCGCCTCGTCGAGCACCAGCACGCGCGGGTTGCAAAGCAGCGCCCGCGCGATGCTGATGCGCTGCCGCTCGCCACCCGACAGGCCGGAGCCGTGCTCGCCCAGTTTCATGTCGTAGCCGTTGGGCCGCCGGGCGACGAAATCGTGGGCGTTGGCGGCGCGCGCCGCATCCATGATGGCCGCGGCGCTGGCATCCGGCCGGCCGTAGGCGATGTTCTCGGCAATGCTGGCGCGGAACAGGAAGGGCTCCTGCAGCACGAGCCCGACGTGGCGGCGGATGTCGGCCGAGGCGATGCGGCGGACGTCCTCGCCGTCGATCAGCACCTGCCCTTCCTGAATATCGTAGAAGCGGCAGATCAGGTTCACCAGGGTGGTCTTGCCCGAGCCGCTCTTGCCGACGATGCCAACGAACTGGCCGGGCTCAATGCGCAGGTTCACGTTCTTGAGGATCGGCCGGTAGGGGTCGTAGCCGAAGGTCACGTTGCGAAACTCGATCGCGCCACGCAGCGCGGGCAGGCGCACCGGGTTCGGGTCCTCGGGCAGCGACTGGGTCGAGTCCAGCACCTCGAACACCCGCTGGCCGGCGGACAGGAAGCCCGTCACCCAGTTCGAGAACATGCTCAAGGCCGACACGGGGCCGTAGAACATGCCCAGGTAGCCGAAGAAGGCCATCAGCGTGCCCAGGCTGATGTGCTGCTGAAGCACGAGCTTGCCGCCCGCGAACCAGATGATCAGGCCGCCCAGGCCGAACACGAAGCCCATCAGCGGATTGAAGGTCGCCACGCTGGTCTCAACCGAGCGGCGCGCGTCCTGCATGTAACCGGCCGCAACGCTGAAGCGGGCCTTCTCGCGCGTCTCCTGACCGAAGACCTTGACCAGGCGGATCCCCTGCAGCAGTCCGGCCAGCAGTTGGGTCATCTTGGACTGGCTGTCCCAGAGACGATAGTAGCGCGGGTAGATGTGCTTCCAGAAGAAGGTCGTGCCGACCACCACGAAGGGAATCGGCAGCAGCACCAGCATGGCCAGCCGCCAGCTCATCGTGAACAGCACCGTGCCGATGCCCAGCACCAGCAGCAGGTTGAGCAGAAAGCCCTGCGCCACCTGCACGACAAAGCCCTGGAAGTAGTCGACGTCCCAGAGCACGCGGCTCATGAGGCTGCCGGCTGAGTGGCGGTTGTAGTATTCGACGTTCAAGCCAATCAGCTTCTGCTGCAGTTTCTCGCGCAACTCCTTGGTGATGCGGGTGCCAATGATGCTGCTGGTGCGGCCGATGAAAACATTCAGGGCCTGGCGCATGGCCGAAGCCGCTACCAAACCCAGCAGGATGACGGTCAGGGCGTGCAGCTTGCCGGGCAGGGTGGGCACCGGCGCGGACACGGCGGGCGCGGGTGCCGCCGGGGCGGCAGCGGGTTCGACGCCTTCACCGGCTGGGCGCGCAGCGGGCGCGTCCGCGGCGGGCGCAGGCGTCGCGGTGCGGTCGATCACCAGCACGCGGTCCACCATGTAGCGGGTCAGTTGCGGCGGGATGAGGTCGAGACTCACGCCGGCGACCATCATGACCAGCAACAGCAGGATGCTGAGGCCATACGGCCGCATCAGCTGGAGCGTGCGGGCGAAGATGCCCTTGCGACCGGCGCAACGCGGGCAGGCCGCCTGGATTCCCGGCAGCGGCAGCCCGCAGACCTGGCACTGGGTCTCGCTGGGGCGCGTGAGCGATTCGAGTCGCGACGGACGACCCTCAACCATGCGCGTCAACTCGGCCAGGGCCCGGCCGAACGCCTCGCGCAACCCGTTGCTGTAGCGCACGACGTCGACGTAAACGTCCTCCAACTGGAACTGGAGCATCGAGCTGCCGACCGTCTGAAAGGCGCGCACCTTGTGCACGTCGGGCAGGCGAAACGGGCCGCTGGCGACTCGCGCTGCGTGCCCGGGGATGGGCTCGGCCACGGCCAGGACCGTGGTGCGACCCACGACCAGCCAGACCCCGGCCGGCTCGCCGGAGGCATGCAGGTCGGACCGCACCGCAAACAGGAAATCGGCGGGCAGGATCCCGTTCTGGGCTGCGACCTCCTGGAGAATCCGCGGAATCTCACCTACCACAATCGGCACAGGGTTCTGGGTCCCTGTCGCGGGGTGCTCTTGTCGCTTGCGCATGGCTTGTCGGGAAACGGTCAATAGGCACCGGCGCGTGGCGCCAGCGCCGGCCGCCCGCCATTCGCGCGCGTCACCGCAGGAGCGGCTCCGCGGCCATGGGCAGGGACAAGGCCGGACAGGGCTAAAACGAGATTACTGTACCGAGTGGGCCGGTGCGAATACAACTGAATTCGGAATCCACGGAGACAGGAGCCATGTCGGAAACACGGATACAGTCGAATCCATCGGTCATGATGGGAAAGCCGGTCGTGGCCGGAACCCGGGTTACGGTGGAGTTGATACTTGAGAAACTGGGTGCAGGCGAGACGATTGACCAGATTCGATTCTGCTGAAGAAGTCGACTCTGCCCCCTCGTCCTCGTCGTCGTCCTCGTCCTCGTTCTCGAAAACCCCAGCAAAATCGAGGACGAGGACGAAGGACGAGGACGATCAAAGTCCATGGAACGGCCTTTTTCAGCGGAATCCAGATTCCAGGTCTGACCCTGAGGCTGGCCGTCAGGCAGGATACTCCAATCGCCCCAATTGGCGCAGGCTCTCGAGATCCTCGATGTCCTGCGGGCGATACTTGGCGACGATGTCACGTACGGACGCGCTGGTCGCGTCGTCCGCGGCCCCCAGCATGCGGCTCACGTCGGCCAAGTCCTGCAGTCGCCCGGCATCCAGTTTCAGCAGGACCAGGAACGGTAACGAGACATAGGGCAGTCCGTCAGGGCCTGTGACAGCCGAGTCGATGGCGGCACAGACCCACGGAGCGTTCCCTGCGATCAGGTCGAGGCACTGGCCTCCAGGCGCGGTCCAACTGCTGCCACCGATCGACAACGGACCTTCTCGCCGGTACCCGGCGGAGCGTAGGGCTGCCGCCGCGCGATGGAGGTCGTCGCCGCTTACCAGGATGTCCGTATCCAGCGTCATGCGAGGCGGCATGTACAATCGCGTTGCCAGGCCACCCACGACCACAAACCGAACATGGGCTTGCAGAAACCGAAGGTTCGGTGCAGATCCGAAATCCACGCCCCGCTCGCGCAGCAGTGCCCAAGCGCTGCCCGAACCGGGTCGGACGTGCCGGGTGGCCATATTCAGCAGATCCTTGCGTTGCGCGGCGTCCATACGGTAAGGATAGCGGCGCCGGATGTGCCATGCAACCGCGAAACATAGTCCATTGATCGAACACACGAGTTGTCGGATGCCAGGGTCTGATGCCAGCCTTACCGCTTGCGATGCGCGAGCCGGATGCCATCCGCACCGCCTTGCGGCAGGAGTTTGAGAGAATTGGGGACAGTGAATCAGTGCCGTGCCAGCGGCGGCGGATGTTCGTCGCCGGCCGAGTTAGGACACAACCTGGGGGGTTTCGAGAGCGACGACCAGGGATGAGCCGAACGTGACGGGCCCAGTCTGCCTGCACATGAATGACAGGCAGACCGGGGCGCTGGACCGCCAGGTTGCGCGGCCGGAAACGATAGTCAGGCTCTCACGATGCGTTCGGACTCAGTTACGCATCACGCGCAACCGGCGCCAGCAGCAGACAGGGGCGGCTTCGGACGGTTCCGTCGCCGCATTCGCCAGGCGATGACGGGCACCTGCAACATCAGAACGTACCCGGCGCATGGCGCGATACGGACGAACTGCTCCTTCTCGGCGTCGCTCAAGGGGCGGTCGTCGGAGGTGCCGACGACCCGGTTGCAGCAAACTGCGCATGCTGCCGGATCCGGCGCTCGAATTCCGCCTGCGCAGCGGGTGCCACGGCGGCCGGAAATCTCGCCCCACTGCGTTCCCAGCGATGCAGCCATGTGCGATCGAGCAGCGGCAAGGCCGGGTAACCGGCGACCTGAAGGCAGCGCGGATGTGTGCAGGCGGCCGTCGTTTCGGTCTTGGGGCCGATCGGCATGCCCCGCGCGACGTGAAACCCGGCCCACAACAGAGCCGCACGGACCGCCGTGGAGGCTGAGTACGTGTACAGCGACGTCTCGCCTGTGCCCAGTGCCTGGAAGATCCGTGCGAAGGTCTCGGGCGACCACAGGGAACCATCGGTCTTGAACGAGAAGGGATCGTAATAGATCAAATCGGGCCGCGCGGCCGTCCCCATCTTCGCCAGGAAATCCCCCCCAAGCAGGGCCCATTTCAGCAGACCGGATGCATGTCCCCAGCACCCATCCGAGAGGATGGCGCTGGGCGCCGGGTGATGCAGGTGCGGAAAACACGGCGCATGCCGGATCGCCAGGCGCAGCGGATCGAGGTCGCGCTCAAAACTGACAAGCTGCATACGGCGCAACGGACGCGGGGCCTGCGTGACCAGCGCCTCCTCGAAACAGCGCACCGCCGCCATGGCATTGGTGGCGGCGCCGAGACCGACGTCCCAAATGACCAGTTCCGGCGCGTCCGCATCCTGCAACCGCGCGTCGAGGCGTGACTGTTCGACATACAGCAGGCGCGCCTCATCCACCGGATTGCTCACCGAATGCATGACCTCGCCCGAACTGCACTGGCGGATGCTCGAAAATCCCTGCGGTGCGGTTAGCACCTCATAATCGCCGCACGCCCTGCGCTGCGGCGGTCGTGCCCTGGGATGCCGGGTCGTCGCATCGTCGCCGTCCACGCGTGCCCAGTCCACGCGCTTCTGGCGGTAGTACGCGATGAACGTGCCGGCCACCACGGCCGCGCGGATCTCCTGCATCATGCGGTGGTAAAAATGCAGATTATGCCGGCCGAGCAGATGCCAACCCAGCGTTTCCTCAGCCTTGATCAGGTGGTGCAGATAGGCGCGAGAGTACCGTTGACAGACGGGACACGGGCAGGCCGGATCCAGCGGCTGATCCTGCAGACGGTAGAAGCCGCGCCGCATGTGCAGGCGGCCGATCGATGTGTAGACGGTACCCCGTTGCGCCAGCGCAGTGGGGATGATGCAGTCAAACATGTCCACACCGCGATGCACGGCCTCGAGCACGTCCACCGGCGTGCCCACACCCATCAGGTAGCGCGGCCGGTCGCGCGGCAGCAGCGCCGTAGCGGCCGCGGTCAGGTCTTCGCGCTGGTCCTTGGTCTCGCCCACGGCGAGTCCGCCCACGGCGAAACCATCGAACGGAAGGCTGGTGATCTGCTTCGCGCTCGTGGCGCGCAGATCCGGGAAGGCGGCGCCCTGCACGATGCCGAAGAGGGCCTGCGGTGAATCGCCACGGGCCGCCAGGCTGCGAATCGCCCAGCGATGCGTGAGGTGCATGGCCGCCTCGGCCTCGGCTCGCGCCACGGTGGATGGAATGCACGTGTCGAGCACCATCATGATGTCGCTACCGATGGAGCGTTGCATGGCTATGCTGGTCTCGGGGGAGAGCAGGAACCAGCGGCCATCGATGTAGCTCTGGAAGCGCGCCCCTTGCTCGCCGATCTCGCGGGCATGCGGCAGAGAGAAAATCTGATACCCGCCGGAATCGGTCAGCACCGGCTGGTCCCAGTTCATGAACCGATGGATGCCGCCAAACTTCTCGAAGACTTCCGCCCCAGGCCGCAGCATCAGGTGATACGTGTTGGCGAGCAGCACCGTTGAGCCGGCGTCGGCCAGGGCTTCCACATTCTGGCACTTGACCGTCGCCTGCGTGGCCACGGGCATGAAAACCGGCGTGCTGACCTTACCATGCAGTGTCGAGAATTCGGCCGCGCGCGCGTCTGAACCGGACGCTTCGGCGGCAATTGTGAAGTCGAGTCGCTTCAATGGATCACGCCCAGGCGCGCCGAGGCAAATGGCCAGTAGACCAGGCACGCGGGTCCGAGCAGATTGCGCGCCGGCACGCTGCCCCAGTAGCGGCTGTCGCGGCTATTGAAGGTGTTGTCGCCCATGGCGAAGTAGTGGGCGGGCCCGAGGCGGAACTCGTCGCCGGGCTGTCGCAGGGCCTGCGGCATGAACGGTTCCTGTCCGCCGATGACCTGGTATCCGGTGTAGGGCGGCGCCCAATCGGCCAGTCGCGCCTGGCGCGCCACGCGGGCGATGGTCTCGGGTTCGGTTACCGCCTGTCCGTTGATCAGCACGTTGGGCGGGACCACCGAGAGCACCTCGTTGGGCAGGCCGATCATGCGCTTGATGTAGTGGGTTCCCGGCGGCAGGGTCTTGATGTCTGAGGTCGAGAACACCATCACCTCGCCGCGCCGCGGCCGGCGGAAGTTCCAGACCACGCGGTTGACGAAGACATGATCGCCGGCGGTCACGTTGCCGGACCAGATGCGATCGCCAGCCGCGACGCGGCCCAGCACCGGCCCCAGGCCCTGCACCCGCTCGGCGGCGCCCGGGTCCAATGGCCGCAGCTGAACCGCACGCCGTTCGCGCCAGGCATCGACCGGCACGCGGTACTTCTTCCCGGCGATGAGCAGGGCCATGTAGCCGGGACGGCTGTCGTCGCGTTCCAGCAGGATCACCTGCCCGCCGGCGTGCGCCCGGATGTCGCGATACCAGGAGCCGGTCGCCGCCCACTTGACCAACTTGAATGGGTGACGGTCCCAGACGCCGGCCTGCGCCTGCTCCTGTGAGGAGATGCCGTACAGGGTGGGTTGCATGGAGCCGGTGGGGATCTTGAACGGCTGGAAGAAGTAGCAGCGAAAGGCCATCGCCACGCCGACCGCGACCACCAGCACCTCGAAGTTCTCCAGCAGCCAGGAAGCCGGGCGCGCCGGCGTCAGGCGGTCGAGCAGGCCGGCGAGTGCATCGCCAGCCGCCTGCATCGTCGCGCATTCGCCGCCGCGCCGCGCCGTCGCCGCCTCCTGCATGGCGCGGTCGAGCCCGGCCACCTCGTCGGCGGACATCAGATCCTCGCGCAGGTTGAGCAGATGGCGCGCGTGGGTCTGCAACTCATCCAGGCGCTTGCGCAGCTTGCGTCGCTCGAAAAATGCCTTCACGTAGCCCCTTTCCGGTGCGGGAGATGATCTGGTCGCGGGACCGAACCCCGTGTCCGCACCGGAACCGGGCTCGGGCAGCCCGGGCGGGCTGCGGGGATGGGTCTGTGTGTTCCAGCACGCCGCCAGAAAACACACGATTCCCCGAAACGGGAAAACTAGTCGTCGGTCGCGGTGCCCTTGAGCACTGCGATGAAGGCCGACTGCGGCACGCTCACGGTGCCGAACTCCTTCATGCGCTT